>NZ_JCAJZS010000003.1:0-529925 GCF_059510375.1 Shimazuella sp. NTD250 | reverse complement strand
CACGATTTAAACCAATTTTAAAAAGATCTTGGTATTAAACCGTGAATGAAAACTCCTTATTTTAACTTCTTCAAAACTAAAACTGCATTATGGCCGCCAAAACCTATTGAATTGGAGATCCCGATATCTACTAGTTGTTCTCGCGCTTCATTTGGAACATAATCTAAATCACATTCCGGACTAGGATTATTCAAATTAATAGTTGGTGGAATAATGTTCCCTTGGATCGTTTTTACTAAGGCTATAGCCTCTACCCCACCTGCTGCCCCTAACATATGACCAACCATTGATTTTATTGCACTGACTGGAACTTCATAAGCACGTTTCCCCAACAATTTTTTGATTGCAATCGTTTCAGATTGATCTCCTACAGGTGTACTTGTGGCATGTGCATTGATGTAGTCAATTTCTTCAATAGAAATGTTAGCATCTTCAACTGCTTCTTTCATTGCCTGATAAGCACCTAATCCTTCTACATCAGTAGCAACCATATGATACGCATCAGAAGTAGAGCCATAACCTATCACTTCTGCATGGATAACGGCACCCCTATTCACTGCATGTTCGAAAGATTCCAATACCAAAATTCCGGCACCTTCAGAAGCTACAAATCCATCTCGATCTCGATCAAAAGGCCTACTAGCACGAGTAGGTTCATCATTTCTCGTAGATAATGCTCTGGCATTACCAAAGCCTGCAAGTGCTAGATCCGTTATAGCTGCTTCTGCTCCCCCAGCAATTACCACATCAGCTCCTCCCCTTTGAATTAACTTAAATGCTTCTCCAATCGCATTATTGCTAGTCGCACAAGCAGAAACATGCGCCATGGTCGGGCCTTTCAACCCAAACAGTATGCTTACTTGAGCGCTAGCCATATTTGCTATCATCATCGGTACAAGAGCGGGATTTACACGCGATGGTCCACGATCTAACATAGTACGGTGATTTTCTAAAATCGTTTGAATTCCTCCAATACCCGAACCAATGTAAACACCAATTCGACCCCTATTTTCCTCTTCAATAATGAGACCAGCATCGTCAATGGCTTGTTTTGATGCTGCAACAGCAAATTGACAAAATCGATCCATCTTCCGAGCTTCTTTTTTTCCTACAATACTTGCTGCATCAAAATCACGAACCAAACCGGCTATCTTAGTGGAAAATGATGCTGTATCAAATGTATCAATAGTAGATATACCGGATATTCCATGGCGAATACGATCCCAAAATGTATTTACATCGTTTCCCACTGGAGATATGACCCCCATACCTGTAATAACAACTCTCCCCATCATTCTTCCCTCATTTCACTATATTTTCTTTTAGAATGACACAGATCATTATCCTATTACAAGTTATAGGTTATCCTAGTATAATAAATGCTAGCATACAGAAAATCTACCTGCTAAAAAGGAGATCTTAGAGATATGAATGAAGATACTCGATTAAAAGCCTTATCCGAGTTTTTAAAGACACATCGAGCTAAGTTACAACCCAACGAAGTTGGACTGCCTTCTATCGGACGTAGGAGAACGCCTGGTCTAAGAAGAGAGGAAGTTGCCCAATTAGCTGGCATAAGTACAACATGGTATACATGGTTTGAGCAAGGAAGAAATATTACCCTTACCTCTTCTGTATTAAACAGTATATCTTCTGCCCTACAACTGAACGAAGAAGAAAAAAAATATTTGTTCATGTTGGCTTTAGATCAACCAACTGTACCAAATAGTGAAAAAACGCCCGAAATTAGCAGTGGTATGAAGGCTATCCTTCAAGAACTACGCCATTTTCCCACAATCGTCTCAGACAGTAGATGTAATATTATTGAGTGGAATCAAGCTGCTGCTGGGGTCTTTCTTAATTTTGACCAAGTACCACAAGAAGAACGTAATATGATCTGGTTACTATTTACCCGCAGAGAATTACGACAGTTAGCTGTTAATTGGCCGGACTTTGCACGTGGATTTTTAGCACTGTTTCGTTCTTACTATGGGAAGTATATGGGTGACCCTTGGTACAATGAATTCATTAACAAATTGTCTCTTGAAAATGCAGACTTTCAATCTTTTTGGCACCAAAATGATGTCAGTTCATCTCCTGAAGTATTTATTGAATTTCGTCACGCAAAAATGGGGAAAATGCTATTTGATCTCACTTCTTTAGATATAAAAGAAAACTCTGACATCCGTTGTAGCGTGTTTACACCATCTGATAAAAATACAGTTAAAAAGATGGAACAAATTGTACAGAGGATATTAAATGAATAAAAAGAGGCCACTCTTTCGCCTCTTGTGTTTTCATGCTTTCTTTTCATCTCAACCAGAAGAAATTATCTCATAAATACTAAAAATACAAAATTTTATTTTGAATATACAAAACATATTTATTTATGTTATTCTAGTATGAGTTTTGTGCAGGAGGTGGAAAAGTGTCTAAACGCTTTTTACCTGAGTTCATTCTGATTTCTGTTACATTTTTTTGGGGAGTCACTTTTGTGGTGGTTCAGAATGCCATCAAAGAAATCCCTCCTTACTCTTTTCTAGCTATTCGCTTTTTTGTTGCCTTCCTTTTGTTATGGCTCATCAATAAGCTTTTTGTGAAAGAAAACATCTGGAACTGGGCAGCTATAAAGAGTGGGGCATTGATCGGATTTTTTCTATTCCTTGGATTTACCTTGCAAACATTCAGTCTGCTTTACACCACATCAGGTAAATCTGGATTTTTCACAGGAATGAATGTCGCTTTCGTTCCTTTTGTCGCACTCCTATTTTTTCGACACCGTATAAAAATACCTACTTTAATCGGAGTCATCTGTTCTGTTATCGGTCTTTATTTTCTTTCAGGATCGATCGTAGGAATGAATATGGGTGATGTACTTGCTTTAGGATGTGCTTTGGCTTTTGCAATCCAAATTGCTCTCACCGGCCACTTTACAAACAAAGTAGGAACTTACACTTTTGTCATTTGGCAACTTATAACTGTCACTGTTCTTAGTGGAATTTCATCTTTTTTCTTTGAATCCGTAAAAATTGCTTTAATAGGAAAACCAGTTGTTTGGACAGCTATTCTAATTACATCTGCTCTTGCAACAGTTTACGCTTTTGTAGCACAAACAATCGTCCAGAAAAAAGTCTCTTCTGCACGTGTTGCAATCATTTTCACCCTCGAGCCAGTATTTGCAGCAATAGGTGACTACTATGTAAATGGTATCACTTTATCAAATGAAGAGCTATTTGGTTGTTCTATTATTATTCTTGGAATACTTCTAGCAGAAATTCCTTGGAAAACAAAAAAAGATCCTACTATTTCTTCTACATCCTTAAGCGAAACAAAATAACACCTTTCTACACCAAACCAGTTGTGGAAAGGTGTTTTTAATAAATCCTATCAGAGTATCAGTTGTATAATATAAATATAAAGGGGGGATTAATTTGTTTAAACATAATGAAATTCGCAACGGTATTTGGAATACCATCATGTATTTAACAGACAAACAAATCAATCAACAAGAATCATCTGACAGATGGAGCATTGCTCAAATACTGGAGCATCTTTATTTAACTGAAGACACCATCACCAAAAAAATGACACAGCACCTTCAAATGAAAACAGAAAAACCAATCGTAAAACCCGTTCAATTAACCCTAGACCGCTCTCGGAAACTTGTATATCCAATTCCAATCAGTGATGAGTTTCGAACATTGCACTCACTGCGAAAAAAATTAAACAATTCACGTCATGTTTTTGAGTTATTCATAGAAGGATTAACTGCTGATCAACTTGCACAAAAATCAATGAGACATCCAGTGTTGGGAGAAGCTATGAGTTTTCATCAATGGGTAGAGTTTGTAGGATTACATGAAAAAAGGCATTTGGAACAAATTAATGAAGTAAAGACAAACCTACATTTGCCTTAAGGAGATACAGCTAAATGATAAAAGATATCCACTCTACTACTACTTTACATAATGGAGTAAAAATGCCATGGTTTGGCTTAGGGGTTTATAAAATTCAAGAAGGAGCAGAATTGATTTCTACAGTGCATACCGCAATTGAACTGGGCTATCGAAGTTTTGACACTGCTTCTCTTTATAAAAATGAAAGCAGTTTGGGGGAAGCAATAAAGACAGCTACTATTTCACGTGAAGACCTATTCATTACTTCAAAAGTATGGAATACAGACCAAGGTTATGAATCTACACTTGCAGCTTTTGATGCGAGTCTAAAACGCCTTGGATTAAATTATTTAGATCTCTATTTAATCCATTGGCCTGTCCCTAATTTTTACAAAGATACTTGGAAAGCGTTAGAAAAACTATACCAAGAAGGAAAAGTCAGAGCGATTGGAGTAAGTAACTTTCACATTCATCACCTACAAGATGTAATGGGTATCGGAACGATAAAACCTATGGTAAACCAAGTAGAATACCATCCCAAGCTATCCCAAGAGAAAATACGAGCTTTTTGCCAGCAAGAAAGTATTCAATTAGAAGCTTGGTCTCCTTTGATGAGAGGTAGACTTCAGGACGAACCCACCTTGAGAGAAATTGCAGCAAAACATCACAGAACCATTGCACAAGTCATTTTACGATGGGATTTACAAAATGGCGTAATTACTATACCTAAGACTACTAAAAAAGAACGCCTGATCGAAAATGCTAATATTTTTGATTTTTCTCTAACTGCTGAAGATATGGAGCAAATCAATTCACTTAATGAGAACCTTCGGGCAGGTAAAGACCCTGATAACTTTGAGTACTAAAATAAACGAAAATAATTTTCATTAAAAAAGCCAAAACAAGGTGTGATATGAATGCTACAAACAAACGGTCTTTATATTCGTCCCCTAAACGTAAAAGATGTAGATTCCCTTTATCACTATTGGCAAGAAAATCGAGCATTCTTGGAACCATATAACCCCATACGACCCGAATCTTACTATCTTATAGAAGGACAACTGGAAAAGATTAAAACCGAAATAAACGACTGGGAAAATGATCGATCCTATGGATTTGGTATATTCCTTTACGACCATCAACTTATCGGCAGACTAACATTGAGTAACATTGTGCGGGCTTCGTGGCAAAATTGTACTATTGGTTACTCCATAGCAGAGGGTATGCAAGGCAAAGGTTACATGACATTAGCAATCAAACTTGCTCTGCAATTTGCTTTTGAAGAAGTAGGTCTCCATCGTGTACAAGCAGGAGTCATGCCCCATAATAAAGGATCTATCCGAGTGTTAGAAAAAAATGGATTCCTAAATGAAGGTTTGTCCAAATATCATGTACAGATTTTTGGGATATGGGAAGATCATGAGATATTCGCAATCACAACAGAAACTTGGAATCTCATAAAAAACAAGTAGAATTGCTTTTTTTGACTCTACTTGTTTTCTCCTTTTATACCATGTAACATCAGTTCGACTGTCCACTTTAATTCTTCATCTTCATTACCTGCTGATAAAATATCTGGAACTGCATTTTTAGCCAATAAATAACCGAATACAGAAGACATAATACCCCTTATCAAGACACGATTAGGTAGATCATCTCTTATCTTTCCAATTGCTTTTAAACGGTTTATTTTTTGACTAACAATATCAATAACATGCTTCCCCACATTTTCTTTTAATGCTTCACGAATATCAGGATGAAATAAACTTTCGATTAATACAATTCGTATCGTCTTCCAATTTTTTTCCACTAATTCCGTTCGATCTTCGATCAAGTCTTGCAAAATCTCTTCAATTGGCTTTTCTTGTTCTAAAATCTCTACAAGTGTATTTAAAATAAAGGGGCTAGCAAACTTTGAGATTACGGGAATAACTAATCGAAGGAGCAGTCCTTTTTTGGTACGATAATGTTTAAAAATGGTTGCCTCTGCAACACCTGCGAACTTTGCTATCTCACTAGTAGTCGTGCCATTGTATCCTTTTTCTGCAAACAGATGAATTGCTGCTTCTAATATATTTTGCTGCTTTTCCGTCAATTTTTTTTGGTCTTCCGCTAAATCTTGCATCCATCTATCCATACTGCTGTTCACCTACTCCGTTACACATTTTCATCTTCATGATAATATCATAACAACTGAAAGATTCATCAATTGCAAACATCCAATAAAAAATAGACACTGTATGTGTCTATTTTTTATTGGATAGCCATGCTGCTAATTTTTCTTGATCTGCTTTTGGTATAAACGATTGGGAAGGCATACTGCCTTTACCATTTTTCATTATCGTTAAAATTTGTTCCTTAGAATATGTTTTCCCCACATGTTGTAGTGCTGGACCATATCCACCTTCTAAATTTCCACCATGGCAAGTAGAACAATGATTTTGAAAGAGAGTCTCTTCTGCAGATAACTGCTGAGTTGTTTTCGGTGTCTCAGATTTGTTGTTTGAAGTGCTACAAGCAGCAAATAGTAAAAATAGGGAAACGATTGGAATGAGGAGCCATCTTTTTTTCAAAACTTTCTCTCCTTACGGTTTGTCTGTAGCAAGTTGACTTTTTTTCCATTCTGCTAACTCTTTTTCATCTTGTGCCCGCTGGATGCGAAACCATCTGGAAAAGACAAGAGCAATTGCTGTAATGTAAACCACTTCCTGTGTAATCTTCATGATCACGCCACCAGTTTGCTGATCTTGCAGGGGTGTCATGATCGAAAATGGTGAAACCTGACTGTACATGGGATAGATTGTGGTATCAGCAAACATAATTAATGCACAAGCTGGTGTCAGTAAAACTCCATTTGCAAAAATGTAGGCCAATTTGTGTAATGGTTTTATTTTATCCATCTCTTCTACAGGACAAATAATAGGCCACCACATGCACAATGCGGTGATAAGTAAAATGGTGTGAGCAATATTATGATATAGATGGTTCTCCATAATCATATCAAAGACAGCTGGCACATGATACACAGAAAGAAGACCATTAAAAATAAACAAGATAATTAAAGGTTTCGTAAAGAAAGTCAACAAAGACCGAAAAACTTTTATTTTTAACAATGGACGAACGAACCATCCTGGAATACCGAGTAACAATAAGGGCGGCATTACGATGTACAAAATCGTCATCTGCGCCATATGCATACTGAACAACTCGTGCGACAACAAGGTCAGAGGACTACCTTCAGCAAAGTAGTAAAACATAAGTCCCACGATAAAAGAAAAACGATGGAGTCCAGAAACTGGTGTTGCTCCTGAAATAAACTTTACCAATGGACCAGTCAATAAAATATATACCAATGCAATCGCAATGAAAACCAAATTTAAAACAATATCCCAGTTATTTGCATATAAAAAAATCTGAAAGAATTGGGAACCACTCATAAGGACTCCTCCTCTCTTCATCATACATCGTTTTCTATCTTAACACCTGTTATCTCTAAATGCCATGATCCATTGTTAAACTTTCTCAACAATTTGGGTACTTACCCATCTCCACTTTTCACTTGATCGAATAAGATAGCGCAGAAGAGAGAAATATGGGAGGGAGAAAAGTGAGGGCTACTACTCTCGGAAAAGCTGTAAACATCATGAAAGGAAAATTACTGTCTGGTAAACCGAACTTACCTATTCATGAAATAAACTTTGCCAGATTTCGTTCATTGAAATCCCATCAAATCTATGTTTACACCAAACAGAGTAAGTGGGAAAAACAACTAGCAGCAATTCAAAAAGTACGACCAGCTGCTGTTGTTATTCCTAATCATTTCAGTGCAAAAGGTATCCCTGCAAGTGTAGCTATAATACGAGCAAAAGACCCCTATGCAGCCTACTGGAAAATGGCTTTGTGGAACTGGAAACAATTCCATCCAAAAGTAATTGGTATAACTGGAAGTGCGGGAAAATCAACGACTACCGCTATGGTAGCATCCATACTACGTCAGCACTTTCGTATGGTTCGAACTGATGGTAATCTAAATACATAATCATTCACTTTATACCAAATTCAATAAAAAATTGAGGAACTTCAAATCTCCTCAAATCCATTTGGATGATCACCTGAGGAATTCGTGAAAAATTACCTAACTCAAATGGTAAACTTCCAACCCTCAGCTCTTGGAGGCATCGATTTACCGAAACGTTTCGGTGTTTCGTCTTTCGGTAGTCGGTAGGGCTCATCTTTTTAACTAAGTCGTATATCTATATATGAAAGTAATACATTCCTTATGTTTTCAACTTGTACCTGTCCAGCTCGCATATGCCATCTGCCTAACTGAGCTACTGCAAATTTAAGTCGTATAAAAAACGACAATTGGTGTAATAGCTCTACAAATACAAATAGGAGTACATAACGATCTACCTAGCATTACGATGAGGCGATAGATGTTTGGTTATGGTTGAAAACCATAGCCAAACAGTCTATCGCCCATTCGAAATGATTCGGTCAATCATGCAAGATATCTGTTGAATATCTTACATGATCTTCGCTCACCTCATATACACCTTATGAAGGTATATATGGTTGGGCTTAATCGTTATGTACTCTTGACTTTATGATGTCCTAAATAAGAACTATCATTCATCCTTTGGTGACTGAGATTATTTTCCAGCGCGACCTCTCAATCCGTGAGTCGGTTCCGTAACCCTGTTTGACATAGTCATCGCCTAGAAAAGGAAGATCAAGCTTATTGCAAAAATCAAATAGCCTCTATTCATATTCATCATCCCAAGATAAGGAGTTAGGAAAAAATAACCAATTTCTGAAAATTCGATATTACACCTTTTCGAGGAGAAATGCAAAAATACAGGATTTACCCAGAAAAATATTAACTGTTTTGAATAAATGATATAATAGAAATGTTGGTAAACTTATAAGAGGGAGTGTTTCCTACTATAACTACCCAAACCCTAAACGAATGGAACACAACGGAAGATAATCTTAGTCTTAAAGTGGCTGAGTTACAAATTTAAAAAGTGAAAAATGTTGATAAATCTAAAAAAGGGAGTGCTTACCATCGAAAAAATTATCCTGAGCCCAAACGAATGGAACACGACAGAAGAAAGTTTGAACCTTATATTTACCGAGCTACAAACTTAGAGAGTGTGAAAAAGAGGGATAATCCCCTCTTTTTTTATGTCATCAGATAGATTCCATAATATGATTCCGTTTCCCCTCAGTAGCCGTTTGCTGGTTCTATCAAGCTAAGAAAAGTAAACTAGCTATCCTACTAGATGTCTAGTTCAGAGCATCACACTTCCCATTGTCATATGTATTTTTAGAATTCATAAATAATTAACTTGAAAATTCTTGTTTTCGTATACTATAGTTATATTGGATGGGTGGAGGGTAGAGTACCTGTCAATTAAGACGTCTGGCAATTGCTAGATTTTGCAGAATAATGATGTATCGGTCTACATCACTGCAGAGGGTGTAGAAGACCCTCCGTCTGCGAGTGGCCGGATCCAAATCAATTTTGGAATGATTCCCAGTCTAAAAAGCTCGATTAATATAAAATAGAACATTCACCCAAAACAAAAAAACACACTATTCTTTCTTTAATGATTTAAAAAAGGAAAGGATGGCGTGTTTTTTATGAATCTATCCACCAAAGAAGAATTTCATTTATTTTCACAGACATTGCAAAAATATCTCTCTCCTACCAAACTGAAACAGTTGGCAAGAGCAACTAAATAAGGAAAATGTGGATTTACAACATTAAGGGATTCCGACAAGAAAATGAATACATTTGCAAGAGGAACATTTTCACCGGTCAATTACTAAGTGTTATTGCTGCATCAATAATATTTCGATATCTTGCTGTTATATTCATTTCTTGGCTTTTTCAAAAAAGAATCAGTTATAGTATAACTGTTAGAATAACAACAAAGCTTAGCTCATAAAGTTACCGAATTCAAGCTAACAGGAGTGTAACAATGGAAAATCCAATTAGAAAACAAATCTTTGAACTCATTGATACAGACTATCAGAAATTTTCGGCCGCACTTATACCTACTATTAACAATGTATTAGGTGTTCGGCTGCCAGAGCTTCGTAAAATAGCAAAAAAAATTGCAAAGGGGGACTGGCGAACTTACCTTGAAACTGCAAAAGATGAATATTTTGAGGAAATCATGCTGCAAGGTATGGTCATTGGCTATGTTAAGACGGATATTGAAGAACTCCTGTCTTATGTGGCTTCGTTCGTGCCAAAAATTGATAATTGGTCGGTATGTGATAGCTTTTGTACAGGTCTAAAATTTACAAAGGAAAATAAAGAGTGTGTATGGGAGTTTTTACAGCCCTATCTATCTTCAAAGAAAGAATATGAGATACGATTTGGAGTGGTTATGCTCCTGGTCTTTTATATCGAGACTGAATACATCGACAGAGTGCTGAATCTCCTGGATTGTGTAAAGAATGAAGGGTTTTATGCAAAAATGGCGGTTGCATGGGCTGTCTCCATCAGTTATGTGAAGTTTCCCGATTCGACAATGGAATATTTGAGAAACAACACATTTGATGATTTTACATATAATAAAGCCTTGCAAAAAATTACGGAATCTAATCGTGTGGATAAAGAAACAAAAAATCTCATCCGCAGTATGAAACGAGGATAAGAAAGTAAAAAGAGGGCAATGAAATTGATACAAGTTGGCATATGAAATGTGTACGTTAGTGTATCATTGCGATTCTATTTACAAAAACCTGAACTTTTTGTCACGTGTTTTATACAATTTCATTATTTCTCTTATCTTTTTCTTTTCTCTTTCTTCCATTGTGCATATTTTTCAGGCATGCAAACTGCACATGGCCTGAAACCTGCTGATATAGCCGCCTGTTCATCGGCAAAAAACACGCGATGTTTCACGTATCCACCTTTTGCTATAGTTCGAAGTGTTGAAGGACAATCTAATTTACCATATAATTTCCCCCGTCGATACCCACCAAAAATACCTGGTGTATTACTTTGATATGGACGCATATCGGGACCTAGCAGTGTAAATGTCTTTTTTTCATTTCCATTTTCAGCACCTTCCGCATTTTTTTTACACATGTAATCACATCCTGTAATATTTACGGCTCAAACCCTGTCTGGCTCACATAAATCTGATTTTCCGGAAAGACACCTATAAATCTCTTATATACTTTTCTAATAGCTTGCGGCCCATACCATTCTTCTAAACCAAGTTGTGCATATTTTTTTTCAATTCCAAGTTTTTTTGTGCGTTTTCCTCCACTGCCATCGCCCATAAAGTAGTCGTCAATACATATCCGATCGACGAATGTCTTCAATTTCTCAGGAAAATAGTCCCCACTCGGTAATATGGGTGCTATCGCCACTTGGGTCGGTATTTTCGCATCCACTAATTTTACCAATGTCTTAAAGCGTGCCTGAATAGGAGGTGCCTTTGGAGTAAAATGTTTACGCATCGTTTCCGAATCCGTTTCAATCGTCATACTTACCCGGACTTTATCTTTTAAATGCTGCAGCAAATCGATATCTCGACTTACAAGTGGGCTTCTTGTCTGTACTAATAAAAAGTCAGGGGGATCTTCTATCATAACCTCTAGTAAAGATCGCGTCACTTTTTCTTTATGCTCTATGGGTTGATATGGGTCTGTACTTGATGACATAAATATGGTTACTTTCCCTTTGGCTTTGGCGCGATGAAGCTCCTTGCTTAATAAATTCGCAGCTCCGTTTTTAACATCAACCCAATTTCCCCATTCCCCTTCTCGAAAGAGGGATACAGGCATTTGGCGTACATAACAATATGAACACCCAAACGAACAACCTGTATAAGGATTTAGTGAATGAGTATACCCAGAAAGAAAGCCTGTACCTTTATTAAGAATGGTTTTTGGGTTTTTATAGAACAATTCACTTTTCATGACGGAACCTCCTTTCCATTCATTGTAAGGCAATAATCACTCCTTGTTGGATAATGCTTGTCTTTCCAAATCCAAAAGCAGTGTCTTCATTTCTAATCCACCACGATAGCCGGTTAATGATCCATTCTTTCCTACTACACGATGACAGGGAACAGTAATTAATACTGGATTAGCCCCAATCGCCGCACCTACAGCTCGAACAGCTGCTGGTTTATTTATATAATTTGCAATGTCTGAATAAGACTTAGTCTGTCCGTACGGAATTTCACAAAGTGCATTCCAAACTGCAAGCTGGAATGCTGTCCCATTGTAATTAAATGGAACAGTGAAGGTTTTCCGTTTTCCTTTTAGATACTGGGTAATTTCATCTGCATAGGGTTCAAGCTTTTCACCATCTTCAACAAGAGGACTTCCCGTAAAGTGTTTCTTAGCCCATTCAGACAATTCCTCGAATGGTTTGTTCTGTGAACCAACAAACACAAGTCCCTTAGATGTTGATGCAATATAAAAATTCAAATCCTTAAACTTTAGCAAAGACCAATAAAGGGTTGGTTTATTCTTTGATTCCATTTTACATTTCCTCCATTTTACTCATTTGACGAAATTGCGCTGGTGGATGTCCGGTTTTCTTTTTAAATAAAGTAATAAAATAGGGCGTGTTAGGCATACCTACACATATGGCGATATCCCCAATCGCTTTATTTGTGTGAACCAAATACTCTTTAGCAGCGTTTAATCTAACCTGTCGGATATATTCAACTGGTGTGATGCCTTTAATTTTTTTAAACGTTCGATGCAAATGATAGGGGCTCCCGTGAGCAATATATGCTAACGTTTCTAGAGTTAATTTTTCTGTAAAATTTTTATCAATGTATTCAGTGATAAGAGCAACCCACTCACTATCAGGCAATTTCTCATTAGTAGGCTTGCAACGTTTACAAGGGCGAAAATTTGCATGGAGAGCTTGTTCTGCGCTTTGAAAAATACATACATTTTCTTTTTTTGGAACACGGGATTTGCAAGATGGTTTACAGAAAATCCCCGTGGTTTTTACAGCATAGAAAAATTGATCATTGTACGATGCATCATTATCTATAATTGCTTGCCACTTATCGTCTGTCATGATTTTCGCGTCATTCGAAATTCCATAATCAAGACTCTCTTGGTATTTATTATTAGTACTGTCCGGCACTTACTTCACCTCTCCTTACAGTATATCCTCTATAAATTCAAAATGGATGATTCTAGGAATAAAATAGCAAGATATTGAAATTTAATACCTACTTGGAATCATGAAAAATGATTCCAAGACCATATCGTTCTCCAGAAATAACTGTACTTACTCCATGACGAACCTTATTTTTGTAATATCCTTTTTTGCCAAGAGCAGGTCTATGGTTAGTAGGAAAGATAAGCGCACTGCCTTGTTCTAAAGTAATCACATGTCCCCTGCTCTGAGCACGAGGAATTTGTTCCACTAATAAAGACTCACCACCCGTATAGTCTTTATCTCGTTGATTTATTACAAATACTACTTGAAATGGGAAAAACACCTCTCCATATAAATCTTGGTGCAAACAATTAAACCCACCTGTTTCATATTTTAAAATTAAGGGTGTCGGTCTGGTTTGTTCATATTCTTCACATGTTTTCAAAAAATCTTGAAGATGATCCGGAAACTGTTCTGATTTCTTTAAATAACCCAACCATCGATTTGCTGTTTTGGCCAACTCTGGATAAAAGGACTCTCTTAAACTTTGAATGATGTCAGGTAATGGATAGGAAAAATATTTGTACTCCCCATTCCCAAAGCGATATCTCGTCATATTGATTGTCGCTCTGTATGACTCTTCCACACTATAAAGTTCCATGATGGAGTCGCATTCCTCTTTTGTTAAAATCGCTGAAAGCTTTGCAAATCCTTGATCATCTAATTCGTTTTGAATTGAATCCCAATTTAAGCTTTTGACACGTGTTTTTATATCTTGGACCATTTTTATCATCTCCTATTTAGCAATATTCTTGATAACTAACACTATAACCCCATAAATAAGAAAAAATAAGGCTTTTAGAATGTAATAGCAAGATAACAAAATTAGTAAAGATTATTATGTGATAAATACTTCTAGGGTTTTCGGTTAGGTCAACTTCCTCGAAAAGATCCATACATAAAAACAACAACTCTAGTAAAAACACACAAAGGTTGTTTTTACTAGAGTTGTTGATAGAAGTATATGCCAGTCCTGATTACTAAAGTTATTTCTATGTACAACACCCATGTTTGTAATATAAACCAGTTTAGAATTTCCACTGCTCCGCACCTAAAGCGCGAATTTCATTCAATCGATTAATTGTCTTGATGATTCCTGGAGTATCGGCATTCACAGGAGCTTTTTGTAACCGATCCAAATGGTTTTGGCATCTGTTTGAAGCGATTTTTCCAGCGCTTCAAACTACTCAGGAGTGTGACTATTGTTGTCTTCCGCTCGATGAGGTTTGTTGTAAATATAAAATTTTTTATCAGCATCATAACATGGATGAAAAAACTGCTTTGTATGTTCTCGGAATACTCTTTTCATGCCCTCTGGAGAAATGTATAGGATATCAAGTTCATTATCTTCAAGTATTCCTATCGTTCCAATCTAAACTTTTACAATATATTAACTTGTATATATACATTCTTTTCTTTATTATCAACATGTGGTCTGTTACCGAACAGAAAGGAGACCACAAATGTCAGAGGAAGAGACCAAGGGTCTTGGTGCCATCTCCATCGGACGGGTACATCCGTCTAAGTTGTCCCATGAAAGGGACAACGAGGAGGGGCACTCCAGCGGTACTTCCGAGGACAACACTCAGGGGAATGAGAAATAAAACTCGAATCCCTCTCTGACATACGCTGGGTGGTGAGCATTCGTTCACCACCCAGCACCTAATTTATATTGAAACATGATCTATCAACGATATTGAAACAAAATAAGCATAACAACTGTTGCGCCATGCTTTCCCTTTATAAAATAACCTTGCCCACTCTTTCATCCATGCACCTCTATAAACAATAACAACTCTTATTTTGATTAAAACACGACGGACGCTCAGTATCCGCTAATATTACTACGAACACCTAGCGCCACTGTGCCGGGGGATCACTTGCCGTCCTTCCCCTTCCCTTGGATCTTGTCGGTAACCTTCTATGCGGTCTTCTCTGCTTCCTAATCGTGATAATATCTATTTCAATATGGGAAGTTAGAGTAATTGAACCAGTAACAGTGATTTAACCATCTCCCTTTTGCTGTCTTTATATTCAGTTTGTACCAACTTGAATGAATGAGAAAATCCTTTTATAGTGATATTAATAAACAAGATCGCTTTTATTTTTCTGATATCATATTCATCCATAATAACCATATTTGTTTCTTTATTTCTTCTAATCTTTTTATTCTCTCTTCATCCGTAATTTGCGGGGCAACAACATATATCGTTGTACCTCCTATCTGATATACTTGGCTATATTGATGATCTTGCATATGGATCACCTCTGTAAATCGTATGCAATCCCATCCTGAGGACAATCTCATTATTTATCATTCAAAAGGTGTGAATTTTCTTAATGGAAAGAGTAGCTATTTACCTCCGGAAATCGAGAAGTGATATTGAAGCAGAAGCACGAGGAGAAGGAGAAACCCTCGCAAAACATAAAAAGGCATTACTGCAAGTAGCGGAACAGCAAAATCTAAATATCGTTAAAATCAGACAGGAAATCGCATCAGGAGAAAGCCTCCTCCATCGCCCAGAGATGATGGAATTGCTAAAAGAAATTGAAGCGGAAAAATATGAAGCTGTTCTGGTTATGGACATGGACCGTCTAGGGCGTGGAAACATGAAGGAACAAGGTCTAATCTTAGAAACGTTTCGAAATTCCAATACAAAGATAATTACACCACGTAAAAGCTATGATCTTCATGATGAATGGGATGAAGAATACTCGGAATTCGAAGCTTTTATGGCTCGAAAGGAATTAAAAATTATTACTCGTCGTCTACAAGGTGGACGTATCCGATCAGCTGAGGAAGGAAACTTTATTGCAACTCGTCCACCTTATGGTTACAAAGTGAAAGAAGATACGAATAGTCGTTATTTAGTTCCAAATGAAGAAACAGCTCCAATTGTGAAAATGATTTTTGAATTATATACAAATGATGATCCTAATGAGCGACTGGGATCAAGTAGAATTGCTGATGTATTGAATGCCCAGGGAATACGAACTTATGAAGATAAGTTATGGAATGGATACTTGGTGAGAAACATCTTAAAAAATGCTGCATATGCTGGCCGGATACAATGGAAAAAAACACAATCTTCTCAAACAAAGAATAACAAACTAGGCTCTGTTAAAAGACCACAAGAAGACTGGATTGATGTAGAAGGTAAACATGAACCCATCATTTCAATGGAAATGTACAAAAAAACACAGAATATCCTAAAGAATAGGAGTCATGTTCCCCACAAGTCTTCGAATAAGATTGCAAATCCATTGGCTGGACTGATTGAATGTGAAAACTGTGGATCATCGATGACATTAAAAACATTTTCGAAGCAGCCCCCCCACATCTATTGTTATAAGAGGAAGCAATGCAAAAACAGAAGTACACGTTTTTCTCATGTGGAGGATAGGGTAATTTCAGTACTTCATCAGTGGTTAGAACAATACGAGTTAAAATGGAATTCATCCGACCAGCCACATAACGAAAGTTCTATTTTGGAACTAAAAGAAACGACACTAAATAATTTGAATCAAGAATTAAAGAACTTGGAATCCCAAAAAGGTCGATTACATGATCTATTAGAGCGTGGGATTTATGATGAGGATACCTATCTAGAACGATCACAACATGTTGCTAATCGAATCATTGAAGTACATTCGACGATACTAAAGACCACGAATGAACTATCGAAAGAAAAAGAACGACTAAAAGCAAAAGAAGATATCATCCCTCGAGTGAAACACGTTTTAGAGATTTACGATCAGTTAGATGATCCAGCACAAAAAAACTCTTTATTAAAAAGTGTACTCGAAAAATGTACATATAAAAAAGAAGAACATCAACGAAATGACCAGTTTACCCTGGTTGTTTATCCGAAAATTTAGTGTTATTATTTATTGGTATAATAGGAACGTTAATACATTTTCCTTTTTACCAAATTACCTTATTCGCCTAAATGATCAACACAACTTACTTTTACTTGAAATTGGTATGAAAAGTTTAAATAATATTCGGCGGCAGTGTAATATCGTAAAACCGCATATTGGAGTTGTCACCAATGTGGGCGAAGCCCATGCTGGCAGTTTAGGTGGGCTCAATCGTGTGGTAAAAGCAAAACAAGAGTTAGTGGAAGGTGTGCGTTCTGGTGGGGTTTTATACATCAATGCAGATGATGAACGTTCCAAACGTCTCGATCTAAAACGAACGAAAGCAAAAATACGAACATTCGGCCTGAGTGATAATGTTTATATTCGAGGAGAAAACATCAAATACTCTGCAAAAGGGATTCAATTTGATGTGATCATTCAATCCAAAAAAGCAAACATCTTCATCCCTACTTATGGAAAACATAATGTCTATAATGCGTTAGCTGCAATTGGTGTTGCTACAAGCATGGGGATATCTTTAACCAATATCCAACGTGGGTTGGCACGTTTTCGAACACCAAAGATGAGATTACAAGTACTATCTTCCAAAAAAGGTCGTACGCTTATCAATGATGCCTGGAACGCAAATCCAACTGCTATGAAAGCTGGATTAAATGTATTACAGCAAATCTCATATAAGCGACCAAAAATTGCTGTACTGGGTGACATGCTGGAGCTCGGGAATATTTCTGACAAATCTCATGCCTCCATTGGTCAGTATGTCGCAAAATTAAATATTGATCAATTGATTACGATTGGAATATTAGGAAGAAAAATAGCGTTGAGTGCTATCCGTAATGGCATGAATCCAAATAAAGTATTCTCATACTATCGTCACGCACCAATGATTACACATATAAAAAATAGAGTCCCTTCCAATGCAGTAGTATATTTCAAAGCCTCGAGAAAGTTACATTTAGAAAAGGTTGTCCAAACATTGCGTTAAAAAACAATAACCCAACTATGGAACGTAGTTGGGTTATTCAGACTGAAGAAAAAGAGTTTTATTAATAGCGAACCGGTAATCCTACTAATCCTCTTAATAAAAACCCCGGACGATAGGAGAGTTGTTCTTCTGTAATTGTCAATGACAAGTTTGGCATACGGTTTACTAATACTTTTAGGGCGATTTCTCCCTCTAATCGAGCAAGCGGTGCACCAAGACAATAATGAATCCCGTGTCCAAAAGCCATATGTTTTACCGGTTTTCGATGGATATTAAAAATATTTCCATCAGATACCAATTCTTCGTCTCGGTTTATAGAGGCTAATACGATAAAGACCGTATCTCCTTGGCGAATCTGTTGTCCTTCAAATTCTATATCTTCTTTAGCCCATCGTGCAGTAGCTATCTCAATCGGACTATAAAAGCGAAGCACTTCTTCCATAGCAGAAGGAATCAACTTATTATCTTGTATTAGTTCATCCCATTGTTCTCGGTATTGCATCAAAGCAAGTATACTATTCCCAATTAGATTAACAGTCGTTTCATGACCAGCTAAAATGAGTAAAAGGATCATCCCGAATAACTGATCTTGAGATAATTTTTCTCCTTCGTCTCTAGCTTGAATCCATGCTGATATAAGATCTTCTTCAGGTGTGGCTGTTTTGATCGCTACTAATTTTTTCAGATAAGAAAAGAAGAGCTTATAATAGGGTTCTCCTGCTTTCATAGCTGCTGGATCATTGATGGCCTCTATCATGATATTGGACCATTTTTGAAAATCCCGCATATCCTTACTCGGGATACCTAACATTTGGGCTATAACAAGAAATGGCAGAGGAAATGCAAAATCTTTAATCAAACAAAATTCTTTGCCTTGTTTCTCTATGTCATCAATTAGTTTAGTGGCAAGCTCTTCAATCATTTGTTTTTGTCGATTGATAGCTTGTGGAGTAAAAGTAGGTTGAACAAATCTACGCAACTGGGTATGATCCGGCAAATCAGTGTTCAATAAATGACTCATAAAAAATTCTCGATAGTCATCAGGAAAAAATTGATAATTATTTTGTTCAGGAAAGATATGCGGATCTTTTATAAAATGAGGATCATTCATTATCTCTTGTGCATGTCTATATTTGGTTACTAACCAACCTCGAAGTCCACCTGGTAGTGTAATTGGATAAATCGGTTGTTCTTTTCTCATCTTCGCATAGGCTAGATGTGATTTCACTTTGAAATCTGATGAAAAAATATTAATACCCATTCTATTCCCCCTATTTTTACTTTTCCTGATATTGAAATTATAACGAAACCACTAAATTTGCGCATTTCTAATAGAAAAAGAGCATCCAACTATTTCTAGTTGATGCTCTTTTTCTTAACTTATTGCGATACTACTCTTGATTGGGAAGAAAACATATATATTGCTACTATGAAAGCCAATATGACAGCAAGGGCACTAAACCAAGGATTATAAGAAACTGTGCCAAAAGCGTTTACTAACAAACCTCCTGCTCCAGCACCTGTAGCTAGTCCTAATTGCGCCATAGAAGAACTTGCACTCAATGCGAGTTCCGAGGACTGTGGAGACTGCTGGATAAAATACGTTTGCAAAGAAGGAATCGTTATATTGGAAACACCAACCCACAATGCTGCTAAAATTAAGGTTACATATAAAGAATCCGTAAAGAGAGGTAAAGTAATTAAGAAAACAGCATGAAATAAGACACTGTAGATAATAGTTACCGATGTTCCCCATTTATCTGAGCCATACCCACCAAATCGAGTTCCTATGATAGAAAAGATCCCAAAAACCAACATGCTCAAACTAATCGTATTCATATCAAGATGAAGATTTTCTTGTAAAAAAGGGGTTAAATACGTATAGCTTGAACCATAACCAGCGATCAAAAAGAAGAAAATGAGTAATCCATTGAAAATCTTGCCATTTTTCAAGATAGACAGTTGTTGTCGAATAGAAATAGGCTCATCTCCTTCTAGAGAAGGTATCAATTTTGTCAATGGAATCATAATAAGGAGACTAAAAACTGCCAACAGAATAAAGATCGACTTCCAACCCAGCCACCCTGCTAAGGCTACTCCTGCTGGTACACCTAACACTAAAGCTGTTCCAAATCCAAGAGAAACAGTGCTTATCGCATTTCCGATTTTGTCTGCTGAGACCAATTTACTGGCCACACTCATTGCTACAACGATGAATACACCTGCACTTGCTCCCAGAATCAACCTTGCTGCCAACAAAATAAAATAAGGAAGAGGAAAACTAGATATCAGGTTACCAACTAAAAATAAACCAAGTGAACCTAGCAATACTTTTTTTCTTTCCATACGTGAAGTGATCGTGACGATTATGGGTGTACCTACCGCAAAAGCAAGCGAGAATGCTGTTACCAACTGACCTGCTAAGGCAACGGTTATATGAAGATCTTTTGCGATAATATTTACAATTCCAGCTACAATCATTTCTGAAGTACCTGTTAAAAAGGTGCCGATTGCCAATAAATAAATAGATAAATTTTTCATTCTAACCACCCTTATTATTTTTATAATATTCTTAATAATATTGTTTGAATGAATCCTAAAATGAAACATACTTTTTCATTTTATTTCGCTCCTGTTTATACAACTTGTTGATTGTTTATATGGTACAATGAAAAAAGAATAAATTAAAATATATATTTATATATAGATACATTCCATTTGGTATATGAATGAGGTGAACACTATGGAGCTGCTACAGCTTCAATATTTTCGCAAAGTTGCACAACTTGGTCATCTTACACGCGCAGCAGAAGAACTCCGTATTGCTCAACCCGCCCTAAGCAAAACAATCGCTAGATTAGAAAATGATTTAGGAGTCCCTTTATTCGACCGACAAAAACGTCAAATTCGCCTAAATGAATATGGACAAATCTTTTTAAAACAAGTGGAAATTGCATTAACAGCACTTGAGGAAGGAAAACAACAAATAGCAGATCAAGCCAATCTAATTCAAGGACGAGTGATATTAGCTTCTACCGATCACCAATGTGATGCAGAGTTAGTCCGATCTTTTTTAACCATGTTTCCAGATAATAAACTACTAATTAAACAAACATACTCCGAAATACAAAACCAAACATTTTTGCAAAATGGAGACATTGATTTTTACATCACATCTCTGCCAATAGATAACAATGCTTTAATTTGCTACCCTTTTGTTACGGAAGAAATATTTCTGGGAGTCCCCAAATCTCACAAACTTGCAAATCGGTCACGTGTTCGTCTCGCTGAATTTGCAGAAGAAGACTTTATTAGCTTACCTACCAGAAACCACTTTCGACAAATCACGGACAATTATTGTAAGGAAGCCGAATTCACACCGCAAACTGTTTGCGAAGTGGAAGAATTATCAGCAGTTAGCAGCTTTGTACAAAAAGAAATTGGTGTTGCTTTCTTAACTCAAGCCGTTACCCATCCTGAAATCATCTTATTACCTATTGAGGAACCTGTATGTAAACGCACCTTCCAACTTGTCTGGATGAAAGATCGATATTTATCTAAATCCGCACATAAATTTCAAGAATTTCTGATTCATTACTATCAAAAGCAAGAAAAAGTAAAAACCCTTATTAATTAAGGATAGCATCTGTCTTTCCTTAATTAATAAGGGTTTACCCTCATTTAACAGAGTATTCCTTTCAACAAAAGAAAGAGATCGTGATTGATACCACGACCTCTGATATATCATGAACGAAGCGTTTTTAATGCACCGCTCCAAGCAACTACTTGATCCAGCATCAGAGAGATATTGGTCAAATGAAGTTCAGCTGGTGTAAAGACACTAAAATTTTCAAAGTCGGTAAATAGAGATAGAGTTGGGTGCGTTTTTACATCTGCTACGAATAATTCACCAAGTATCCCTCTTAAATGCTCCGCTGCTCGAGCACCTCCAGTTGATCCATAACTAACTATCCCTGCTGCCTTGTTATTCCATTCGTCACGGGCTAAATCCAATGCATTTTTTAATGCACCAGTTATGCTGTGATTGTATTCAGGAGTCACAAATACAAAGCCATCCAAACTATCCAATTTATTGGTCCATGCTTCTGTCTGCTTTTCGCCTCCAGGCTCACCAAAAAAGGGTAATTTATAATCCGCTATATCTACGATTTCATAACTTGCATCTCCACGCTTATCCGCGATTTCCTTTATCCAGTTCCCAACTTGTGGACTTACTCTACCTGGTCTTGTACTCCCTAATATGATACCAATCTTCAGCATTAATACTGCCTCCTCACAAAAAATACAAGCATAATTATTATATACTATTTTTCAGAGTTTATAATTTGTAATTTTTTTAATAAAACACGGGTTTTATATTCACCCTGCACGGTTATTGCTTACTTTTTTCCATCCGGTCATAAAAAATTGAATAAGCGGACCAAAGAGAAGGGTGAATATAACCGTTCCCAGTCCAATTGATCCATGAAAAACAAGGGCAAATACTAGGGCAAAGAGTTCACCGATTGTTTTAGCAGACATAAGGGAAATTTGAAATCGATGAGACAATGCTAACATCAACTGATCAATAGGTGTTGGTGAAAAATTAGATAGTAAGTAAAGAGATGCTCCCATTGCAGCTATGAATAAACCAATCCAAAACATTGCCATTTGTGAAAGAAGACTATAGGGTGCTATTTCTAACCAACCTAACCACCAATCAATAAATAAACCTACAATAGCAATGGTAACAAAAGAAGAGTAGGTCGGTTTTCGTCTCCATAACCATGCATTACACCAGATAAGTAGAAATCCAACCATAATAATCCAAAAACCGATGGATAGTCCCGTATTTTTCGACAAGCCAATATAAAATGCTTCCCATGCACCAGTACCCAAATGGGAGCGAATAATTAGAGCTAGTCCAAACGTTTTGATCAATAAACCAAAAATAAATTGTACAAACAGCATAGCTCATCCATCCATTTTTATTTGATGACACATTATATGAATGACAAGCATAACGAAGAACAAACTGTACCATATTTTGCCTTTCAACTTTTATTAACCATTGCATATCCTGATACAAATGTCCAGAAACCCAGGAGGTGTTGGATATGCAATGGTTAACCATTATGTTGATTGGAGTTGCTGCAAATTTAGATAACCTTGGTGTCGGTGTTGCTTATGGTGTGCAAGCTACTAAGATTCCCATAAAATCTAATATAATCATCGCCATGATCGGGGCGATGATTACTTATTTTTCGGTAACGGTCGGAAGTTTGATTGGTGCTTATATTGATCCGAATATAGCACATATAGGAGGTGGAACAATCCTTTTTGCTTTAGGAGCATGGACAATATGGAACGACTGGCAACGGATCATGAAATCCCATCAAAAAACAGAACAAGGGAACTATCTTCAACAAATTTTAGATAATCCAGAAAGAGCAGATACAGATAATAACAAAGTCATCTCATCAACAGAATCTTTCCTATTAGGCTTCGCTCTTTCCTTAAATTGCTTTGGAGTTGGAATTGGCGGAGGAATCACTGGTGTATCCCCTTTGTGGTCTGGATTAGCAGTAGGATGTATGTCCTTTTGTACGATGATGATCGGAGTTCATATGGGATTTCGTTTATCGTATTCTTGGCTTAGTAAATTTGCCAGCTCTATAGCAGGAATGTTACTTCTTGGTATGGGATTATGGGAAATCTTTATGTAATCACTTTAAATGCTGTAATTCTGTGAGTTCACCATTGTATACATTTATATCTACAAAACTTGCTATACCATCGACATGCCCTCGATTGTGATATTGCCATAGTATCCATTTACCCTTATCTATCGAGGGATATTTCCAAATGTCTCGAATCCATATGTGATAATCTTCAAAGTAATGTTCCATGTATGTATGATAGGTTGCATATGTTACATAAACAATTGGCTTTTTATGATATGTTTTTTCCAATTCCTTAAGCATTGCCTGCAAATTTTCTCTTACTTTCTTTTTGTCATGATAGAGAGCTATCTCTACATCAATCACTGGAGGCAAACTATTCGACTGGGCAGGCACAATATTCTTGAAATGAGTTGCTTGCTCCGTTCCACTGCTCTGCATCGAAAAAAAATGATAGGCACCAGTTAGAATCTTTTGCTTTTTAGCTTCTTTCCAGTTATAAATAAATCGATCGTCTACATAATCCTTGCCTTCTGTTGCTTTTATAAAGACAAAATTATATTTCCCCACCTCCTTTACCTGCTTCCAATCAATCTTTCCTTGATGATGAGATACATCCAATCCTTTCACTTCATAACCTACCGTAAAAATAGAGTTATGCCAGATAACACCATAGTACTCACAAATTCCAAATCCTATGATGAATAGGACAAAGATGCTTAGATAGCGAATCATTTTCTTCCTCCAAACTTCTCAAATTTTATTTCATCTAGATGCATTATACCTCTACTTTCGAATGCTATTTTTTGCATGCACACAAAGTGAAAGATAGATCTTTATTTATCCATTTTAAATGTTTCCAATTTAAATCCCATCTCGATTCCAGCGTTTCGGTAAATCAAAATATTAAAATCATTCTTCTGCTTACAACAAGGTCTTTAAGGCCGAATTCAACTCTTAGGGTTAACCTTCCCTAAGTTCACCTAGAAACCTTTCTGACGCGGTAGCCAAGCAATCGGCGGATAATAGTTTAAATATTATGAATAAAATGAAGTAACCTATTACTCTTATTCGTGAAATGTCAAAGGTTACATAACACTGATTATTGGATGGAAAAATAGTTTGAACAATAAACATTTTCTTTTCAAAAAAGCGGAAAATTGCTCTCCTATTTTTACCCTTTTTCTATTTTCTCACATCTTTATAATAAGTATTGTATCAAGCCTATTCACTTCTTTGGAGGTTTTCATATCATGAACAAATCAATTAAAACTATTGTTGCCACTACTTTCACAGTTGGAACTCTATTAGCTGGCATATCTCAAATCAGCTATGCCTATGCATCCCCTATCACATCCACCCACCAACAAAATACACAACAACAGAACCATCAAAAATTAATTAAACAAACAAAGCAATTAGCTACGGAAGGAAAAGTTATCAATAGTGAATCCTTTGGCCTTGGCTCTACTCGAAGCGCAATCGT
The DNA here is from genome assembly GCF_059510375.1 of Shimazuella sp. NTD250. Lineage (NCBI taxonomy): Bacteria > Bacillati > Bacillota > Bacilli > Caryophanales > Thermoactinomycetaceae > Shimazuella > Shimazuella sp. NTD250. Next base: position 504,778 of record NZ_JCAJZS010000003.1, on the reverse strand, counting down.
AAAAAAATGGGGTAAACCTGAAGAATCTGATGCAAACACATTGTTTTATGTAAAAAGAAAAATACAGTTTGAACTAAAAGCAAATAAAGTAACCTCTGTTGATAGTTTGGATAGAAAATTTCAAAACATTACAGAAAAAGAAGTGAGACAAGCACTAGGAAAACCAAATAAAGTGAAACATTATGAAGATGGAACTGAAGTCTATTACAAAGCTGGTAAACATACTCTGCGTTTTGTATTTGGCACAAATGTCGATGTTATTGTCGACTAAATAGGTTTCATCTTATCAAGCGATTCATATTTGAATCGCTTTTTTCCTTTGTGATAAATGTGTTCGCCCCCACTGATTAACACCAGCGGGGGCGGAAACAGGTTACGGCGATCCGAACAGTGTTCTAATCAAGCCTATTTACCTGTTCATTTATTCAGGAACAGCTTCCGTGCCAATGAAGTAAGAATGATCTGGATCACGGTAAGCCTTCCCATTTGCTCTTTCCAGAGCTTGTAGAACAACCCCTTCCTTTGCTTGAGAAGTTCTGGAAGGGTGCCGATCTGCACAATCTCTCCATCGGCCATCACAATCACACGATCCACATCTCGAATCGTGGAGTAACGGTGAGCGATGATGATCTGTGTCTTTCCCTTGAGTCGTTTCTTGAGATTCTTCCTCACCTGACTTTCGATAATTGGATCAAGTGCAGACGTAAACTCATCGAAGATGAATACCTCTGCAAACTTCCTCAATAGCATTCGGGCAACATTAAAGCGTTGCTTCTCGCCGCCAGAGCCTCTAACCGTTTTCGCTAGGAAACGTCTGTCCCTCACCTTGAAACCTGCACAGGCAAGCGTCTCAAGGAGTTTTTCATCGGTTGCATCAGGATCTGCAATTTTCAGATTATCGACTAGCGAACGGTCGAGCATTCTTGTTTCCTGGAGACAAAAAGCAAACTTCTCCCATAGTGACTCCAAGGAGTATTCCTTGATCGAAAGACCATTGATCCGAATTTCACCTGACATCGGTTCGATTAGCCTAGCAAGCAGATAAATCAAGGTAGTCTTTCCACTACCCGACTCACCTACGAGAGCAATCTTCTCACCGTAGTGAATGGTGAAGGTGACATTGCGAATCACTGGCTTATTACTACCAGGATATGCAGCTGTCACATTCACAAACTCAATAGTCTCTACTCTTTCGAGAGGCTTCGCATTTGGTACAGTTTCGATCTCTTCTTCATGAAGGAACTCATCGCAACGCTCCAAACTGGGAGTCAGTTCCGATACAGAGACAAAACTGCTAAAGAAAAACTGTACCCCAATTTCGAACATGGAGGTGTAAGAAAGGAATTGAAACGCTTGACCAAGCGTCAGAATGTGGAGATAGAACATTCCAATGAGAAGAACCATCCCACTCATTACCATGTTTGACAAACTGGAAACGAGTGTAATTCCCTTGAATGCTGTCCACATTGTCTTAACCCGGAGAACCTGATATTCCATGCGACCACGGTCAAAAGCCTCTTTTTCACGCTTCCCAGCTCCAAATAGCTGAAAAAGAGGGAGCTGTCGAACAAACTCTACTGTCTGTCCTGTAAGCTTGGTCTGATATCGAAATAGCTGTCTGTTCAACTGAGTGTACTTTTTCAGTACAAATCCTACCAGCCCCATCGTCCCCAAACCCGCAATACACATACAGGTAATCAAGGGGTTCATCTTCCACATCGACCACAAAGCGATGAAGCTGAGCAAGCTAGTCAGCAGTTCTGGGAAGAAAGTAGAGACAAATTGGGAGACCTCGTCGGTCCAACTTACTAGACTGCCAGCTAGTTGGTGTTCGTTTCTCGTTTCACACTCATCAGAATTTCCGCTTGTCTTCTCCTCAAGATCTTTTTGAGCAAAGATCTTGAGGAAAGACACATCCTGAAACTTTTCCCAAAGAAACCCTTGCAGACCCATGTCTACATCTGTAGTAAGTTCTTCTCTCCATTGTTTCTCAATGGTCAAAAAAAATTTATTGATCGTACCATAGAACATGAAAATCAAAATCCAGATGATGGTCATGTTCCCATAATTCTGCTTTTCTCCAGCCCCATCGATCAACTTCTGCATAGCAAAGGGGTACACGAGGTCGAGCAGTGAATCGACAATTACGCACACTAGTAGAAGGAAAACAATCCGCTTTCGTTTTTTCACAAGCTGCCAAGCTAGTTGCCTTGTTGTACTTCGGAAGAACTGTTTGAGACTCTTCACTTGGACTCCTTGGTCCATAGTTGGAACACTTACTTACAAGTATACATGGAATGTTCTCTTGAGGTTAATTTCAATTCGGTTAAATTTCACTCTTCTGCCCTTTATTTCGATTTTAAAAATATATTCACATTCCAAATAAAAATCAAAAAATCCTCTATTTTCTTCTTTATACTCCTATTTTCACACCTTTTCATGATGAAATGATTTTACAAATCTATTTGTCTATTTATTCATAATATGTTAGGTTCGTAACTAACTCATTCAATCATACAAAAGAAGTTGTTATTTCCTTTTGTTAGAAGTGAATATTGTAAAAAGGTGTGTGTCTGTTGCAGAAAAGTAATTACCTCTATGAGATTCATATGATCAGAGCCATCTCTTGCCTTATGATCCTAGTCATCCATGTAACAGGTTCCTATTATTACATTCACGATCAACACCATGTATGGTACACTTCCTTTTTCAACCAGATCAGTCGCTATGGAATTAACTTGTTTATTATGATTAGTGGTTTTCTGTTGTTCTACCACAAAAAACAAAAAGGTTTTGATGCGAAACATTACTGGAAATCAAGAACGAGTAAAGTAATCATTCCTTTTGTTGCCTTTACCATTTTCTATCAAATCATTACTGCACTCTATAACGGATATAGTAATTTTACATTTTCGATCGATTATTTTTACTCCATGATCTACCTTGGAAATGGATTCTATCATCTGTGGTTTTTTTCATTAATATTGCAATTTTATTTGGTATTTCCCCTCTTTCAGAGATGGTCAAATAGCAAAAAACAATGGAACATCATGTTAGTTAGTTCGATCTTTGTTCAACTTATTTTCTTGAAAATAGTGCCCCTCTATTTCCATTGGGAAAAAGTATATCTCTTTAATTGGATCTATTATTTTATTTTAGGAGGATATCTCGCACAGTATTGGATACCAATACGAGACTGGATACAATCCCATCCGAAAACAAATCTTGTTCTTGCTTCCTTGGTTATGGCGGATGGGCTTTGGTCGTTTTACCGTATCCAAACAATTGCTGAATATCGGCTAGAAAATATGATCAGTGTCCCTCTTCTTTTCATAGTACTAATAGGGATATATCCAATAGTCAGGCAGTGGAAAGCTGTAGATAAGACGTTAACTTTTATCGGGGAGTACTCGATGGGGATCTATGTAATGCATCCTCTCTTTATCTATTACGCTACTTTTATGCCAAAATTCTTTTGGAATCCAACGTCTATTTTCTTTACGTTTCTCTTTTATTTACTAGTCAGTATCCTTTCCTTGAAACTGTTTGAAAAGGTACCCTATTATCAATACGTTATCCCGATTCCAAAAGTAAAAAATCAAATAAAAAACTTGAATACCCAAACGGAATCGAGCTAACAAAATAGGAAAAAACGAGTATAAGGGTTATCTTATACTCGTTTTTCTTTTCTACTACTTCCTAATATCGATTGATATAACTCTACTTTCCCATCTAACATTTGAATGTAAGATAGTAACTGATCTACTTGTGATTGAACATTTTCCTTTTGCCTGATTAGTAAGGTTACCCTATCCTCATTGGCTCGTCTCCCATCACAAGAAGAGAGACAAATTTCTTAATTTCTTTTACTCGCATACCGGTTTCCTTCAAACAACAAATAAACTTAAGAACTTCAACATCTTCAGGTTCATAAATACGGTTACCACTCTCGTTTCATTTCACATGGGCATAATGCCTTCTTTTTCATAATATCGCAAGGTATGGATAGATAAACCTATGTTTTCTGCGATCTAATCAATGGTAAAACCCATCTACTCACCTCATAGTTCCTGCTTCAGTATAGAGCCTAGAGTTAACTCTAGATCAAACGTTTTTTGCAATAAAAAAGCCACCTCCTAAGAGATAGCTCTGATGACTTATCTAATCTCACTGCACTTTCTATATTTTTTTGTACAGTATAATTGGAAACGCTTTTATTGTAGTATGGTTTATATCGGAAATTAAGTTTTTATTGCAAACTTGTTTGCATATAATAAATTAGAAATCAATGATAAATATCCAATTCCATCCTTTTTCTGAACAAATATGCGTTAATTTACCATCCCCTAGAGTAATAATTAGCCCCAGTCAATGATGGATTTATAGGTGCATTTTTTCCATCAATCTCTCTCATCTTGGTCAGTAAAAAGGAAAAAAGCCCTCACCTAAAGTGATGGACTCCTTCCCTCTTTTTCTTATTGTTGTATTTCCATTTTATAAAACTATGTATGAACACTAAAATAAAATACTACTATAAGTTCTGATGGTAAAAACTTGATTTCTGATATTTCTTTATCTAATGGTTTTAAGTCAGTTCGATCACCATGAAAAAGCACATGAAACATAGTAGTTTCCTGTCTTTGATAACCAATTGACTCTGCTGTCTCCTTAGAAAAACGAAAAGTAATTGGTGTAAAGAATTGTTTTGCAATCGTAAAATCAGTTGAACCGATTTCCTCTGACAATTCTCTTTGTAGGGATTCTTCTAATGTGAGTTCTTGTTCCAAAGCTCCCCCTTTTGGAAAATCCCAATACCCTTTTATTTCCTTTGAACCTTTTATCCTATCCATCAACCTTACTTTATGAACCAGTAACACATCGTTATTTTGGGTAACTATTGCTCCAACTGCTTTTCTTTGTCTTATCCTAATCGCTCTCCTTCAAAAGATAGATGTACTTCATTTGGAGTAAATTCTAAAATGAAAGAACTAGTATTATCATAATTAGGACTATCCCACAATGTCGAAAGGTCTCCACCTGAATAAAAATTGAAAAGTGTTTTAATTACACATGTATCCGTTACAAGCAAAATAGTTTCTCCTACGTGTCTTTCTACAACAATTTGAACAAACGGGATCACTCTTTCTTGCACATCTATAAAAGTTTCTCCCTTACTTTCTTTTGCTTCATACTCATTTGGTTTTTTCCAAAATAAATGATATTCATCTGGGTAATTAAGTTGTATATCACTTAAGGTACGACCTTCCCAATCACCAAATGACATTTCCATTAAATCATTTGTTCGTTTTAACTTGATTTTACGATTATGTAATATATAAGAAGCGGCATCACAAGCTCTTTTACTCTCACTTGAGTAAATACCATGAAAATGAATATGTTCTAGACGCTGTGCCAGCGTTTTCGCCTGCTCTATCCCAACAGATGTGAGCGGTGAATCTTTCCTTCCTTGCATTTGTTGTTTTATATTCCATTCAGTTTCTCCTGACCTTACAAAAAACAGTGTGGTATTCAAAACGAAACCGTACCTCCTTAATCCATATTCATTCCTATTTTACAATTTGACAGAATAATATTAAATAACAAATAGTAACAGAATAATATTTTTCGTTAATCTAATTACTTAGACAAACAACAGCAATTCACAAGTAAATAGAACATCTACCTTTCAACTCGAAATAATCCCAATTAAAAATATCTACAAGAGGATAAAATCCTATTTATTACATTTATCCCTTTAAATTACCTGTTCGGATGAACTTTTTTCTATTATCATAGTTAAATACTTCCGCATATTTTTTTCACAAAAATCCAAAAAGCAATAAATAGTCATCAAAGGAGGAACGCATGGAGGAAATAGGGAAAGGGCTGAAAGCTCTCGTACGAGGCATAGTATTTGTGATTTATTTTCCATTTTATTTGATTTATAAAATCTTGGAATGGATATGGATTTACCTTCTATCTATCCCTAGTCAATGGCTATGGGTGAACATACTGGAACCAGTTCTTACATTCCTAATAAAATATATCATTGGCTATCCTTTGTATTATGTCATTTGGTTGCCAATGAATTGGTTATGGAACTACGTGATATCTCCCATTGCCATGTTTATATGGCGATATTTATTTGTTTGGCTTTGGAAACACATTTTATATCCGATCTTATATTACCTCATTATTTTTCCAGTTACGTGGCTTTGGAAACACGGAATTTACGCTATTCTACGCTGGATATGGTATGAAATAATCGTTGTAGTTACCCGTTGGGCGAGTACAGCTATTTCTTGGATTTTTCGAATGCTTGGGCAAGCAGTGTACTATGTACTCTGGATACCACTAAAGTGGATTACAGTTAACTTAATATGGATTCCTCTAAAGTGGATAAGTTTGCACCTAATATGGATACCATCTCGTTGGGTATACCTTCATATCATTGCCCCTCCATTCCGCTGGTGGCATTACCATGTATGGAAACCTACAGCTAAATGGTTTGGAGATATTTTTGAATAACGCGATAAACCCTCCATAAACTTTTTATGGAGGGTTTATCGCGTTAACCTTCTAACCAATTGTAAAAAGTAAACTCAGAAGTGGAACGTTTTGGTTTAGCTGGAACTTCCTGTTGTCTAAATCGTTTTGAAAACTCCATAGCTTGTTCCACAGTATGAATTTGGTGCCTTTCCCATTCCATTAAGATTCGATCCATATACCGAATGGATAATTTATCACAATAAACAGTTTCCCTGAGAGCTGCTTCAATCAAATCTTCAGGATAAAAATCTTCATCTAGCCATTTAATGATATGCTCACATTCATTTGGAGAAAGAGGTCTTCCAAACTCCTGCTCTATCAAATGAAATAAGGTTTGATAGTGCTCGTTTGAATCTACTTGTACTACCTCTTCATCCTCTTCTTCGAGCATAGAAACAAGTCTTTTATATATCAAGGAGAGATCATATCCTTTTTCTCCCCTTGAACCAATGCCAACCCAGCCATCTTTCGATAATTTAGCCACCATATCTGCTATTTCTTGTATGGTTAGATTCATTCGTTGTGAAAGCTCTTGAAAAGTCGGTGCTGCGATTTTCTCTTTTTCTTGAAAAATAAGGAGCTGTGTTAACAATAGAACCTCTGTCTCTCGTAAACCAAGGCGTTTATATTGAGTAAACAAAGCAACTGGTAACGTTATCGTACCCTTTTGGAGAAGCTGTACCAAAGTGGTACGCATCTTATCGTTGTTTCCCTTCATTTGCAAACCCCTTGTCGATAAAATCAATTTATGGATACATGCGATTGAGCATACGTGGGAAAGGAATGGTTTCCCTTACATGTTCCAATCCACATATCCAGGCCACTGTTCTCTCTAATCCCAATCCAAAGCCGGAATGTGGAACAGACCCATATTTTCTCAGATCCAAATACCATGCATAATCTTGTGCAGAAAGATCATGTTCTTTGAAACGCTCCTCCAAAAGTTCAGGGTCATCGATACGTTGACTACCGCCAATTATCTCTCCATAACCTTCTGGTGCAATCATATCTGCACACAGTACTACTTCTGGTCGATTTGGGTTCGGTTTCATATAAAATGCTTTGATATTAGTTGGGTATTCCGTAATAAAAACAGGACGATCAAACTGTTCTGCCAATAATGTTTCGTGAGGAGCACCAAAATCATCTCCCCAAGTAAAATCTACCCCTGCCTTTTGTAGCCTCTCAACTGCTTCATCATACGTAATGCGAGGGAAAGGAGCTTTGATATTTTCTAACTTGCTGATATCTCTTCCTAGTACCTTTAATTCTAGCTTGCAATTTGCTAGCACAGATTGCACAACATGTGTCACCAGCTTCTCTTGTACTTCCAAGTTCCCCTCATGATCCACAAAAGCCATTTCGGGCTCAATCATCCAAAACTCAATAAGATGTCGGCGTGTTTTGGATTTTTCTGCACGGAAAGTAGGACCAAAAGAATATACTCGTCCCAACGCCATAGCAGCAGCTTCCATATATAACTGGCCACTTTGGGTAAGGTACGCATCTTCATCAAAATATTTCGTGTGGAACAAATTGGTAGTTCCTTCACAAGAAGAAGGCGTTAATACAGGGGGGTCGACTAGGCTAAATCCATCTGAATCCAGAAAAAACTGTATAGATTGTATGATTTGGGCACGTATTTTTAAAATTGCTCGCTGTCTTTCTGAACGAATCCACAGATGTCGATGGTCTAATAAAAAATCAACACCATGTTCTTTTTTGGCGATGGGGTATTCTTCCGCAATATGTATAACCTCAATATTCGTAACATCTAATTCAAAACCTGATGGTGCACGATCGTCTTTTCTCACTTTTCCCCAGACATATAGGGAACTCTCTTGAGTCAAATTCTTTGCCTCTTCCCAGATTGAAGCATCAGCTTGACTTTTCACCAAAACACCTTGGACTGTACCTGAGCCGTCTCTCAATTGTAAAAATTGAATTTTCCCACTGGAACGGCGATTATACATCCAAACTCCCATTTTTACTTCTTCATCTATATGCTTATGTAGATTTGCAATAGTTGTTAACATCCAACAATCCTCCATCCGATTCATTACATTAAGCCTAATTATACTATTTTCACAAACAGACAACAACGGGACAAATTTTGCTCTTTTTCTGATAGAATATCGTATAACAGTAATAGCAATATTTTTGGAGTGTGATTCTGCTGAAAAGATCCATCGTAATTGTATCCATATTGGCCTTATTTCTCCTTTTATCTGCATGTAAATTGGTGCACGTACATAACACCGACGAGCAGAAACAAAAGAAGCCAACACCACCTCCACCTGCTAAAGTAACAATTGCAGCGATTGGAGATGTGATCATGCATGACTCACAAATTCAATCTGGAAAAACAACCAGCGGTTATAACTTCCGTAAGTTTTTTAAAGCAGTACAACCATACCTATCAAATTCCGATCTAACAATTGCTAATTTTGAAATGACTTTGGCTGGAACCCGCAAAAAATACAGTGGATATCCAAATTTTAATGCACCTGATCAAATTTTAGATGCCTTAAAATATTCTGGAGTAGATATTCTCACTACTGCGAACAATCATGCAAATGATACAGGTGAAAAAGGTATTATACGCACTTTCTCTACCATTAAAAAGAATGGGTTCCTGCTTACAGGAACAGCACCGTCAGAACAAGAGCGTAAAGGTGTTATAGTGGAAAAAAACGGAATAAAATTAGGGTTTCTCGCTTATACAGAACACACAAATGGTTCTGTTCCTAAGGGGAAACCTTATCTCGTGAACCTGATTGATCCCATTAAAATTGCTAAAGATATCAAACAACTAAAACAACAAGGTGCGGAATATGTAATTGTCTCTTTGCACTGGGGAACAGAATTTCAACGAAATCCAAATGAAAAACAAAAAAAGACAGCTTTAAAAGTACTTCAAGCTGGAGCAGATGTAATACTCGGAAGCCATCCCCATGTTCAGCAACAAATAGAGAAATTGATGGTAAATGGTCAAGAAAAACTTGTTGTATATTCGATGGGAAACTTTATTTCTAATCAGTCTAAACCTTATACGGACGAAGGTGTTATCGTCTATTTAGACATCATGAAAGATGCAAAGACAGGAAAAATAAAACTCACAAACACTTCTTTTCTACCTACTTTGGTCAACAAATACAAAAAAAGCGGTAAAACAGAGTACACAGTTGTACCTTTACCTACCAAAACCGCTGGAAACTTAAAAGCATATCCAGGGCTGACCAAAAATAAATGGGAGACGTCTTGGAATGACGTAAAGTCTATTATAACCAAGAAAGATAGCTTTCCCATACTAGCACCTAAGCGATAAAAAGAGCTGCGTTTGCAGCTCTTTTTATCGCTTATTTTTGAGATTCAGGAGTATCTGAAAACCAAGGATTTAAATGAACTAAAACTTCTTCCACTTTTGGATTTTCTTTAATAATTGATGCTTTGATTCTCCTACTGACATCATGACCTTCTTTCACAGTCAAATGATTTGGCACACTCACTCTTATATCCACAATAATATAATGACCAAGATCTCTGGCACGGATTCGATCGATTCGTTTTACTTCAGGAATTTTCTCGACGATATGATGAAAATGAGATAACTCATTCATAGGTACATTTTGTTCCATTAAAATACCAATTGATTCTTTTGCCATTCCATATGCTAACTTCAAAACAAAATATGATACAATAATGCCCGCAATCGGATCACCAAATTGCAATACTTGTATAGAAAAGGCATCTCCCAACAATCCGGCTCCAATACCTACTATTGCAGCAAGAGATGCATAGACATCTGCTAAATGGTCTTTCGCAGTAGCGATTAAGCTCTTACTGTTCGACGATTTCCCTAATTGAATACAGTACAGATACAAACCTTGTTTCCAAACAAAGGAAACAAATGCAGCAACTAAAGCAATCAAACTGGCTTTAACAGCCTGCTCAAATAATGCAACAATAGAGTGATATACCATATAACAAGCAGCTACAGCCAGGATAATTGCCACAATAAATGAAGCGATTACTTCAGCTTTACCGTGTCCATAAGGATGATCTTCATCAGCAGGCTTCTTGGAAACCACGGAAGAAGTCAAAGTAGCGACTGTTGCAATAACATCACCAGCATTATGAAGTGCATCTGCTATAAGAACTTGGCTCCTTGTATACATACCAACGATAAATTTAACAATTGCTAACAATACATTGCTAATCAAACTCACCCAAATTGCAAATATACTTGATTTCCATGCCAGTTTCATTGATTAAACCTCTTTCATTTTCATCTCTCTCAGTCAAATCAGTTGAAAATGCTTCCTAAAAAGTAGAGGTTATATACTAGAAGTTCGGTTAGGAAATCAACTATTTCCCACGTAAGAGACGAAGTGCATTGAAGGTAACCAGAACAGTTGCACCCATGTCGGCAAACACCGCTAACCATAGAGTAAGCATCCCTGGTATAATGAGAAGCAATGCAAGTAATTTTAAACCTAATGCCACCGTAATATTCTGTCCAATTATCCGCTTGGTAAATCGGCTTAAACGAATAACAAAGGGCAGCTTTTCTAAATCGTCTGCCATCAATACCATATCTGCCGTTTCTAGAGCAGTATCTGAACCAGCCCCACCCATTGCAATTCCTACATGCGATACTGCTAATGCTGGGGCATCATTTACTCCATCTCCCACCATAGCTACAGATTTACCTGTATCTCGCAAACTTTTGAGATATTTTTGTTTGCCTTCTGGCATTAAATCTGATTTAACCTCCTTTATTCCCAAATGATGTGCAATTCCTCTGGCAGTTTGCTCGTTATCTCCAGTAAGCATAACAATATGTCCAACACCAACTTGATTTAACGCTTGGATCACCTGTTTGCTCTTCTCTCTGACTTGATCTGCAATGGCAAATCCACCCAAAATTTCATTTTCTGTACCTAATAACACCACCGTTTTCCCCTGTTGTTGATAAGAAGAAATTTTTGAGATGACTTCTGGTGTCAATTTATTCTCAAACCAAGAAGGACTTCCTATGAAATGCCGTATCCCATAAAGGCTTCCCTCAACCCCTCTTCCCGTATGGGATTGAAAGGATTCTATATTTTCTTTTGGAATGATATGATGTTCATTCGCATAACGGGTAATAGAAGCAGCGAGAGGATGTGTAGAACCACTTTCTAAAGTAGTGGCGATTTCAAGAACCGATCTTTCATCCCTATTACTAAACGATAGATAGTCCGTAACCTCTGGTTTTCCTCGAGTCAATGTACCAGTTTTATCAAAAGCTACCGTTTGTATGGTACTTAATTCTTCTAAATATACTCCACCTTTGATAAGCACACCATTTCTAGCCGCATTTCCAATCGATGTAACGATGGCAACAGGTGTGGAAATTACCAATGCACAGGGACAACCAACCACCAGTACTGTTAATCCTCGATAAATCCAAGTAAGCCAATCTCCTTGAAATAGAGGGGGAACAACTGCTAATAAGATAGCGAGAACTAAAATCGCTGGTGTATAATATTTTGCAAATTGATCAATAAACGCCTGTGATGGTGCACGATTTGCTTGGGCTTCTTCTACTAACTGTATAATTTTTGATAAAGTAGTGTCCGTTGCTTTTTTGGTCACTTCTACCTCTAGATATCCTTCTTCATTTAACGTTCCAGCGAATACCTCGTCCCCTAATTGTTTGACTACTGGAATAGACTCACCAGTTATCGCAGATTGATTAATAGATGAAACTCCTTTGATGACTTTACCATCAATTGCTATTTTTTGTCCTGCCTTAATAACACAAATATCTCCTACTTTTACATCGAGAATAGGGACACACTTTTCTTCTCCATCTTTTTTTATCCATGCTTCTTTTGGTGACAAATCAACCAATGATCGAATAGATTTTCTTGCTCGATCAAGAGAAAAACGTTCTAGCGTTTCACTTATTGCAAATAAAATAACAACAGTAGCACCTTCACTCCATTCCCCTATAGCAAAAGCACCCAGAATTGCTATGGTCATTAAAGTGGTCATATCAAATCGCAGATGAATGAAATTTTTAAGACCTTCAACAAAAAGTGTACTTCCTCCAACCAATGCAGCTAAAATATAGAATAAGATGCCAAACTGATTTTGCTCCCCATCTATCATATGAGTAATAAATCCGCTGAGTAAAAAAATAATAGATAGGAGAAGCTGTTGGTATTGTCTTTGTCGATACCAAGCTTTTTTTTCAAATTCTTCATGTCTGGGAACCAATTGTAAATGGTCAAAGGACCCTGCTTTTTCTAAGTCTCGAATCGTTGCAATCCCGCATACGGTTAGGGTAGCAGCTCCGAAGTTAACTTTTGCTTCTGAAACGGTTGAAATTCGGTTGACATTATCTTCAAACTTTTTGGCGCAAGAAGAACAACTCAATCCTTCTATTCGGTATACTGCTACTTGCTCATCTCTACCCATTACATCTTCCCTCTTTTCGATGGATAAAAGCTATTTCCACCATTTGTTTCACATGATCATCATCTAGCGAATAATACACCATCTTTCCTAACTTGCGATGTTTTGCTAAGCCTTTTTTACGAAGAAAACGTAGATGATGGGAAGCTGTAGCAACAGAAGTCCCTATTGCATTTGCAATCTCACATACACATAACTCCTCCTCTAAAAGCAGTGCATAAGCAATTTTCAACCTATTTTCATCTGCCAATGCCCGATACAATTCTGTTGTTCCTTCAAAATCCTCCTGTTTTAGCCGTTCAGAAATCTCTTTTACTTTTTCACTTTCTACACAAGGAGTAGAACAAACATCGTTATCCAATCAAATGACCCCTTCATTCAAATACTTGTTTGAATATTATTGTAATCTCCTTCTTTGTATACGGTCAAACGAACTTTTGAATAAATTATGAGTTATCGTTTATTTTTGTTCCCTTCCTGGGTACGATATAATTAACCCATATAAATGAAAGAGGTGACCAACATAAATGGAACCATTTATTTACCAAAACCCTACCAAATTAATTTTTGGTAGTGGTCAATTATCTCATCTATCTAATGAAATAAAACCTTATGGTACAAAGGTACTGCTTGTCTATGGTGGAGGTAGTATCAAACGAAATGGTCTCTATGACCAAGTACAAGAACAATTAGCAAAAATCGATGCTTCTGTTTTTGAACTGAGCGGAGTAGAGCCAAACCCAAGACTTTCCACTGTACAAAAGGGTATTGATATATGTAAAAGCGAAAAAATTGATTTTATTTTAGCTGTTGGTGGAGGCAGTGTCATCGACGGGACAAAAGCGATCGCCGCAGGTGCTAAATTTGATGGTAACATATGGGATATCATCACAAAAAAAACACATGCCGCAGATGCATTACCATTCGGTACTGTCTTAACACTTGCTGCAACTGGTTCGGAGATGAATGCAGGATCAGTCATCACCAATTGGGAAACACAAGAAAAAATAGGCTGGGGTTCTCCTCATGTATTTCCACGGTTCTCCATTCTCGATCCAGTACATACTTTCTCTGTGCCACAAAATCAAACCGTTTATGGTGTTGTAGACATCATGTCACACGTATTGGAACAATATTTTAGCGATTCACCTAATGTTCCATTAAATGAAGGATTTTCAGAAGCAATCCTACGCACCGTAATGGAAGCAGCACCAAAAGCAATCGAGAATCCAGAAGATTACGAGGCCAGAGAATCGATTCTTTACTGCGGTACAATGGCTTTAAACGGAACACTCAGTATGGGGATGATAGGAGATTGGGGAACACATCAGATTGAACACGCAGTTTCAGCTATCTACGATATTCCTCATGGCGGTGGACTTGCCATCATCTTCCCGAATTGGATTAAATACAATCTAGATTCTACTGCTCCGAAAATGAAACAACTGGCAATTCGTGTCTTCGGAGTTAATCCTGCCAATAAATCCGATCTTGAAATAGCCTTAGAAGGTATCGAAAAACTCCGTGCTTATTGGAACAGTATTGGAGCACCGAGTCATCTAGCAGATTATGAAATTAATGAAGAACGACTACAAGATATGGCCCAAAAAGCTGCGCCAAATGGCACCACAGGACGTTTTAAACCCGTTACCCAGCAAGATGTGTACGAAATTCTAAAAATGTGTTTGTAAAGAAAAATACAATTTTCTAATTAGTAAAGAGATGCTACTATCCCCAAAAATGTCGAGAGATATTTGTTGGTTAACAGTAGCATCTCTTTATTTCGTTGATTGATAAATTCCACTTAATCCGAGTATTCCTAATTTCCTGCTAACAGCTACTATTTTGGGATTTTATGACGCAATACCCGTGTAACATTCATAACCTATAGTAGTATCTACTAAAGCGAGGTCAAGCAGGAAAATGAATCTAAAACCCACCATACACAAAACAACAAATCAAAATATTAATCGTAGAGACTTTATCAAACGAAGTTTTTATTATATAGCAGGAGTAATAGGTATTCCTACTTTGACAGGTGCATACTCCCGATGGATTGAACCATATCAATTGGAAACAACCAAAATCGATATTACTCTTCCACACTTGCCCACCAGTTTTCATAATTTTACCATCTGTCACTTTAGTGATCTACACTTGGGCTTTCATCTTGAGATAGACGATCTATCTCCCCTTATCTACGCTATTCAAAATGAAGTACCTGACTGTATCTGCTTCACAGGCGACTTATTTGATGAAGCTCCAAGTAAGATCATAAAAACGACAAAGCTATTGTCTCAAGTAGAAGCTCCTTATGGAAAGTATGCTGTTTTAGGAAATCACGATAATTGGTCCAATCAGCTATCCGTTAAACGTGTTTTGAAAAAAGCCGGATTTCAACTTTTGCTAAATGAACATATATCAATAAATAGACATACCGATAACCTTTATATCGCTGGAATTGATGATCCTTGGGTTGGAGAGGCAGACATACAGAAAGCATTACTTGGTATTCCAAAAGATTCTTGCACTATCCTTCTATCCCATGAGCCGGATTTCGCAGATGAATTTTATCACTATCCTATCGATTTACAACTATCTGGACATAGCCATGGCGGACAAGTCCGAATCCCTCTAATAGGAGCTCTTTATACGCCTCCATATTCACAAAAATACCCCTATGGTTTAAATAGAGTTAAAGATAGCCACTATCAAGTTTATACGACAAGAGGTATTGGACTAACTCGCGTGCCTATCCGTTTTCATTGTAAACCTGAACTTACGATAATTACATTAAAATGTACTGCAAACTGAGGAGAAATAATACGAAAAGCAGAGAAGTACGCATCTTTTGCATAAATATATTTACCCTTGATCGTAACCTATCAGCAGAGCACCGTGCTCTAATCCATTACTCTAGTCATAGCAAACATTCATCTATGATGATGATTACTTCTTTTCCATAAAGAATTTTCTCTAGTATAAGTACTTTAACTGCTTTTGCGCCAGCTTTATCATTATCAAAAGCAAATACTCATTCGGTGTGCTCTTCATGGCATACCAAACTTCATCTATGGTCAACTAGAAGTGTATTAAGTCAATGGATCTAATCGGAACAAAAAAATGGCGATAATGGTAAAAAATATAGTTCCAATAATAAACAACAAAGCGACTCCGATTGATATCCTAGAAAGAATAACGGAAGCTTTTGAATGCTTCTCTACATTTGTCCAAATAAGAAAAATCAGAAGAAAACTAGCAAATAATACACCCATAATCAATTTTTTTCACTTCCTTTGGAGTAGAGTTGACTTAACAAATTTGTCGGAACACCCCAACTTTAAGTAGTTCAGGAGATATAGCTAAATCAGTTTTTTCAAGTGTAGCACAAAAATTAATCAGAATAATCATTATTATACGAATCATTCGAACTGTAGTCGTCCTTTGGGATCGAGGAGAGTAATTGTACCCTTTAAATCGGCTTTTGTTTTCTAGAGTTTTATACGCAATATAAGCACAATAAGCCAAATATCCAAAAACAAAGGCTAAAAAAATAACTAGAAAAATATCACTCAAATGCATATTCTGACATCCCTTTTTGTTAATTCTATTATAATTTGATTTTATTCAAAAAAACATTTTTCTTATTTGTAAGGATTACCGAATATTTCCCATATGGAAGCTTGGGATACATCTACATCTCACTCTAATGGGCTTTTTGGGTTTGTCGCCTCAAGGGTTCAAGCTCCAATGGCCCAGCACCTTTGACGAAAGAATGAGGCTGACAACATCTGAATTCTGCTCTTTCATCGGGGAATCTCTCTGAGTGGTCACTGGCGATAACAGTACTTACATCATGGTGTCACTCTTACAGAAAAATACCTAGCAAACTTTACAAATTCACAGAGCACTTAAAAAACTCCATATCTTCACTCATGTCTGTTTTCCCCTTCAACCTGTTCTTCTCCATCTGCTGTTCACATTCCACACATACAAAGCAGCCATTTATCATGACATATTTGTTTTCATCTTCATCGCATCAGTTCTTGCAAATCGCACATTGAAATACCATTAATTTTTTGGCCAATCCTTATCATCTATAATCCCACTACTTTTACAATCCATATAGTACCTTTAAAATCCTATTTTCCCATACGTTAAATTATCCAAAATATGTTGACAAGTAACCTTCCTTATATAAAAATAGCATAGATAATTTAAAACTAAAATAATTCCATACAAAAAGCGATTGTCCTGTACAAAAAGTATCATTCCCCTTGTGACAGTTCAACAAGTAACAAAATACTTCAACAGAAGAAAGCAGCTCACCATTCATTTAAAAACAGAAATAGTATTTGCTCAATCACCTCCCTACACCTTTAGAAAAGATATTCATGAAGGGGAAATTCATTATGAAAAAAAAGTTTTTGCTTCATCCAATGTTGGTTCGCTATGGTATGTTCATGCTCGGATTGGCAGTCATGGGATATGGAATCGGCATGATGATTGAAGCTAATTTAGGTGTTGCTCCATGGGACACACTGCATATCGGATTACAAAAGACGTTTGGACTTACCATCGGGATGTGGTCGCAAATCATGGGAGCCATCATCATACTCGCGACTTATTTCATTGGTAAAATCAAGCCAAATATAGGTATGTTTTTAAACATGTTTTTCTTTGGCGTGTTTATAGACTTATTCATGTGGTTAAAATGGCTTCCTTCTGGAGAGACCATCATCGAACAAATCTTCTTGTTTACTGCTGGTTTGCTTATTTATACATTCGGTACGGGTATGTACATCTCACCACGAATCGGGGCAGGACCACGCGATAGCTTTATGTTGGTCTTACATGAACGAATGGGCTGGAGCATCAGCAAAACCCGAATCGGAATTGAATGCACAGTCACATTGCTGGGCTTTTTGTTTGGAGGACCAGTTTCTATCGGTACACTGCTAACAGCACTGACTATTGGACCTTTGATCAAACAGTTTATCCCTCTGTGGGAACGAATGATGGCTAAAACGTACGGCACGAAGTTAAGCGATTAGAATGCAAAGTGAACAATGTTTTTCAAGTGTTAAATGAGGTTTAGTGTAAAGGATTTTATAGAAAGTTACTCTGTGAAGAGTGATTCTCCATCGTCGATTGGATTTAGGATGGAAACAGACAGAACTAGCCTCCAAAGTGAAATCCACCACCGGTAAATCCATTCAACAATCCACAATCTCCGCTATGGAAGGCTATCCTAGGGCCATCTCACGCGCTTCTTCCGATATCCCAGAAGTGAGATTGATGATAACTCGATCAGAGAGGCAGGCTCTTACAGGATTAAGGATTTCTTTCAATGCTTTGTAATCGAACACACAGGTGACTACTACTGTGCTTGTTGAAACTGCTTCATCAACTGTAGTTGCACGCATCGCTCCCTTTTCGACAAAGGGCATCGGCTTTTTTAGCCGAACGGTTCCAAACGGTCGTATTATCAAGATGTATTTCTCGAATTTTATAAAAAAGGAGATATATTACAGAAAATTTGACTAATCAAGGGTATGATCAAACAAAAATTGATATTTCACTCATGGCTATTAACAAAATTTATTACTCTTTAAAATATGACATTGAAATGTATGAAACAGGGTGATTTTGATCAAGAAACCGTTACGATGAGTCAATTGGGATCTTTTTTGAAAAAAATGCGTGTCTACAGAGGTATTACCCAAGAACAGCTGACCGAGAAATTGGGTGTTTCTCAGATGAAGATTTCAAAGGATGAAAAATTTGAATATCAGGATATTGGAGCAACGAAGTTGAATCGAATCCTCCAAGTGTTAAGAATAGACCGGTTAACAATTATTTCAAACGAGGATTATCCACCTCAGTATTATGAGTTGCATTCTTACTTTCAGCAACTCCAGCAATTAATTCTAATAACACTTGGTTATGGTCATCACAATCACTTCAGGTTTGAATTTTCCCATAAAGTCACAATATATCTTTTTAAAGTGACTAACACATCGAATCAATTAATTTGATGCAAAAGTTTTATAACTTGTTATACCATTCATCATCAACAGGTTCTGACCATTCCGGAATTCCTGCAGTGATTGCAATGTGTTCAAACCAGCTATCTTTTGTAGCACCATGCCAGTGTTTCACACCATCATAAGTGACTATCACATCACCAGCTTTTAAAAACTGAGCTGTTTTTCCCTCTTCTTGATACCAACCTTCGCCGCCAGTTACAAGTAAAATTTGAAATCCACTACGGTGAATATGCCAGTTATTTCGGCATCCTGGTTCAAAGGTAACATTCCCCACACCAACATTTACTTTAGGATCAGAAACTAATCCTTTAAGATAACTTTGTCCTACGAAAAATTGTGCAAATGCTTCATTTTTTTCGCCTACTGGAAAAATAACACCATTTTTTACTTCCTCATGTTTTGTCATATTTAATTTAATTCCTCCAATAGCTTTATTTTTTATTATTAACCTACTTCAACAGTCGAACGATTATATTATTCAGCTGATTTTAGTGGTCCGTAAAAATAAGAAGCCGTAGCTCCACCGTCAATTAGGAAATCAGTTCCGGTGATGAAAACTCCCTGCGGCATCATCAGCAGCTCCGCAACATTTGCAACCTCATCAGCTGTTCCTGGTCGTCCGGCAGGGCACTTGGCAAACATATTCTTATAGAACTCTCCTCTTGGACCATTGAACTCGTCTATAGCCAATGGCGTTACGATAATCCCCGGAGAAATGGAATTGATGCGAGCGTTTCTTTCCCCCCAACGAATAGATTCAAACATAACGCGCTTCACATTACACCGTTTCGCCATTTGATAAGCATGCAACGTATCCTTGATATTTTCTGGACGAAGAATTTCCAAACTAAGGAGTTCTTCAGTCGGTGTCGTTGCTAGCTGTTCATCAATTTCAACTCCCAATTGAGGCATTCTGTGTCCAGACTGACTGGAAATTGTCACACCTACGCCTCCATAAGCTATGACCTTTCCTACTTCCTCCAGCAATACTGAAGCTCCGTACAAATCCACCTTCAAAATGGTTTCAATAGGTGCCTGACTAGGTGACACGCCGGCTGCATTGATAAGAACAGTGATTTCACCATACTTCTGACCTTCTGCAATCAAATTTAAAATAGATTCTCTGGAAGAAATGTCCGTTTCGACAGGTACCACATCAAATCCGGTATCTTTCATAATTTTCGAAATAGTTTTGGCATTATCTAGATTCTTATCACCAATAATAATTTTCTTACCAAAACCGATTCTTCTAGCTATCGCCATTCCAATCTGTCCTGCACCTGTCCAAAGTATAACGTCTTTCATTGCATGTCCTCCTTAATTTAATTTATAATCCGCAGTTGGCTTAATTTGTCCATTAATGAACAAATTATAATGAATTACTGTTCTTGTGATGTAGGACGGATAATCATTTCGTTAACTGCTACATCGGAAGGTTGTTCAATAGCAAAATCAATGGCACGAGCTATTGATTCAGCATCAATTGCACCTTCATAAATTTTATCGATTCCTGGTTTCAGATCCATATCTGTAATCGAATTTGTCAATTCAGTCGTAACTGCTCCAGGCGAGATAATAGTGGAACGAATATTGTTTCCAGCTTCTTCTTTACGAAGACCCTCTGAAATAGCACGTACAGCAAACTTGGTTCCGGCATAGACAGTGCTTCCAGCTCCAACAAAGTGTCCTGCAACTGATGAAAGATTAATGATATGCCCTGATTTTTGTTCTCTCATTGTTGGAAGTACAGCTGCGATTCCATAAAGAACTCCCTTAATGTTTACATCAATCATCTTGTTCCAATCATCAATTTTTTTCTTGTAAAGGAAAGAATGCGGCATGACTCCGGCATTATTGACCAAAACATCAATTTTTCCAAACTCTTTTAGAGCTAACTCAGCCAGTTGTTCCATCTGTTCATGCGAAGTCACATCTACCACTTTATAAATGGCTTGACCACCATTGTTCTTGATTTCTTCTTGTAATTGCTTTAAACGTTCCTCACGACGAGCTGCTAGCGCCAACTTCGCACCTTTCGAAGCAAGTTCCTTTACAGTAGCCTCTCCAATCCCACTGGAAGCGCCTGTAATGATGACAACTTTATCTTTTATATTTGACATAATAGAACACCCTTTCTTAAAAATACCTTGATTTCTTCAAGCAATAAGGGATGGATAATCCCCCAGATTACACTGGTTTGTTGACCCCTAAACTGCGAAGAACTTTCAATCCTGGCGTTACTGCTAATTTAACAATCACCTCAGCAACACTCTTTCGAGATATAACATGCCCTTTAAATGGTTTGCCTTTCTGAGTTATCTCATGATCGATTTCATCCTCATAGGTAAACCAGCCTAGTCTCAAAATTGTATAGTCGAGTTCAGAGGCTTCAACACAATCCTTTCTTTATCCAGATACCCTTACAAAATAAACATTGATCAATTAATGGACATCTGTCTATAATTATAAACAGATACAAAATACTTACAATGGTCAATTCAACACGATTTGTTAAGTAATGAACAAACCTAATAAAATTGTTAAATATCTTTAGGAAAGCTGGAGATTTACAATGTCTAAAGTGGATAGAAGAATAGCCAAAAGCCAAGAAGCCATAAAAAAAGCAGTTATTGAATTGATGTCCAAGAAAAGTTTTGATGAAATTACGTTACAAGATATTTCCGACAGGGCAAATGTTAGTCGGGGAACTATCTATCTTCATTATTTGGATAAATATGATTTACTGGATAAGCTCATTGCAGAACATATTGACAAACTACGAGTAATATGTGAATCGTCATCTAAATTGGAATATATAGATGCAAATCTCCCGTGGTTCGAATACCTTGAAGGTCATTATTTATTCTTTTCCACGATGTTAGCGAGTAAAGGAGCTCCTTCATTTCGTAGTCAGTTCCTAGAATTTCTCATCGAAGAATTTAAAGATGAAGTGGATGCAGCGAAAGGGAAAAATCAAGGAATAAAGGAAGAAGTTATTCTTCAATTTATTGTCACCTCTTACGTAGGGCTAGTAGAATGGTGGTTTAATAATGGAATGCCTTATACGGCCCGTGAAATGGCAGAACAAGTAGGGATTTTATTAGATAGGAATTTATAAAAAAACAGAGCAGTGTTGCACACTGCTCCTAAGGGCATTTAAAACGCAATTTATAACATGTTACTTAAATTAAGGGGGAGTACCGACACACCTAGATATACGCTACTTCCCTTATAAGATAGAAAAAGAGGAAATAATTTATTTCTTTTTGCACTTTTTAGCTAATGTTTTGTCTTTTATACTAAAAAAGCAAAACAATAATTATAAGGAGCAATTAAAAAATGGCAAAATCTTCTTTTCGTCCTTTCTTTTTGGCGCTGGCAATTCTATCAATGTTATCTCTCATAGGATGCACAACAGATTCAACCAATAATAATACATCCAAATCATCTCTATCTACTTCTCCTCCATCGAGTACAGAAGAATCAAATCCTAAATTAAATACGCAACAACTTATTCAACAAGTAAAACAACTAGCTATAGAAGGTAAAACTATCAATAGTGACGGATTTGGTCTTGGTTCCTTACGGGGTGAAATTAACAAAAAATGGGGAACTGAAGATGAAAAAAGTGTCGATCAAATGTATTATGAGAGCCGGAAAGCATATTTTGTATTAAAAAATAACAAAGTAGTCGAACTCTACAGTGCAGATGAAAGACTTCAAGATATCACCAAACAAGAGGTACAAAAAGCATTAGGAAAACCTGATGAAGCAGGGCAATATGAAGATGGAGATGAGCTTATTTACAAAGCTGGTAATAATAAAATTACATTCATTTTCGGTAGCCGTATTGAAATTACTATTCATTAGCTCCTATAATATATTCAAAATTTAGTCATTCCAGCAACTAATAGAAAAAACTAACCAACTGCTTATCGAACAAGTAGTTGGTTAGTTTTTCGGGTAGATCAGGCACCGTGAGGAGCCTGATCTACCCGAAAATTGTAATAGGCCCAGTGTAACCGAAAGCGCAGGGCCAGTAGATAGTCAATAGGTGACGTGTGAACGATTCGCACATTGAGGGGCCACACTGGAAAATATATGTATCTGTGCATGATGATTCCGATTTAGGACACCATATAGTCAAGAGTACATAACGATTAAGCCCAACCATATATGCCGTAAGGTGTATATGTGGTGAGCGAAGATCAAGCAAGATACTCTGTTGAAAATAACCAAAAGATTGTTTCTGACAGAGTATCTTGCTTGATTGACCAAACCATTACGAATGGGCGATAGATGTTTTGGTTGTTATGGTCTTTCGATCATAACCAAACATCTATCGACTCATCGTAATGCTAGGTAGATCGTTATGTACTCCTATTTGTATTTGTAGAGCCACTCACACAAGTGGCGTTTTTTATGCTCAATGGTTAAATTATGGTTCTTTGATCGGATACTAGTCATCTTGCAATTCGGCAAAAAGAATTGGAATGATGTTGCGTCATCTGCTAAAGTATCCGATGTTGATAGTGTTGTGTTATACGAACACATCAATTACAAAGGACAGAAATTGAAACTGAAACCAGGAAAATACTCTGATTTCACCATGATAAAACTAGGCAACGGATCATGGAATGATGTTGTTTCCTCACTCCATATAAAATAAATAGCAACATAGAAAACATGACCTGTTCAGTGAGTTGTATCGAGGGAAATCATGCGACAGCTCATCAATCTTCTGCCTAGGAATGGCACCGCTACCACCTCGATCAACAAGGAGGACGCTGTCACCCAGATGACGGTGAGGTCACTCAGGTGCCTCCTTGTGAACGTACAAGGGGACACCTGATTTTAGTCCTAATGAAACGGTTCATGCTCTAGTCCTTCCGATAATTTCCATTTATTGGACAGATTGCACTTCGTTGCACGGATGCTGGTTCTACCCCAACTTAGATTACCCTGTTTTACAATAGAGAAAATAATGTTAAAATTTAGTTTGTAGGGTTCCAAACAATAGTGAAAGGAGCAACATGCCTCCAGGTAGGACGCTTATTTGCAGAAACTGTGGGAGAATACCACTATTCACTGTCTTCTGCGAGAGGTGTCGATTATGTATCCATTGTTGTAAGGGACACGGCTTTACCAAATGAGCAGTTCTGATAAGTCTAATGAACTCTATCGAGTCATGACTGATTTCGAGCTGTTCAACCTGGATGATTTGCTAGACAGTTGTTAATCCTGTTAGCAAGTGGAGCTCTCCTGAATCGCTGACAGCCAGTTAGCGTTCGAAATCTCCAGTCCAGTACCCCTCACTCTTCCCAGAGTGAGGGGTACCTAATTTTTTATGAGATAGTGAGACAGTTTCTGTTCCAGTTCATCAGATAATTCCTATTTTATGGTTCCATTAAATACCACTGGTCATGATTGACCGTCTTTCAGTTTTCGATACAAAGTCATTCGGGAAACTCCTTCTTTATCAGCTATTTCTTGCATAGTCATATTCCCTTGTTCTAAAAGAAAACTGGCATATTTGACTTTATCGCTATCTGTTTGTGGTCTTCCTGGGAAACGTCCTTTCTTTGCTGCTGACCTTAGTCCCTCTTGGTACGCTCTGCAATCAGATCCCGTTCATATTGTGCCAACATCCCAAAAAGATGAAGCTGCATATTCCCCATTGCTGTTCCTAAATTAAAATTCCAGCCTTCTATTAGACTAATGAAATGGCAACCCTTTTCTCCGAATAAATTAACCAACTCAATCATGTCTCTAAGGTTACTGGATAATCGAGTTAGGTCTGGAACAATAACGGTATCACCTTCTCTTAACTGTTCCAACATTCGATCTAATTCAGGTCTATGCTTATTTGTTCCACTGATTTTTTCCCAAAATACCTTATCGCAACCAGCTTCTCGAAGTTGAATTTCTTGTCTGTCTAAATTTTGTTCGTTTTTGTTACGTAATGAGAACCAGAATGTGGTACCTTTTTAAACGCCTAGCACTTATCGTTATTTCTGATCCATCTTTGTTTAAGGTTTATACCTTGTACCTACTTTAAACTTGATCAGTATGACAAGTACAAGACAAAGTGCGAAAATATAAAGAGGAAATGCATAGTGAGCGAAATTCCAGATATCTATGACTAGTAAGGTAATAATCGCATTGACCATAGCAAAAAAAAAGACATGCCAACTTTCACTTTCTGGATTCTTATACGATTTCATCACTGTAGGGACACCTGCCAGCCCATCTGCCAAAAGGCTAAAAAGAATGGCCAAATTACCACTTCCTGTTACTTTCCATAAGATGATACCGAAAATGGAAAGTCCACCACAGATAATATCCAAACCTGTCAATTTCCATGAAGATTTACGGTTAACAAACGATGCCAAGAATATGAGGAATGGACCAAAACCCACCATAAAAGTCATCAGTGCTGGCAAACCCACACCTTGGTTAATTTCGGAGCTAAATGCAATGAATGGAGCGAGTACCCATAAAGCCCAAGTAACTTTGTTTGGTTGAGTCTTACCTTTTAAAGTATCTATTAGATAACTCATGGAGCCAATAAACTGTAATACAGCACCGAGTATTACAAACCGTTCGTCGATCAATATGATTTTCTCCTTAAACTTAAATAAATTTTATAGATTTTGACTATTTGTTCTACTTTGAGCATAGCAGATATCACTAAACACATGGTAACTTTTTTCACATCCTCAAACGGCACCAGCTCCCCTTTTTTCTTGCTGTACATCACTTGATAACACGTAGTGACCCTATTTACATCCACAATGGTCCCTGTGCAATCTCTGATTTTGATTTCGGCTCCTGTTTGAGCATGATCTTATACAATTCTTACTGTTTCGTATAAACGTACATACATATAAAAACAAGCCCCTCATTTCCTTCTGACGGACTTTGAAACCGGATAATGAGCATGTTAGTATCAACGAAGCAGGAAATTAGTATTAAAAAAAGTAAAGAAACGGAGTATAACAAGTTACTGAAGGAACTAGAGGAGATGATTAAAAAACGACTTCCCGAAAGAAATCTAATGGATATTCTATGCAATGTAGAACACTGGGTAAATTGGTTTTGTCATTTTTATCCAGCATCTAGCTCTGATCCAAAGTTAAAAAATCCCCGTGAACGGTATATCTTAACTACCTTTGCGTACGGATGCAATTTAGGACCTTTCCAAGCTGCTAGACATATGCAGGAGGATGTAACCGGAAATGTTCTCTCTTATACCAATCAAAGGCATATTACCAAAAAAAAAGATTGATCAAGCAATGAAGGACATCATCAACCATTACCATCACGGCTTTGACTTACCCAAGTTGTGGGGAACAGGAAAATCCGCCGCTGCTGATGGCACTCCCTATAACGTTTATGAAGAGAATCTCTGAGCCGAATATCATATTCGGTATGGCATTTATGGGGCAATTGCCTACCATCACCTTGCAGATAATTACATCGCCTTGTTCAGTCATTTTATTCCTTGTGGGGTATGGGAAGCCGTTTATATTTTAGATGGGTTACTAAAAAACGAATCCGATGTGCAACCAGATACTCTTCATGCAGACACGCAAGGGCAATCGACACCTGTATTTGGTCTATCTCATCTACTAGGTATCAAACTCATGCCACAAATTCGGAATTTCAAAAAACTTACCTTCTTTCGTCCAAGCCCGGAAACGAAGTATAGACACATCGACTCTCTCTTTTAGTGAGTCGATCGATTGGGATTTAATCAAATAGGATTTCAGGATGGGCAGAATCTGTAGCCGCTATTGATCCCTATTATAAGGAAGAAACGGTCCAATCCAACTGGAGCATTATGAATGATTTTCTCATTCCTCACCTCCTGGAAAGACCCATCGAGCATCCAGATGAAGTGACGACACGATTTGCACATATTCGAGGAAACTATATGGCAAAAGCAGCACTTGAAGGTGCAGTTTGGGATCTTTTTGCCAAACAAAAAGGAATTCCCTTGGCAGAAGCGCTTGACGGGAAGAAAAAACAAATTGATGTAGGAATCAGCATTGGAATCCAAGATACCATCCCGCAATTAATAAAATTAGTAACGAATTATATCAATGAAGGATATAAACGAATCAAAGTAAAAATTCAACCTGGATGGGATATTGAACCTCTTTCAGCAATCCGAAAACAGTTTCCTGATATTCCATTGATGGCAGATGCCAATACTGCTTATACGCTTCATGATATAGAGCATTTAAAACAACTAGATGCTTTTCACCTCACCATGATCGAACAACCATTAGCACATGACGACATTGTGGATCACGCTACTTTACAAAAGTATCTAAACACACCTATTTGTTTGGATGAAAGCATCCATTCCGTAGAGGATGCTAGAAAAGCATTGCAACTTGGAAGTTGTAAAATCATTAATATTAAGATTGGAAGAGTTGGCGGATTAACAGAGGCGAAAAAAATTCATGATTTCTGCGAAGCAAATCAAATCCCCGTTTGGTGTGGTGGTATGTTAGAATCCGGAATTGGCCGTGCTCATAACATTGCTATTACTACCCTTTCCAATTTCACCTTACCTGGTGACACTGCTGCTTCTTCCCGTTATTGGGAACAGGACCTTATTGATCCTGAAGTTACGGTTCAAAATGGTACAATCACTGTTCCCAATCGTCCTGGGATTGGTTATGAACCAAATTTAGAGCGAATCCAAGAATGCACCTTATACAGTAAAACTTATACTTCTTCTATCAGTTAATACGTCTTGAAGGCCCAAGCATAGAAAAATAACAATTATTAGTTGATCATAAAAAGTAAATAATATTACTAAATTAACAGAATAATCCCTTCCCGCAAAAAGAAAATCCCGTAACTGAAGGTAACGGGATTTTGCTATTTCTAAGGAAGATCCTTCACAGGAACTAATTTGAAATATATAACCATGTATCGTTATACTAATCCTTCAAAGTAAAATATTCATCTTCATTTTCGTGGAAAACAGTTCATTCCCACCGCTCCTCGGAGCTTCTATTGTTTCTCTTGCTACAATACATGGTTTTTCAGTTTCTACAGTTAAAATATCATCTATCTTTCAAGGACATAATAGAAGCATGAATAAGAAAGGAGTGAGGAATCATCTTAAAAAATATAGTAAGAATAACATTATTCACTGTATTATGTAGCCTTGTTACAGGTTGTATGAGTACTCGAAAAGGTGAGAACACAACTCCATCATCCCATACGGAAGAACTCCAGCATAGTGAAACCGAAAAGGTCAAACCACAATCTAGTGCTACCATAGCTCAACAAAAAACATTAAAACAACTAAAAAATATGTCATTGGATCAAAAGCTTGGAGAGCTAATTATTGCTGGAATGGAAGGGAATACAGCAAGTTTACAAACCAAGAAAATGATTCAGGGACAGTATGTGGGTGGCGTTATTTTCTATAAAAATAATATAACAACTCCAAAAGGTTTGGTTACATATGTGAATCAGCTTAAATCTTGGAACCGAAGAAATCCAACATCGTTAATTGTTTCAGTTGACCAAGAAGGAGGCAAAGTAAGTCGGTTGCCAAAATTAGAAAAATTCCCAAACGCTTCGGTGATTGGAAAGTCGAATAGCTCAACCAATGTGTTGAAAATTGGTCGATATCTAGGAAAAGCATGCAAAGCAATGGGAATGAATGTCGACTATGCTCCTATATTAGATATTAACAGTAATCCAAACAATCCGGTGATTGGAGTACGTTCTTATGGCCCAACTGCAGATGTTGTGTCTCGTACAGGAATAAAGGTGATGCAAGGAATACAGCAAGAGGGCATTATTTCAGTAGTAAAACATTTTCCAGGACATGGCGATACATCTGTTGACTCCCATCTAGAATTACCTATTGTGTATAAGGATTTGAGTCAACTTAAATCTTTTGAGTGGGTTCCTTTTAAAAGTGCAATCCACAATGGGGCAGATGTGGCGATGATTGCACATATTTTGTTTCCAAAAATAGATAGCAAATTCCCTGCTTCGCTTTCTAAAGTAATCATTACCGATCAACTTCGTGATACACTTGGTTTCAGGGGTGTTGTGATAACAGATGATCTCACAATGGGGGCAATCGCCAAACATTATGGAATTGGTAAAGCTGCGGTTCAAGCCATAAAGGCAGGTAGCGATATTTTACTTGTTGCTCATGGATACGATAATGTGACAAAAGTCATCTCCTCACTGAAAAAGAGTATTGCCAGTGGTTGGATTACGGAAAAGCGGATTGATGAAAGTGTACTTCGTATCTTACTATTAAAACAAAAATACAAACTTACAGATCGGCAAACTATCCCTACTCCCGATTTAATAGAACTAAACAAATCCATACGTAGGGTAGTAGCTACATTTACAAACTGATGAAAAGATAAAGGTGACTAATTTTTTAGTTGCCTTTTATTTTATGTGGCCATGCAGCGTATCAACAGTCCTCTGGGATTCTATGAACCAGTCCCTTCGACGACGACCCTAAACTCATCGAATACCAATTGAGTTGTTTTTCAAACCTTCCGAATCGCACAATAAATAAGTCAATGTTTACACATTTCATGGAAAATCAACTCTTTTATAATCCTTCCATTCTCTCCTCTAAATTCCATAAGGAGTTATATTTCTGTAGGACTTTGAAAAACAAGATGTGTACAAAATTCTAAAAATAAGCCTTTATTGAAGAAAACATTTGACGCATCAGCTATGATGCGCGTATAGTATAGAAGGAAATAAAAATTAACTTACCGTTAGGTGAGGCTCCTGTATAGAGAGAAGCTACTGCCCAAAAATGTCGAAAGACGCCAATGGGTAGAACAGGAAAGATCGGCTTAAGGTCTTTCTTAACGTAGCTGGCATAAGCCTATGCTATACAGTGCTAAAACTCAACGAGAGGTAGGTTTTGTCGGCTGCGCATTTTTTCTGTGCTGTTAAAACCTTCGCTCATTGAGTGGAAGGTTTTTCTGTTTACATCCATCAAGGGAGGTGGGGATCATTCTTACCGATGATCCGGCTATAGGAGATACGTCGATCGTTAAACAACATTACACGCGTCCAAGTAAGAGTGATTCCCTTTTTACTTGGATGTGGTGAAACAGAGGTGAACATCCATGCTAAAAGTGTATCGTTCCAACACGCAAGGTCAACTTGCACTTGTCAACCAATTCGTCAAAGGTACCTGGATTCATTTAATCAATCCAACTGAGCAAGAAATCAATGATGTAGTATTAGCTGCTCAAATCCCGGATTATTTCATCAAAGATCCATTAGACCCAGAAGAAAAATCACGGATTGAAAAAGAAGATGAAGGCACCCTTATTATTATAGATTTGCCCATCATGACACCAAATGGCACCAAAAGAGAAAAATTTATTACTATCCCTCTCGGAATTATCGTTACAAGAGACTTCTTGATTACTGTTTGTCTAAAAGAAACACCAATTTTAGAAGATTTCACACGTAAAAAAGTTAAAAACTTTTTTACCTTTATGAAAACACGTTTTGTCCTACAGCTTTTAAATGCAGTATCAACATACTACCTAGCATATTTAAAACAAATTAACCGAAAAACGAATGAAATTGAAAAAGAACTTCGGCAATCCTTAAAAAATCAAGAACTCTTTTCTCTACTAAATTTACAAAAAAGCTTGGTCTACTTCACCACTTCATTAAAAACGAATCAAGTGGTGACTCAAAAAATATCACGTGGCCAACATTTACGACTCTATGATCAAGACCAAGAATTACTAGAAGATGTCATCATCGAAAATAGACAGGCGATTGAAATGGCAGAAATCTATACTCCTATTGTCAGTGGCTTAATGGATACTTTTGCTTCTGTTATCTCTAACAATGTGAATAACGTGATGAAAATCTTAACATCTTTAACCATTATTTTGACTTTCCCGATTATGATCGCGAGTGTATATGGAATGAATATCCCCATCCCTTTTCAACACTCCCCACATGCTTTTGCTGTCATTATGATTGCTTCCGTTTTATTGTCCAGCATTACTACGTTTGTATTTTGGAAAAAGCGGTATTTATGAGAAAAAGCTGACCTATTTGGTCAGCTTTTTGATATTCAGGGGATGATTAACTGAGTAAATACTACTCTTTTTTCTAAATCGTCCCATTTAGGTGATGTATAGCCTGGCCTGCCATTTTGGGCTTTCCATTCGCCATTTTCTTTTTTCACTATAACATAATTAATGGAATCCACAATATAGAAATATGTATTATTGTCTTTTTTTATTTCCTCTACAGAATCTTTTTCATCCATTTCATTCTCGTAAAAAGATTGAAGTTCACTTTTTTCCTTTGTATAAGACCAATCCCAGGAGTATTCTTTATTAAGTTTGTCCCTTTCTTCTTGTGTAATTATTTTATTCAAACGGAAAAAGTCACCATTATCATGAAGAACATGATAAAGAAGTGCTACATCAGCAGGAGAATAGCCCTTAAGCACTTCACCATCTGATACAAAATAATTTTCATCTTGCTTTTTAGCTAACTTACCTTTACTTACATCTTCTTTATAGTCCTCTGCTATTTGCTCTTGAAATATAGGCTCTTTATCTGGCTCTTTTATAATTACTGGCTCCATCTTTCCTTCATTTTCCTGAAAATTATCTTTTGCGTCTGTTTCCTCGACCTTCCAATCTCCTTTATAAAGAGTTACTTTTAATAGTCTATCTTTCAATGTATCTCCACTCTTAAACGCACCAGAAAATCGGTAAAAATAGGCTGAATCATTCAGTTTAAACTCTTCCAATTGATAATTTTCATCTAATTGATCCCTGTTTTCTGGTCCAAATTGCAACTTGTATGGAGAATAATATAGGTATCTATCTTCCGTACTCTTTTGTATTTTTTCTTGCAGTGTTGGTGTTGCTAACTCCATTTGTCTACGTGTATTATTCTCAATCCACGCTGTTAGATATCGTACCGCAACTTCTGTTGGCGTATGTCCATTTGCTTCATCTGCTTGGGTAGGATTATCACTACACCCCACCATTCCTCCTAACAATAAAAAAGATAATAAAAAAACCAATTTTTTCATTTCTTCACCTCAGTTGTTCTTCGAAAAAATACAATTATATCTCTTCATTCTGCAGACCAAGATAAATGCAAGTTATATCCATTTATTCTATAATCCGCTTTCTAATTTTCGACATAATCCCCCGAAATCCTTTAATTTTTACAAAATTAAATTATAATCTCGAATGAAAACAGAAGAACTCCCCCTTCCCCTTGCTTCCTGTCTTTCCTACATGTAAATTATTCTTATACCAGCAAAGGAGCTGCAATATACATGCTAAATAAAAACACTACTATTGGATTTATTGGAACAGGTGTGATGGGAAAGTCGATGGCTGCTCATCTTATTCAAGCTGGCTATTCCCTCTTGGTTTACAATCGTACAAAAGAAAAAACAGATGAACTTGTACAAATGGGAGCTATTTGGAAAGATACCGTCGCAGACGTTGCGAAAGAAGCAGATGTTATTATTACGATGATCGGTTATCCCAAAGACGTAGAAGCGACCTATTTTGGTCTATCTGGAATTCTGGCAAATGCGGATGCTGGTACTTATGTCATTGACATGACCACTTCTACCCCATCATTGGCAAAAAAAATCTATCAAGCAGCGAAAGAAACCGGCATTTTTGCACTCGATGCACCAGTGTCAGGTGGAGATATCGGCGCCAAAAACGGCACATTGACCATTATGGCTGGTGGAGAGGAAGCAGCATTCGAAACTGTATCCCCTATCTTACATACCATGGGTTCCAACGTAATCCTGCAAGGGACTGCAGGTGCTGGACAACATACCAAAATGAGTAACCAAATTGCAATTGCATCGGGCATGATGGCAGTTTGCGAAGCGATTCTGTATGCATTAAATGCTGGTTTAAATCCAACACAAGTTTTAAAAAGCATCTCTGCGGGATCAGCTGGAAGCTGGTCTTTAAGCAATTTGGGTCCACGGATTATAGCAGAAGACTACTCTCCAGGTTTTTTTGTCAAACACTTTATCAAAGATATGAACATTGCATTGGATTCTGCCAAAGAGATGGGAATACGTACACCAGGATTAGAACTAACAAAGTCATTATATGAAGAACTAGCGGAAAAAGGCGAAGAAAACAGTGGTACACAAGCTTTGTACAAATTGCTTGCAAATCAGTTATAAAAATCCTACATACATGATGTTATGGAGGCAATGAAATGAAGTTTGTTCGTCTGATTGGTATATCAGTTCTTGTTTTTTTCTTATTAAATGGCTGTGACTTCATTTTCGCATCGCCAAAGAAAAATGAAAACAACACTCGGGAAACATCACAAACCCTTGAGGAAACAACATCAACAACAACCATACCTGAGAACATCCCCAAAAAAATTGATCCAGAGCATCAGAAATACTTGCTGCAATCTTTAGCTCTTGCTGGATCAGGTAAGGTAATAGGTAGTAATTTTGCAGCAGGTAAAAACACGCTGACAGATGTCAAAAAAGAATATGGAGAGCCTAACGCAAAAAGCAAAGATTTCCCTTACTACATTTATAGCAAACGCAATTTGGATTTTGGAGTAGGCAGAAAGGATCTAATTTATGATGTTCGTTCCCATGACCCAAAATTAATGGAGATAACTCGTTCTGAAGTAGTAAATATTTTAGGCGAACCAAATGAGATTACCCACCATACCGGCGAATCTATTTATATCTACCATGTAAATGGATATAAATTAAAATTGATCTACTTCCTCAATAAAGATGATCCAACTATACATCATTCTTCGGTCTATTCAGAAGGGGCGTACAAGAAACAAAAAGAAGACGACAAAAAAAAAGAAGAGAACAAAAAGAAAAAGTGAGGCTGTTCCTCACTTTTTCTTTTTTCCAGCCTTATACGAGGAGTATTTGGAGGAAGATGATAGCTCTCCAATAAATTGTCCTTACAATAGAATTCATATTCTAATTTTTATTATAATAATTCTGTATAATAAAAATATGTACTCAAACCATTCACCTGTACCTATCGAAACAAACCATACTTTCCTATTAAACCCCATTCTTTGAAGGAGATTGATATATGGCTTTCTTAGCATTTTTCGTTTTTGTTCTTACATTAACATTCGTGATTTGGCAACCATTTCGTTTATCCATAGGTTGGTCTGCTAGTGCAGGAGCTATCTTAGCACTGCTACTTGGCATCGTTAGCCTAGAGGATATAGGTACAGTAACAGGGATTGTATGGAATGCAACATTTGCATTTGTAGCAATTATCTTAGTTTCATTGATCATGGATGAGATCGGTTTTTTTGAATGGTCTGCTCTCCATATGGCTCGTTTAGCTAAGGGAAACGGAAGAAGGATGTTTCTCTATGTGATCTTACTAGGTGCTATCGTATCTGCACTTTTTACGAACGATGGCACTGCTCTTATCCTAACTCCCATCGTATTAGCAATGGTTCGCATTTTGAATTTTGAAGCCAAAATGGTCTTAGCGTTTGTGATGGCTAGTGGCTTTATTGCAGATACTTCATCTCTTCCATTCATCATTAGCAACTTAACAAATATCGTCTCCTCCGATTATTTTCACATTGGATTTGTAGCATATGCAAGTCGAATGTTAATACCTAATTTATTCTCGATAGGTGCAAGTTTAATTGTACTGTTTCTCTACTTTCGAAAAAGTATCCCACAAAACTATGATATATCCCAGCTAAAACAACCAAAAGAAGCGATTAAAGACCTAATACTATTTCGACTAACTTGGTTTACCCTGTTCTTATTGTTTGGAGGATATTTTATTAGTGAATACTTTGAAATTCCTGTTTCTTTTGTAGTGAGTTTAGCTGCTATTATTTTGATTATCGCC
Organism: Shimazuella sp. NTD250; assembly: GCF_059510375.1. Lineage (NCBI taxonomy): Bacteria > Bacillati > Bacillota > Bacilli > Caryophanales > Thermoactinomycetaceae > Shimazuella > Shimazuella sp. NTD250. The sequence goes on along the minus strand of NZ_JCAJZS010000003.1, from coordinate 469,797 downwards.
TCACTAAAAAGGAAATCCATTCAAATCAAAAAAATTATGAAAAACGCTCCTTGGTCTGTGGTTATTTTCTCTATTGGCATGTATGTGGTAGTTTATGGTTTAAAAAATGCAGGCCTCACAGACGAACTTAGTCAATTTATCACCTGGCTCACAAACTGTGGTTTATACATTGCTACCTTAGGGACAGGATTTTTATCTGCTGTCCTCTCTTCCATCATGAACAACTTACCCACTTTGATGATCAATGCTTTAGCCATACATGCAACACCTACACATGGTATCATGCGAGAAGCTCTTATCTATGCAAATGTAATAGGATCAGATCTCGGTCCAAAAATAACTCCGATCGGCTCTTTAGCGACACTCATTTGGCTTCATATTCTCGCACAGAAAGATGTGCGTATCAGTTGGGGATATTATTTTAAAATTGGCTTCCTACTTACTGTTCCAACGTTATTTCTTACATTGACAGGACTATACCTTTGGTTAATCTTGCTTCAATAACTAAAACTTTCACTTATGCAAAAACCCCTACTTGTGGTCTACAGCAAGTAGGGGTTTTGGTGATATTAATAAAGTGAAATGTACTGATCGCGTTCCCAATCGTGAACGGTTGTACGGAATAAATCCCATTCGATGCGTTTTGCTTCAACAAAGTGTGCTAATGCATGCTCTCCTAGAGCTTCACAAATAACTGGATCGCTTTGCAATGCTTTAACTGCATCGATGATGCTAGCTGGTAAGTTATCGATCCCTGCATCTTTACGCTCGGACTCATCCATCACATAAATATTACGATCTGTATGAGGCACAAGAGCAAGTTTATTTTTAATACCATCCAGACCAGCTTTTAGCATTACTGCTAATGCTAAATAAGGATTTGCAGATGGATCTGGGCTGCGTACTTCAATACGGGTGCTAAGTCCACGAGAAGCTGGTACACGTACTAATGGACTACGGTTTTTAGGAGACCAAGCAACATAACAAGGTGCTTCATAACCTGGTACGAGTCGTTTGTAGGAATTCACCAATGGATTGGTGATAGCAGTAAAGTTGCGAGCGTGTGTCAAGATACCTGCTAAGTAATGTCTTGCAGTTTCACTTAGACCTAGCTCATCGCTTTCATCATAGAAAGCATTTTCATTTCCACGGAATAGAGATTGGTGGCAGTGCATACCGGAACCATTTACACCAAATAGAGGTTTTGGCATGAAAGTTGCATGTAAACCATATTTACGTGCGACATTTTTTACAACAAGTTTAAAGATTTGGATGTTGTCAGCTGTTGTAACAGCATCACCATATTTAAAGTCAATTTCATGTTGACCTGGTGCTACTTCATGGTGGGAAGCTTCAATTTCAAAGCCCATTTGCTCCAGTGTTAACACGATATCTCGACGACAGTTTTCTCCAAGATCAAGCGGTGCAAGGTCAAAATATCCACCTTGGTCATTTAAATCAAGAGTTGGGTTCCCTTTTTCATCGGTTTTAAATAAGAAAAATTCTGGTTCAGGGCCAACATTGAAAGAAGTAAAACCGAGTTCTTTTGCTTCTTCCATTACTTTTTTCAAAATACCACGTGGATCTCCATCAAATGGTGTGCCATCTGGATTGTATATATCACAAGTTAATCCAGCGATTTTACCATTATCAGATTCCCAAGGATAAATGACCCAAGAATTATAATCAGGATATAGATACATATCTGATTCTTCGATACGAACGAAGCCTTCGATAGAAGAACCATCAAACATCATTTTGTTATCAAGTGCCTTCTCTAGTTGGCTAAGCGGAATTTCAACATTTTTAATGGTCCCTAACAGATCAGTAAATTGTAGTCGGATATACTGTACATTCTCCTCTGATGCAATTCGTAAAATATCGTCCTTCGTTAGTTGCTTGGCCATGTAAAAACGGCTCCCTTCAAAATATTATGGGCGGAAGAATCGAGATAATTCTCCTTGTGTAAGCGGTGTCTTATGTTTGTCACCAGAGAACAATTCCCTATGTAACATACGACGTAATTCTTGATCAGTGAGCTCTTTCTTTCCCTTCTCTTTCAGTTTATCTTGCTCCTTAGGTAAAAGCATATTCTTGATACTCGTCAAGTTATAGCCTTTCTCTAGTTGTATTTTGATTTTGAGGAGCATATCGACATCGTGAAATGAAAAGAGACGTTGGTTACCTTCCGTTCTAGCAGGACTAACCAAACCATGTTTTTCATAATAACGAATTTGGCGCGCGGTTAACTCAGTTAATTTACTCACGATGCTTATCGGAAACAACGACATGTTTCGTCGGATATCATCATTCACGCTAACGCCTCCTTCGAGAAACATTATAGGGTGATGTCATATTCGCTGTCAAATTTGTGTCAACAAAGCTGACATACCCCTAAAAAAAGAACGCCATTCGGCGTTCTAAAAGAAGAATACTAAGGCTAAGAACCAGATAATCATTGCAGTCATCAAGAAAAACTTGACTATCATTCCACCGAGAAATCCGATTAAAGTGCTGATCGATATTCTTAAGGCGTCTGCTGGTGTTCTGCGCATAAAAACCAATTCAAGAAGAAATACCGTAATGATCGGCCCGATAAGAAATCCTGCTGGAAGCCACATAAATACAATTACACCTAAGGCAGCAACCGGTATGGACCACTTTGACCCTCCTACTTTTGAAGCAGCATACCCGCCGGCAAAGTACTCGATTAAAAACAAAGCAATCGTTGCCACAAGCGTAATGGACCAAAAAAACCAACCTAATTTTCCATCATTAATGAGAAAGTGATAAACAAGGAAACCTGCAAATATAAACGGTACATCAGGTAATGCTGGAAGGAATAACCCTCCATATGCTAGTAAAAATAAAAAAACAATGACAACCCACCAAAAAACATCTGCAACACTCATTACGTTTCTCCTATCCAGTTGTTATATTTGATTTAACGAATGTAAAGCTTGTTTTAAAGCGACTTTTACATGTGCAAAAGTCAAACCGCCTTGTAAATAAACCGTATATGGTTCACGAAGGGGCCCATCAGCAGACAGCTCAATACTCGCTCCTTGCACAAAGGTTCCCGCTGCCATAATTACGGGATCTTTATAACCTGGCATATCACAAGGTTCAGGCCGTACGTATGCATTTATCGGGGATGCAGCTTGAATGGCTTGGCAAAAAGACACAAGCTTTTCTGGCTTACCTAATTGAATCTGTTGAATAATATCCGTTCTCTTATCTTGATAAGTAGGAGAAACAGTATAACCCTCATCTTCAAAAAGAGCTGATGCAAAAACCATCCCTTTTAATGCCTCTCCAACTACATGTGGCGCTAGAAATAATCCTTGATAATAATCAGCTAAATAACCATAAGTAGCGCCAACTTCTACCCCAAGTCCAGGAGCAACTAGTCGAGATGCAGCTAACTCTACCAGCGATTTACGACCAACTATGTATCCACCTGATTTAGCTAAACCACCACCCAGATTTTTAATCAAGGAACCAGCGATCAAATCAGCTCCCACATGCAGTGGCTCTTGATCTTCCACAAATTCGCCATAACAATTATCAACAAATATGATTGCATTTGGTAAAATCCGGCGTACTTGAGTGATCATTTTTGTGATTTCTGCAATCGTGAAAGATGGGCGATTGGAGTATCCTCTAGAGCGTTGGATTGCTACTAGTTTTGTCTTACTAGTTACTTTTTGTTGAAATTTAGTCCAATCCACCTTATGCCCGTCTGTTAATCCAATCTCATGATAGTGCACACCTAGATCTGCAAGAGAGCCTGTCCCATCATCAGGAGAGCCGATAATTTGAAATAAGGTATCGTAAGGTCTCCCTGTAAGTGAAATCCACTCATCCCCTGGACGGAGTACACCATAGAGACATGCAGCTATTGCATGCGTACCTGAAACGATATTTGGCCGCACCAAAGCTGAATCTCCCCCAAATAAATCAGCAACAATTCGTTCCAATGTTTCTCGACCCATATCATCATACCCATATCCAGTCGACGATTGTAAATGAGTTTCACTCACCTTATGTTTTTGAAATGCAGCTAAGAGTTTTGCTTGATGTCTTTCGACTCTTTCTTCAATCTGTTCAAGGATAGGGGCAATTTTAGAAATTGTTTTTTGCTGCGTTTTAACTTTTGACATACACTATCATCTTTTCTACTTAGAATCATTTTTCTATACAACTCTATTCTACCATGAAGAATGATTTTTTCGTCCAATGGATTCAAGTAAGATATCCTCCGGTAAAATAGTCATCAAACTATGACGATCAGCCTCTTTTTTCTTCAGCAATCGAACAGCATGTAGTCGTATTGCCTGTTCTACTAAATTCCGGATAAATCTAGCATTCCCAAACGTGTGATTTTTTCGTTCTGCTTCCCTTTGAAGCAACTGACGTATTTTCTCTTTTGCAGCTGCTGAAAATACATATTCTCTCTGTTTTACCATTAAGTCGGCAATTTCCAGTAATTCCATTATTGAGAAATCAGGGAATTTCAGATGGATAGGAAATCGGGATGGCAATCCTGGATTGGAGCGGATAAATGCCTCCATCTCATGCGAATATCCTGCAAGAATAAGGACAAATTCATTTTTATAATCTTCCATCGACTTAACTAATGTATCAATTGCCTCTTTGCCAAAATCTTTTTCTCCTCCACGAGAAAGTGCATATGCTTCATCAATAAATAGTATTCCGCCTAATGCTTGTTTCACATGTTCTCTCGTTTTTTGAGCTGTATGGCCAATGTATTCCCCAACGAGATCAGCACGTTCTACCTCAATAACATGCCCTCGAGTAAGCACTCCCATCTCTTGAAAGAGCTCGCCGATAATCCTCGCAACGGTCGTTTTTCCTGTACCTGGATTTCCTGTAAACACCATGTGAAGTACCTGTTGCTCCTGAGTCAATCCAGCATTTTTACGCCTTTCTCCAATTTCCAGCCAAGCATATATCTCTTCCACAAATGACCTGATCTCTGTTAAACCGATTAAATGTCTCAGGGAATGAAGGCACTTTGTCAGTGATTGATGTTCTTTTTCCCAATCTGCTGGAGTAGGCTCCACATCTCGGTCAAATACAATTTGAATGCGTCTTTTGGTCTCCTCCAATAAAACTTTTCTACTCATACATCATTCCCCTTTCCATCTCACCACACTCCACTATACGCAAGTGCCTAGAAAGGGTGAAAAAGAAAAAGTCCCTTATAAGGGACTTTTCCATACCATGCTTAAGCGTTTTGTTCTTCTTTAGCCTCATCTGCTGACATGAGGGAAACTGGTCTAGCAGGGGTAAATGTAGATATCGCATGCTTATATACCATTTGTTGTTTACCGTCACTATCTATCACAATTGTAAAATTATCAAATCCCCGGATCAAACCACGGAGTTGAAATCCATTAACTAAAAATATAGTTACCGGAACGGATTCTTTGCGAATTTGGTTTAAAAATGTATCTTGAATATTTATTGATTGTTTCAATGTGTGGTACCTCCCATATCTTCTTATCTGATACCTATTCTCTGTAAGATGGAAACTTTCCTGCTACTAAATGGTTAATTTCTATGAACGCATGTACATCTGTTTTATCAAACCAATGAATCTCGGGTATGCGACGGAACCAGGAAAGCTGCCGTTTCGCGTATCTTCGGCTACCCTGTTTAATCGAGGATACTGCCTCTTCATAAGAAATATTACCCTTTATGTATTGAATCATCTCTTTGTAACCAATTGCTTGAGATGCAGTATGATGTTCAAATCGCCCAGTAGCAAGCAATTGTCTTACTTCATGCTCTAGACCCATTTGGAGCATTTGATCAACTCTGCGATTAATCTGATCGTATAGCTCTGTGCGCGGCATTGTCAACCCAATCCATAAAACTTCAAATGGAGAAGCACTTCGGTGTTGTTGTTCGGATAAAGGCTTCCCTGTCAGCTGATAAACTTCTAGCGCTCGGATGATCCTTCGCAGATCATTAGGATGAAGTTTTCTGGCATGAATGGGATCAACTTGTTGTAAACGCTGATGCAAAAATTCGTTTCCATGTTTACTTGCTAACGAAGTTAGTTCCTGACGAATAGCTGGATTTTCAGTGACTTTGGCCATTTGATACTCAAAGATGACTGCTTCTATATATAGTCCTGTTCCACCAACTAAAATAGGCAGATGATTACGATTTTGTATCTCTACAATCTTCTGTCTTGCAATTGCTTGATATTGTTGAACCGAAAAGGATTCGTCTGGTTGAAGCAGGTCGATCAGATGATGAGGAACTAAGTCTTGCTCTTCTTGACTAGCCTTTGCTGTTCCAATGTCCATTCCCTGATATACTTGCATGGAATCTCCAGAAATAATCTCTCCATGAAACGATTTTGCTAGACTTAAGCTCAAGGCTGTCTTTCCAACCCCTGTAGGTCCAACAATAACCAACAAATCAGGTTTCATGGGTCAATCACCCCCCATGCATAACTTGAAGATTGATGAATCACCTTAAAACCAAGTCTAACAAATTCGCTGCTATTTTTCCTCTCTTTTAGCAGAACCCGCCTACGAGCAACTCGTACTGCATGTGCAACTGATTCTTCATCTACAGCTGTCGGATTAGCTAGTGGTTTTAACATCTGCATCGCTTTTGATCCATATACGGTTTTACGAAACATAGGGTCAAATACGACCACATCAAAAGAGTCACTCTTACTTTTAGCAAGATAGGATCGATAATTGCAATTAATTACTTCAATTCTCCGCATTGCTTCATCTACGGCAGGTCTTCCACTACAATAATTTTTTAGACCTTCCTTTACCATACAAGCTAGTAATGGTTCGCTTTCTAGACCCACCACTTTCCCACTAGAACCTGTCACAAAAGACGAAACAATCGCATCTGCTCCCATTCCAAGTGTACAATCCAGCACTTGATCTCCTTCTAAGAGATTCGCAGCTCGCACCATAGCATCATTTTCGCCTTTTGACCATTGTTTCAAACGAACAACAGACAAATTTGGGTGAAAAAAAAATGATGGATAACCACTACTTTCGTAACGCAATCCTTGTTTAGTAACAATTAATACACCATCAACTTCATATTGTATATGCATCTTATCCAAACTCGCACGATCTCTATCTACATAAGGAACAGATAAGGAATCTGCAATCGCTACTGCCTTTTCTTTTTCCTTTATAGATGGTTCATGCGAAGTAGTGACTACAATCATTTACATCACCCGCTTAAACATTTTCTCCAATTCATAGGTAGAAAAATGGACTAGAATAGGTCGACCATGTGGGCATGTATAAGGGGTTTCGCATGTCGCAAGCGTTCCGAGCAATGCTTCCATTTCATCCACCCGTAGATGGCGATTCGCCTTTATCGCAGCTTTACATGCCATTAATTTCGCAGAAGCGTCTCGTAACTCCGTTGTGTTTACCTGACCATGTTTCCTTAACCACTCAATAATTTCTGACAGTAATGAGTGGATTTCAACGGAAGGAAACCAATCTGGATAGCTGCGCAATAAAAACGTATTACCACCAAAAGGCTCAAGTTCTAAACCCCAATCTTTGAGCTCTTCTAAATAGCTTTCTAATAAAAGTGCTTCACTTGAGGTGCATTCTATTGTCAATGGAACTAACAAAGGCTGAACGTGATGATCTTCTTTCTTCATTTTCGCTAAAAACTGCTCATAATAAATCCTCTCTTGTGCAGCATGTTGGTCAATCAAGTACATCCCATTTGCTGATTGAGCTACGATGTATGTTCCATGTACTTGTGCCAATGGCAATAAATCAGGCAGTGGAACACGGTTTGATTTTACCTCTAGTTGTTTTAGTTCGTTTGAGGAACTCTCTAATTGAGATGATAGAAGATATTCTTCAACCTCTACTACTTTTTCTTTTGGTAAAATAAGAGAACTAGTCTCTCGTATGATAGGTGAAGGCTGTTTGATTTCTATCTTTTGATACGGTTGCTCATGAGACAATTCCATTTGCTCAACGTTGGGTTTTGGTGGAAAAATAGTTTGTTTTGGTTGAGTGGCTATGGGAATTAATGTTTTTTGTTGAAAAGCAGATTTAATCGATTTCGTCATAAGCTGAGCAAGTTCTTTTTCTTTACTTAATCTTACTTCTAATTTTGCAGGATGGACATTTACATCCACGAGTTTTGGGTCCATCTCAATCTGAAATACACCAATGGGATATCTTCCTATAGGTAGCAGTGTTCCATAAGCAGTTAGAATGGTATTAGCCAAAGGAATACTACGAACATATCTTCCGTTTAACAACAGTGTAATCGCTTTTCTACTTGCTCTTGTCACTTCTGGTTTACCGATGTATCCAGATAATTTAAAATCGCTGTCCTCGGTTTTTATTTCTACCATTTGTGCCGCAACTTGTTTTCCATACAGAGCAAGTATGGCATGAAGTAGTTTTCCATCTCCTGTACTTCTGAATAGTTCTCTACCCTGATGTTGGAGGTGAAAAGAAATGGTAGGATGAGCCAAAGCTAATCTACCTATTACGTCTGCTACATGGCTAATTTCTGTACTAATCGTTTTTAAATATTTTAAGCGTGCAGGTGTATTGTAAAATAAATCGCGAACTATTACATCCGTTCCTTTTACTCTTGAAGTGGAAGCTGCTTCTCGTTTGCTACCACCATCTATTTGAATAGTGGTAGCTAGTTCTAAATCATTTGAGGATGTGACTAATTCTACTCTCGCTACAGAAGCAATACTAGGAAGCGCTTCTCCCCGAAAACCTAAGGTACGAATAGTTGATAAATCTCTCTCATTTCGGATTTTACTGGTAGCATGCCGTTCAAAGGCAAGTTTTGCATCTTCCATGCTCATACCAATACCATTATCCGATATCCGAATGGAAGTAATTCCACCCTCAACCAAATCCACTTCGATCTTCGTCGCGTCAGCATCGATCGCATTTTCTACTAATTCTTTTACTACAGAAGCAGGGCGTTCTACTACTTCACCAGCAGCAATCTGATTCGCTAAATGATCACTCAGGATTTGAATCGTAGCCAAGATCCAACCCTCCTACTTCGACTTCAATTTTTGTTGCAACGTTTGTAAAAACTGTAAAGATTCCATAGGTGTATGCTCCAATAGATCCCAAGCTCGCAATTCATTGGTCACTTCTTCTTCAATCGGGCTAATTTCTGGTAGAAATGAAAATAAAGTGAGAGGTTCTTCTTCTTTGGTTACTGCAACTTCAGCTTCAGCTGTGTTCGTTTCTTCTAAATGAGTAAGAATTTCTTTAGCTCGCTCGATAACAGGAACAGGAAGTCCTGCTAATTCCGCCACATGTATTCCATAACTACGATCTGCCCCTCCTGAAACAATCCGATGCAAAAATACTACTTTCCCATTTTTCTCCACACATTTGGCATGTACATTTTTCAATTTGGGAAGTTCTGATTCTAATTTGGTAAGTTCATGATAGTGAGTGGAAAAAAGCGTTTTTGCTCCTACTTTCTCGTGAACATATTCTACTATTGCATGAGCCAAAGCCATCCCATCATAAGTAGAAGTACCACGTCCTACCTCATCCAAAAGAATTAAGCTTTTAGGAGTTGCTTCTTGTAATGCTTCACATGTTTCCATCATTTCTACCATAAAGGTACTATGACCTTGTGCCAAATCGTCAGAAGCTCCGATACGAGTAAAGATCCGGTCGATCAAACCTATCTCTGCCTTATCAGAAGGTACAAAACATCCAATTTGAGCCATTATAGCGATAAGTGCTACTTGTCTCATATAGGTGCTCTTCCCAGCCATATTAGGACCTGTTATCATTAGCACTTGTCTCGTGTCAGAATCCATATGAATATCGTTTGATACATAGTTATCAAATTGAGCTGCCTCTACTACAGGATGTCTGCCTTTTTGAACATAAAACCGATCACTATCTGTAATAATAGGGCGAGTATATTGGTAGCGGATAGAAACAGCAGCATATGCATGTAGAACATCGATTTCTGCTATTTTTGCAGCTAAATTCTGTAAACGTACAACTTCATTAGCAATTGTATCTCTTACCTGCTTTAACGTTTCCATCTCTAATTCTAGTGATCTTTCGTTTGCATGTAAAATAAGCTGTTCTTGTTCTTTCAAATCAGCTGTTATAAATCTTTCTGCATTTGCTAACGTCTGTTTACGAATGTATCCTTCTTCTGGTACAAGATGGAGATTTGATTTGGTAATCTCTAAATAGTAACCAAAGATACGATTATAACCTACTTTTAACGATTTGATGCCAGTGCGTTTCCGTTCTTGTTGTTCTAATTTGGCAATCCAACCCTTCCCATTGCTCTGAATATGACGAAGCTCGTCCAGCTCTTCATGATATCCTTCACGAATGATTCCTCCATCTTTTAAGGAAATAGGAGGCTCATCGACAATAGCGGATGCAATAAGTGCTTGTACATCTTGACAAGGATCAAGACTATCCGCTAAACGATGTAAAACGTCAGATGAAAAAGATGCAAGTTTTTCCTTGATCGTAGGTATTTCCTCCAGTGATTTTCTTAATTGATAAAGATCACGTGGTGAAGCTGATCCAAATGAGACACGGGCTGCTAACCGTTCTAAATCATATACCCTTTTTAAATGATCGGTTAACTCTTCTAACAAAATCATCTCGTCTATAAACTGAGAAACAATATTTTGCCGATGTGTAATTTCCTGTTTAGAAAGTAAAGGTTTATCCAGCCATTGCTTCAACATGCGACTCCCCATTGCTGTTGCTGTATGATCCAAATGGGCTAGTAAAGAACCTGTTCGTTTCTCATTCTGAAGAGATCTCGTTAATTCCAGATTCCGGCGAGCGACCTCATCCAATAACATATAAGAATGAGCATGATAACGCCTCAATCGCTTAAGATGGCCCAAGGATCGTTTTTGGGTTTGTAATAAATATTGATAGACATAGTGCAATGTTCCAAGCAGCAAAGAAGTATTACAAACTTCATACACATTCGGAAATTGTTCCTCCAACGATGAAGCAGAATCTACATCATCAAATTCACTGACTACAATGCCTAAACGTTTACATTCCTCATGCAGTAACGAATTTGCAGCCAGCTCATGAACCACTACTAATTCTTTGGGTTCAAAAGTTGCAATTTCATTTAAAACAGCTGGCAATGCCTGGTGTAACTCGCTTAAAAAACACTCTCCAGTAGAAAGATCCACAGCAGCTATTCCATAACTATGTTCCTCTTGATACAAAGCTGTCAAAAAATGATTTTCTGTTGCTAACAGCATATTTTCTTCCATTACAGTCCCTGGAGTAATGACACGAACCACTTCTCGTCTCACAACACCTTTTGCCTGCTTTGGATTCTCTACTTGCTCACAAATTGCAACTCTGTGCCCTGCTGCTACTAACTTTTCTATGTATGCAGAAGCGGAGTGAAAAGGAACTCCACACATAGGAATCTTTTCACTTGCTCCACCATCTCGAGCAGTTAATGTTATCTCTAAGATTTTCGAAGCTTTTTCAGCATCTTCAAAAAATAATTCATAAAAATCTCCTAATCGAAAAAACAAAAAAGCATCTTGGTTTTTATTTTTTATAGAAAGATACTGCTCAATCATGGGTGTATATCTAGCCAATCGTAAGTCCTCCAACCAATAAATTTCTCTTTAGTGTATCATAAAAAAGCACAGCAGTTATGGCATAAAACATAATGAATTAGAAATATCCTTGATGCCCAACTTGCATCAAGGATTTGGTTGATTTCTCTTAAATCCTTCCCGATATGGCGGAAGTCTCCATGCTCTACGAAAATCACGGGATTCATCCCAATTCTTCCCGCTCTGTAAATATTCAAAATAAGGATCTAAGTATTTTTCGTATTGTGAGTAATCATCTAAGTCTTTCAATTCTTGTATAAGTAATGATGTCCAAAATCGAAAAGAATCTTTTTCCCCTTTATAATAAGCAATTTGAAGATCAGGATTACTGAGTGGATTGAGAGTTAATTTTTGGTGATTCAATATGATAAGTTTAGCTACAGCTATAACACCTTTAGTAAGTGTAGGAGATACCAACCAACTGGGGGGAGTACGGTACTCAAATCCACCATGACTTTTGATTCGATAGTCACCTAAATAACCATATTTTGGCCTTCTGCTAATTCCTTTTTGATCTTCAGCCATCATAAGAGGAAGGGTCAAATAATTATCAAGTGCACGAAGCATTTCAAAATTAGGTTCTATTCCACTAAAATGAATATGACCTCCCATAGGAAAACCAGCAAATGGCATAGCACCAGCTAACCAGCTGCATGGTATATGAGCAACTTTCCTAGCAGCATAGGACAAACAATGGTATATGCGTTCTACCAAGACCCGTGGATCTGTCGAGGGTCGTGGCCTTACTTCTACCAATGGCTTGTGAGAACGGTTTTGCCCTAACCAAATGGCATCACAACCTACTCTTCCCCGCAACGGAAAATATTTAGATGCAAGTATAATATTTCCATTTTGAGAACGCATTACAAATTCAGGATCGGCACCAATCATCAATTCATCAGCAGATATGGTTGTGCGTGACTTTTCTTTATGTTGTTTAAATTCTTTTTCATAGGCATCTAACATTGGTGGACCGAGTTTTGGGCTTGGATTTACTTTTCGAATTACAATATTTTTACCAGAGGCTACTCCACAAATTACAACTGCGTAATCAAGACCTAGTGCATATACGGCTCTTATCGACATATTCTGGACATTTTGCACTTCTTTTGATTTTTCCACAGTTATCGGAACTCGTTGATAACTTACCTGAGCCGGTCTTTTTTGTAACCATTGACCTTCTGATTTTGAGCAGTACATAAATAGAACTTTGGTCTGACACACATATACGATATATTGTCTTATAATAAAGCCTCGGTCTTGAACAAGAATACCATGTGCTCGTAAAACCCGTTTTCTTGTCGCCTCATCTGCTACTCGTTCAACTTGTTGAGCTGGATTTAACGTGATGTGCTCATTAAGTTTTATAGTAGCAAATAATTTACCTTGTTCATCTGACAATGATAGTCCCTGTTTTTTCTCATATTCTTCCCGCAGGGTAACGGCTCTCATCAACCTTCCCCCTTCTTTGCCACTACCCTTAGCTTATGTAGTAACAGGTAAATAGGTTATTAAGAAAGCTTTGTTTTATCTTGCCGAAATTTGCCCACGAAAAAGAAAAGAAGGCCTCTTCCTCCGCCTTCTCTGGTACCCCCAAAAAGGGGAAACTTTTTGGGGGGATTAATCTTCTAAATCATCAATGATCAAGTCTGGATCTAATTCTTCAAATCCTTCTTCCCCATTTTGGGATTGGAAAACAAAATCTTTATCATCAATCTCTGCATATTCTGCTGGATAACAGGCAACCGTAATTTTGGTTTCACCTACAAGTTCAACTGCAAACTCTTTTTCTACACGAACGATTATCGCATCGTTATTGGATGAGATGGATGCCTCTACACAATTTGGTGTTTGTGTAGCTGCAGCACTTACAGAAACACTTAATTCTCTCGTATGCGGGTCAAAATAACTCAGTGGAACTTGTTCCACATACTTTACTGTCTCTTTCATCACATCTGTTTTGGTGTTTCCTTTTGTGGAATACCAAATATTCACATCATAGCTACCCTGTACTTCAATTGCTTCTCCAACTTTTGCAGATTCGTACTGATGATTAATAACCCATGCGCCTAAAACATTGTGGACATGGTCAGGCGTTTCAATAGAATGAGTAACTTGCGAAAATTTGCGCCCTTTCCCAACTATCGCTTTCGTAATAACCTGACGATATTCCACTACTCTATCTGTATTTGGCACCTAAATTCCCTCCTCCAACGGTCTTTCAAAACCAATGTATGCAGGGCATCTGCCTTGGGTGCTAAAAACCCATAGACTTTTTTTAAAGCCGTACAAATGATTTTGATCTTATAACATGTATTACGCAAAAATAAGAAAAAAATGATACAAATGCGCAAATTGTCTTTTCTTTTCTAATAAAAAAACAGATAGGAAATTTCCTACCTGCTTGATTTAACCTGTTTTTTTATGTTTGTTTCCACAACCGCAAGCACCGCCACTACCACAGCCACTTGCGACGACACCGCCTGTTTCCACTTCTAGTTTTCCGGAAACCGTTTGAGCAATTACTTGTTGGATCATTTGTAGTAACTCATTTAACTCTACTTGCCGTTGCTGATACTCCAACACAATAGGCATATGATCCAGTTTATCATTCAGTTCATCCAATTCTTTTTCTACTTGCATCCTGTACACTGTTTTCTCCATAATGTTTGGCATGTACCAATTCTTTTTGTTTCTTCTTTATTGTCTCAATCAAGTTTTGTACGGATTGACTATCATTGACTTGTTGCTCCGCTATATGAAATCGCTCTACTTCAGAACTTGTACGTACTTTTTCAGCGAAAAACTCAGCAGATTTCAAAACTGAATGTTCTATCATCTTATCCACCCCACCTTATGCTACTGGAGATTTAGATATCTCTTCCACCCATTTGCCTTTCAATGTCCATGTTTGTGCTTTTTCAATAGACACATAAACCATTTTGCCGATCAGATGTTTCGGTCCAACAAAATTAACTAATTTATTCGTTCTGGTTCTACCAGAGAGCACATCTGGATTTTTTTTGCTTTCTCCTTCCACTAGAACTTCTACAACTTGACCTTGTAATAGAGCATTTTTCTTCTTACTCATCTCATTTAACACATCATTCAATTCAGCGAGACGGCGTTTCTTTACTTCCATTGGAACATCATCTTTCATTTTTGCCGCTGGAGTGCCATCTCTAGGTGAGTAAATGAATGTAAATGCCATATCATACTCCACCTCTTTTACCAGAGAAATGGTTTCAGCAAACTGCTTTTCTGTTTCTCCAGGAAATCCAACAATAATATCAGTAGTAAGCACAACATCAGGGATAGCTTTTTTCAATTTCGCCACTAATTCCAAATAACGTTCTCTATCATACTTTCTTGCCATTAATTTTAACACTTCACTGCTTCCCGATTGAACTGGAAGATGGATATGTTCCACTAAATTCCCTTTTTTGGCCAATACTTCAATCAAATGATCATCGAAATCTCTAGGGTGACTAGTGGTAAAACGCACCCTAGGGATGCCAATCTTTCTCACATCATCCATCAGATCCCCAAAACGATAGGTGGTATCATGAAAGTCTTTTCCATAAGCATTGACGTTTTGCCCGAGCAAGGTGATCTCTTGATAGCCAAGACGCGCCAAGTTGCGAATCTCATTTAATACATCTTCAGGTCGACGACTGCGTTCTTTTCCTCGAGTGTATGGTACAATACAATACGTACAAAATTTGTCGCATCCATACATAATATTAACCCATGCTCGAAGTCCATCTGCACGCACTTTTGGCATGTTTTCAATGACATCGCCTTCTTTGGACCATACTTCCACTACCATTTCTTTAGACATCAATGCATTATACAAAAGATATGGTAAACGATGTATATTATGAGTACCGAAAATTAAATCCACGTGCTGATGCTTTTGCAAGATACGTGAAACAACAGATTCTTCTTGTGACATACATCCACAGACGCCCAAAATGAGCTCCGGTTTCTCGGTTTTTAATGCTTTCAGACTGCCAATATGCCCAAACACCTTATCTTCTGCATTCTCTCGGATTGCACAAGTGTTTAATAAAATAATATCTGCATCTTGATGAGATGCAGTTCGTGTATATGCCATTTGTTCCAGTATCCCGGCAATGGTCTCACTATCATGGACATTCATTTGACAGCCATATGTTTCAATCATGTACTTCTTACCTGATCCAATACCTTGCATCTCTTGTGGTATCTGATCAAATTGCAAGACTTGGATGTCTTCTTTGCCCCGTTTTTTTGCTTCTTTTAGATCAGGAGCAATAAAATACTGACTGTAATCTTTTCCACTCACGGCCTCCACCCTTTCTATATGAAATATCTATTAGATTAATGATTTCAGCGTCGTAACTTGATTATTATATCGGATATATGCTTTTTCTTCAAATAGTTTGGATTGCAAACTTGTTTATGATAATAATATTAAAAAAACAAGAACATATTACGTTTTTCTTATCTCCTACTATTTTTGCTAAAATACCAATCCTTTCAATGAATAAATGACAAAATTATACTTATCTTTTTTAAATTACTCAGCCTTTTCCTACTAAATATAGGAAATAATAATCACAATCTCACTTTTTTCATAAGATCGTATGACCCTACTTGCCTTTGGAAAAAGTTTTTGCTCTCTTTCTAGATGATGGATCAAACAATAGTTATTCATTCCCGTTTTTTGATTTAAATAACAAACTCGTTTATTAAAAATTTTCTCGCATATTAAAATATAATCCGATATACTTAATACAAGCAATAGAGAGGAATAATCCATGATTGCTGACAATCTCCCGAGCACAATCTCAGAAGTTGAGCTCATCCTCCCCAAAGAAGTGAGTCTGGAGTACACCTACAAGTACCCTTCTGACACAGGAATCGTACTCGTAGGTGTGGAGTACGAGATCACCGTTCCAGAGAAGCGAATCTTCGGCATCCCTGTCAGGAGGGAGTCCACTCGAAAAGGCAAGTACGAAATGGCCATCGTAGAAGAAGGACTCATCACACTTGTCACGAAGGAGGACTGGTTCTGCCACTTCGAAACCGAGATCCGCTTCGATGAGGAGAGGATTCTCAGTGTGAAGGGTGATTCACTCTGAGTACTTGGGCGATAGCTCCCCAACCCATAGGTTGGGGGGCGCCTATGTTGCAAATAAAAACACCCTTATTTCCTAAAATCATTAAGAAAATAAGGGGCTAACCATAATCTCATTCTATAATTTCTACAAACCCTTGTGTCCCATCCACACGTATGATTTGACCATTTTTAATTTTCTTCAGTGCATCTTCGACGCCAACGACCGCAGGAATACCATATTCTCTTGCAACTACTGACCCATGTGTCATCAATCCGCCTACTTCCGTCACCAATGCGATAGCAGATTGGAACAAAGGAGTCCATCCTGGATCGGTAAAGGGTGCTACCAATATTTCTCCTTCATGTAACTGTGCTTCTTCTGGTCTATACACGATTCGAGCCTTCCCTTGTACAACACCAGCCGATACCGGAGTACCAATTAAGGAATTCTTCGGAAAATCTTCCGACCTTGATGTTGGGGTAATTATTTCACCTTCACTAGTCATCACTCGTGGAGGAGTCCATTTCTGCTGCAAAATATATGCTTCTTTTCGATTTTTTAAGATTTGGGACAAATCTTCTATCTCTTCTCCTTTTGCTAGTCGAATGATTTCAGGAAGCGATAAATAATACACATCTTCGCGGTTCATGATCACTTTTTTCGCAACTAAGTTATCTGCTTGCTTCATGATCACTTTTTTACATTCATCTAGTATGGTAATAAGGAAATATTTATGGTGTTCGCGAAGCGCTCCTAAGTTACGGTATAATTTTATCAGTCTCTTCATGATTCGATACCGAATTGGATGACGTCTCAATTGTTGAAGAACCCTTATTTCTGTTTCTTTTGCTTGCTCTGCCCCTAATTGGAATTTTTTTCTATGTTCACCAGCTTTTACACTCCTCATGTGCCCCAAAATTGCTGGAACTAATAGAGTTGGCTTCTCTCTCCATCTAGGATTAGTAATATCAATCTCACCAGGACATCTTTGTCCAAATTTATCTAGAAAATCATGAAACACCTGTTGAAACTGTTTTCCACCAGCTATTTTATCTAATCCGTCCAAAAAACTAGAGTCATCAGCAGTTTGTAAATATTGCACTACATCAGGCAATACTCGCAATTGGTCGGCTAAATCTCCGATTGCCAGTCCCATCTCACTTGAAATATTTCCATCATAAGATTGGCTCAGTTTTTGTAAGGCTTGATCATCTTGAACCCAATCACGAAGATATTTCTTTAATAAGCCAGCTGTAAAAAGAAATGGAGCGATGAAGGGAAACAGATTTTGAAAAATGGATAACAAAGAAGTGGATAATAATTCCTGCATTTTTTCTAACTGTTCGAACCCTTCTAACCTTGTAAAAGATTCTTTCCATCTCGTATGTTGTTCTTGCATATATGTCTCTACTCGTTTTTTTGCCAAAAAAGGGTCTCTTCGAAATACATTTTGATAAACCTCTGTGACTACTGGAGTAATATTTTTTCTAACTGCTTTGCCGATTTCTTTAGAAAGTGGTACATTTTTAAAATCTGGGCGATTAATCACCTCTTGTAGAGCAAGGCTCATCCTATTGTCCATATTGGATAAAATTTTAGGGATAATTTTTTTAGCGAGTGGATATCGAAGTATATCTGATGGATCAACAAACAGCCTTCCACCTGCCGGCAAAATGTACTTGCTTGTTGTACTTGCTGGTTCTTTACCAAATGGGAAAAGCGTTTGAAAAATAGATATGCCCAAAGGCTTCATTGGTGATGTCATCATTTGAATATGTCCAAAAGATAAAAAGACACGTAATGTCTCGGATTCTATCTTTGGCATGGGATATAAAGATGTAATCGGTCTACTTTGAACCACAAAAAACTTTCCATCTTCTACACAGAACTCTATATCTTGAGGGAATCCAAAATGCTGTTCTATTCGGCTTCCTAGCTCAGCAAGGGACAAAATCTGAGTATCGGATAATACTTGTTTCTTCTGCTTTTCCTCTGGAATATCGCTCTTTTTCGTCCCCCCATCTTCAAGCGATTCGATCATTATTTTTTTGGCTGAAATTTTCTTTGATATGATTTCGCCTGCTTTTACCTTATATAAATCTGCTGTAACTAATCCCGATACTAGGGCTTCTCCTAATCCATAGCTTGCATCAATAGAAGTCACCAATCGGTTTCCACTAACAGGATCAGCAGTAAAAAGAATCCCAGAAATCTCTGGTTGTACCATACGCTGTATGACTACAGATAAATACACTTGGCGGTGATCAAATCCATTTCTCGCCCGATAAGCAATGGCGCGGTCTGTAAATAAAGAAGCCCAACACTTGCGAATGGCATCTAATAAGGGCTGTTCTCCTTGAATATTCAAATACGTATCTTGTTGTCCTGCAAATGATGCAGATGGTAAATCTTCAGCTGTAGCACTAGACCTAACCGCGTAGGTATAGTTATTCCCAATAGATTTCCAAGCGTTTATGATGTCTTTTTGGAGAATACTTGGAATTTCTAAACTCTCTATATGCTCACGGATTCGTTTTCCTAAATCTTTAATATCATCAAGATTATTTGCATTTACTTTTGTGCACTCCTTAAGCAGTTCTTCCATTTCAGAGCTCGATTCAATGATGGATTGATAAGCAAAAGTAGTTACACAAAAGCCATCAGGTACAGAAAAACCAGCTGCAAATAAATCTCCCAAATTAGCCCCTTTTCCTCCCACTTCTCCACTATTTCTGGCATTAATCTGTGCAAAAAATAAGATATTCACACACATGGACTTCCCTCCAAAAAAAGCAATGTCTTTTCTTTACTCTAGCTCAAATCACCCATAAAGTAAAGTGAGTACTCACTTTTTATTGCTAACTTATTCCTTTCAGAGTCTTTTCTATCTGTTCAAATATATCTCGTTTATAATTAAGTATATTTATATTCTTTTTAAGAGAAGGGATACTATGCACAAATCTACAAATCATTGGGATTTTGCAAGTCGTGGACTTGGAGATTTACAAGGTATTATTCGTTTTTTGAAACAAGAAGGACTTCTTTCTACGGTCAAAACATCTGTAAATCGTATTCATGAAATGGCTGGCGTCGCAAAAAAATTAGAAGGAACAAACGCTCTTCTTTTTGAAAAAGTAATCCCTTATATTGCTCCTGTATTTACTGGCCTTTATTGGAATCGAGATGCATTGGCTCGATTGTTCCAAACGAAATCCGAAAAACTTCCATTTTTGATGGCTGATGCAATCGAACAATGGCAACAAAATCCTGTTTCTCCTGTAACTCATTCATCAGGACCTGCAAATGAAGCAGTTTATACTCAAGACATTGACCTCTTAAATATACTCCCTATTCCTATACAAGGATTAGAAGAAGGTGGTCCTTATCTCACATCTAGTGTTGTCATAGCCAAAGATCCGGAATCAGGAATACGTAACGCTTCCATTCATCGTTTTATGGTAACAGGACCAAATCGATTGACGATGCAGTTGGATATGGGCAGGCACCTCCGTGATTACTATGAACGAGCAGAACAAATGGGAAAACCATTGGAAATAACAATAAATAATGGAGTAAGTCCTGCAGTACATATAGCTGCTGTAACACCAAGCAATGCCGCATCGCTAGATAAAGATGAATTAGGTATAGCCAGTACCATATTAGGAGAGCCCCTAGCTCTTCTACAATCTCAAACCGTATCTGTAGAAGGAATCGCGGATGCGCAGTATGTCATTGAAGGTGAAATTTTACCAGAAATTCGAGAGTGGGAAGGACCGGCAGCTGAGGTAACTGACTACTATGCAAAAAAAGATCGACGCTGGGTGGTACATGTTAAAGCGGTTACAAAGCGACTAGAACCTATTTTCCATACCATTATTCCAGGTAGGGAAGTATATAATGCCGTAGGCCTTATGGCTGAAGCGAGTATTTTTCGAAATGTCAACCGACTAGTACCAAGTGTCCAAGCAGTGTTTTTAACTTATGGAGGTTGTGGGTTTTACCATGCTGTTTTGCAAATAAAGAAAAATACCGAAGGAGTGCAAAAAAATGCCATCTTAGCTGCATTTGCCTCTTTTCCTTCTTTAAGACGTGTGACAATTGTTGATGAAGATGTAAATATTTATGATCCAATTGATGTAGAATGGGCAATCGCAACCAGACATGATCCCGTGAAAGATATCATTGTCATTCCAGAAGCGATCGGACATGAATTAAATCCAATGACATTAGGTGGAACTGTAACAAAAATTGGTATCGATGCTACTGCACCATTTCCACGACCTCGAAAGTTCCACCGAATACAACTCCAACAAATAGATTTGGACAAATATGAAATAAAGTAAAACGGGAGATGATTTAAACCTTCCGTTTTTTATTCCAAGACCTCTATCCTGTTAATATTAAAAAATTTTAGCCTTTCCTCCCCACCCGATTGACCAAGTGGTCAATATGAGATAAAATAAAACCAAAAGCCTATTGACCATATAGTCAATAAGCTGAGCAGTTTCCAATCAAATGGTTATCATTAAAAAGAAAGAAGGATGGATATGGATAAAATCACAAGTAATGATTTTATCTCTCCAGAATACATGGAGAATTTCGCTAAATTTCATGAGAAAATACAATTTCAAAAGAAAACACTTATTCCTATTGATGATTTCTTTGGCATGGGAAAAGCCTGGCTTGTACATCGTTACAATGATGCTCTTAGCATACTGAAAGACAAACGTTTTCTAAAAGATATGCGAAAATTTCAGCCTCAGCAAACAGAACAAGAAAAACACCAAGAAAATGCTTCTGTAAGTGTATTAGTAGAATGGTTGAGAACGATGCCAAATATGCTTACTGTTGATCCCCCAGATCATACTCGCCTACGTAGATTGGTATCGAAAGCATTTACTCCACGAATGATCAATAATCTTACACCCCGTATACAGGAAATAGCAGATGAGTTATTGGACAAGGTAATGGATAAGAAAAAAATGGATCTCATCGAAGATTTTGCTTATCCATTGCCTATTTTAGTCATTTCTGAGATGCTAGGAATCCCCAAAAATGACCGAAATCAGTTTCGAGAATGGACTCAAAAAATCGGAAAAGCTTCTTTAGATCCAAAACAAGCAGGATTGGTTGCCGCTACATTAGAGGAGTTTATTGGCTACATCAAAACATTAATAAGCGAGAAACGCAAAAACCCAAATGATGATGTAATTAGCAGCTTAATAAAAGCACATGAAGAAGGAGAAAAATTAAGTGAGAATGAATTAATTTCTACTATCTGGTTACTCATCACTGCTGGTCATGAAACTACTGTTAATTTGATCTCAAATGGGATGCTAGCACTCATACAACATCCGGAGCAAATGGATTTGCTGCGTAACAATCCTTCCCTACTTCCCACTGCTGTGGAAGAACTATTACGCTATACTGGACCTGTTATGATTATCAATCGTATTGCCGGAGAAGATATAGTACTTCATGACCAGAACATTCAGAGAGGAGATAATATCCTTATTTCCATAGCTTCTACGAATCTAGATCCCAGCAAGTATACAAAACCTAATGAATTAAACATTGCACGAGATGAAACGGAACACCTAGCTTTTAGTACAGGTATCCATCACTGTTTGGGTGCTCCATTGGCACGTTTAGAGGGAAAAATCGCATTTGAAACCTTGCTTCGTCGATTACCTCATCTACGATTGAATACGAAAATGGACCAACTTCATTATCAAACAAGCACTCTTCGTTCATTGGAAAACCTACCTATAACCTTCTAACTGCCGAAAAGGAAGAACGGAAGACGATGCTTCCGTTCTTATCTTTTTTCTTCTTGTTTATAGAGCAAGTAAGAGTAGACATAGAGAATGACCACTGTAAACATCAAAAAACCTATTCCTATAATCATCCACCAATATGCTGAAAAACCTGCTCCTATCAAAAACAAAAACCCATCCACTGCAAATAATACAGACCCCAACTGATGCGTTTTTCTCCAATTTTGTTCGGAAGCAATAGACCATGGAGTCCTTATTCCAAATATATAATTTTGCCTAATTTGTCTCATATAGTTTCCAAGTACTAAAAACAAAAGACCTAATAATCCCCCTGTACAGGTAACAATCGAAATTGGAAATCCCATTGTGGCTAGTAAGATAATAAAAGAAATAGATACAAAAAACAAAACCATCAATAATGAAACAATAGACAGGTCATCTTGCAAGTACAAAAACATACTATTGGCAAATCGGATAAGGCTTTTGTTACAATATCTTTATCTGTTTACAAGCTCGAAATAAAGATAAAAACGAAAAGGAAATTTCTTATGAAACTTTACTTTTTAGGAACAAGTGCAGGAGTACCCACAAATTTCCGAAATGTATCTTCCTTAGCACTCTTCTTACCCGAATACAATGGCGATATTTGGTTATTTGATTGTGGTGAAGCAACTCAACATCAAATTATGAAATCTCCTATTAAATTGAGCCGAATCAGTCGAATATTTATTACTCACTTGCATGGAGATCATATTTATGGTTTACCTGGATTACTCAGTACACGTTCTTTTCAAACTGAGTCTCCACTCACCATTTACGGACCTAGAGGAATCAAAGAATTTATAGAAACTACTCTTTCCATAAGTGAAACTCATTTAAGTCATCCAATTGCCTATGTAGAAATAATGGATGAGATGACTTTGGCTGAAAAACATTTTACGATTCACATTAAACAACTTGAACACAGAATTACGTGTTTTGGATTTCGTTTAGAAGAGAATGATAAGCCTGGCAAACTGAATACCAAAAAACTACTGGCTCAAGGGGTAAAACCCGGCCCCATTTTTCAAAAAATAAAACGTGGAGAACTAGTCATTTTACCAGACGGCAGACAAATAGATGGGAAACAATTCATTGATGCTCCTACACCAGGTAAAATTGTTACGATATTAGGAGATACGCTACCCTGTGAAAATAGTATCACATTAGCTAAAAATGCTGATCTATTAATTCATGAAGCTACACAACTTCATGAATTACAAGATAAGGCATCCCAATACTTTCATTCTACAACTACTGAGGCTGCCTCTATCGCCCAAGAAGCTGGAGCAAAACGACTGATCATTAACCACTTGAGTCCTCGTTACCATGAAGTAATGGAAGAACATTTGATAGAAGAAGTGAGAAGTATCTTTCCAAATGCCCAAATAGCAAATGAACACCAATTCTATGAAATTTAATAGATTTAAAGATTCTGTTACTATTAACCCAACCTTCCTATCAAAAATAGGTTTAGATAACTGTGCATATTTCTATCAACCCTCCTCTGATTTCCATATACTTTATTAAAGACTTTTTTTAGTAGAAAGAGGGTTGATTGTTATATCGAACAGAAAAAAAACGGATGAATGGGCAACAGCATTTGATTCATGGATAAATAAAGATAGTACAGATCCATTTGGAAATTGTAATTCTCTTTGTCAACCTTTTAACTTCCCTTGTTGTATCGGTCCAAAGGGCCCCACTGGCGCTACTGGACCAATAGGACCAAGAGGTGTTACTGGTGCCACCGGGGCCACTGGAACTGGGTCTACTGGCGCTACTGGGGCTACCGGGACCACTGGCGCTACTGGGAATACTGGCGCTACCGGTGCCACCGGAGATACTGGAGTTACTGGCACTACCGGGAATACTGGCACTACCGGAGATACTGGAGTTACTGGCGCTACCGGGAATACCGGCGCTACCGGGGCCACTGGCGCTACCGGGAATACTGGCGCTACCGGGAATACTGGCGCTACCGGGAATACCGGCGCTACCGGGAATACCGGCGCTACCGGAAATACCGGCGCTACCGGGAATACTGGCGCTACCGGGAATACTGGCGCTACTGGGAATACTGGCGCTACTGGGACCACTGGCGCTACTGGGAATACTGGCGCTACTGGGAATACTGGCGCTACTGGGACCACTGGCGCTACTGGGAATACTGGCGCTACTGGGAATACTGGCGCTACCGGAAATACTGGCGCTACCGGAAATACTGGCGCTACCGGAAATACTGGCGCTACCGGAAATACTGGCGCTACCGGGAACACCGGCGCTACCGGAAACACCGGCGCTACCGGAAATACCGGCGCTACCGGGAACACCGGCGCTACCGGAAATACCGGCGCTACCGGAAATACCGGTGCCACCGGAGATACTGGAGTTACTGGCACTACCGGGAATACTGGCACTACCGGGAATACTGGCACTACCGGGAATACTGGCACTACCGGGAATACCGGCGCTACCGGGAATACCGGCGCTACCGGGAATACCGGCGCTACCGGGAACACTGGCGCTACCGGAAATACCGGTGCCACCGGAGATACTGGAGTTACTGGCACTACCGGGAATACTGGCACTACCGGGAATACCGGCGCTACCGGGGCCACTGGCGCTACCGGGAATACTGGCGCTACCGGGAATACCGGCGCTACCGGGAATACCGGCGCTACCGGGAATACCGGCGCTACCGGAAATACCGGCGCTACCGGGAACACTGGCGCTACCGGAAATACCGGTGCCACCGGAGATACTGGAGTTACTGGCACTACCGGGAATACCGGCGCTACCGGAAATACCGGCGTTACCGGGAATACTGGCGTTACCGGGAATACTGGCGTTACCGGGAATACTGGCGCTACCGGGAACACTGGCGTTACCGGGAATACTGGCGCTACCGGGAATACCGGCGCTACCGGAAATACCGGCGTTACCGGGAATACCGGCGCTACTGGGACCACTGGCGCTACCGGGAATACCGGCGCTACCGGGAATACCGGCGCTACCGGGGACACTGGCGCTACCGGGAATACCGGCGCTACCGGGGACACTGGCGCTACCGGAGCCACTGGCGCTACCGGGAACACTGGCGCTACCGGAAACACTGGCGCTACCGGGAATACTGGCGTTACCGGGAATACTGGCGCTACCGGGAATACTGGCGCTACCGGAAATACCGGCGCTACCGGAAATACTGGCCCTACCGGGGACACTGGCGCTACCGGGAACACTGGCGCTACCGGGAATACCGGCGCTACAGGTACCACTGGCGCTACCGGGAACACTGGCGCTACCGGGAATACCGGCGCTACAGGTACGAATGTAACAGCAACTTCCGGTTTCGCAGCGAATACTTCAGGAGCATCCATAGCAGTTATATTAGGAGGAACAGTTGTCCCGCTTCCAGATGCTCAAAATCTGTCTGCCGATATAACAGTAAATGGAGCAAATACAATATTTACCGTAGCTCCAGCAGGGCGTTACTATATTTCTTATAACATCCATTTAACGGCTAGTTTATTACTAGGTTCAAGGTTGATTGTAAATGGATCACCTTTAACTCAATCCTCCATCGCACCATCTATCAGTGTTTCTAGTTTCTCTACAGATGTCATTGTCACATTAACTGCTGGATCTACCATATCACTTCAATTATTCGGGCTGTTAGGAACTGCTGTACTTGTATCAGGAGCAGGTGCAACTTTAACTATTATAAGAGTAGAATAATTTTATATTGATTCACAAACAGATAAACCAATTACTACGGTTAAAACGATAAAATATGATGAAAAAAACAAATTATTCAAACCTAACCCCTTATGTGATAAGGGGTTAGGTTTAGTATCTATGCTTCATATCTGTATAAAATTCCTTTGTTTGATTCCTACGATTAAGGAAATAAATATTTATTTTGGCATGATCCAAAGATGAAATTGAAATTTGATTAATTGCAATTTCATCTTCTATAAATCCATATGAATCCTATTCATAATCAGTTTCCCCAATCCCATTTTTCCCCAGTAAATATCTGATAACTATGAATAGTCCCCGCATCAAACTCCACTATGTGTGCTGTCTTCTCATAGTGACCTCCATACTGGTTTGGCATTACGTTCCCTTCTAATGCGATAACATCCCCATCTTGATTTAAATAAACAATATCAATTGGAAATTTCATTTGAAATGTATGAACCATTCTTCCTCTCATGAGAAATAATCCACTACCAGCTGAGTTTCGTCCAAGAAGCCCTTTCAACAGTTCTTTTTCCGTTACGGCTAACTCCATACTTCGAAAAAAGATATGTGATCGATAAACATTTATCCAATTTTTCAACTCTTTGCCTCCAAAGCAAAATATTTATGCGCAACAATTAAGAAAACAAAATCCATTCTTTTTTAATTTACATTATATTTCCGATAAAATTTTTTTCTTGTGCAATCAAATATTTACTTGTTATTTGGCAAAAAGTGTTAAGAAATAAAAAAGAGAGCTGGATAAGTCCAACTCTCCATAACCTTATGCAAATTCGCTGATTAAACGATCAAATTGCTCTTCTTTTAAATTTAGATCTTGTTTTACAAGGGCTTCTTCTTTATAACCTTTTATCAAGTCTTCATAGGAAGATCTGTCGGAATTTTGATAAATAATTCCAGTAACGAGACCATTGTGTTCCATCAAGGTTTGCATTGCTTTCCCACGGTTTGATGGATCATATCCTTCGATATCATCCAGACTAGTAAGGTTTTGTTTAAACCAATCGTATGTGTTGATTTTGTTGTAAGTCACACATGGGCTATAAACATTGATCAACGAGAAACCTTTATGTTTAATACCTGCTTCGATTACAGCAGTCATTCCTTTTAAATCACTGGATACCGTTTGTGCAACGAAACCAGCTCCTACCGTTAGTGCCATTTCCATTGGAGAAATCGCAGCTTCAATAGAACCATTTGGTGTACTTTTCGTTTTGAATCCCATCTCCGAGCGTGGAGAAGTTTGTCCTTTGGTGAGACCATAGATTTGATTGTCCATTACAATATAGGTGATATCAACATTACGACGAATGGCATGAACCGTATGTCCCATACCGATCGCAAAGCCATCTCCATCACCACCAGAAGCAATTACAGTTAGCTCTCGATTGGCGAGTTTTAAACCTTGAGCGATTGGTAGAGAACGACCGTGAACACCATGAAATCCATAGGAATTCACATAACCTGCAATACGACCAGAACAACCGATACCGGAAACGATAGCAACTTCTTCAGGTTCTTTACCTAAGTTTGCAAACGCACGCTGCATAGAAGCCAAAACCGTGAAGTCTCCACAACCAGGGCACCAGTTAGGTTTCACTTTGTTGCGGAATTCTTTAAACGTTGCCATGAACCAACAGCTCCTTACACTCTTTATAGATTTCCATCGGCAAGAACGGGTTTCCGTCGTATTTGCCAACGTGAACCAATTTTTCAGCCATACCTACATTCATTTTAATGAGCGAAGTCAGTTGTCCTGTAGCATTGTTTTCTACGACAATTACTTTTTTCGCTTTTTCCATTTGTTCTTTTAATTGTTCAGTTGGAAAAGGCATCAATTGACGAATATGAGCATGATTTACTTTTAATCCATCAGCTTCTAAACGACCCATTGCCTCTTGGATGGTTCCATAAGTAGAGTTAATACCAACAATCAAGATATCTGCATTTTCATGACGTGTATCGGCATGAATTGGATTTGGGAAAGACAGGTTAGTCAATTTGGACAACCGTTTGTCCATCATTTTTTTACGGTTGACAGCACCTTCAAATGGACGTCCTGTTTCATTGTGTTCCACACCAGTTACATGATGAAGCCCATGTTTTTTCCCAGGAAGAACACGACGAGACACACCATCTTCACTAAATCCATAGCGTGGGAATAACTCTGAATTTTCGAGTTCTGGCAATTCCTCTTCATCCGTAACCAGTTTTCCACGACGAATCTCAATTTTATTATAATCTAGCGGATCCACGGTTTGTTTGCCGAGCGACAATGCCAAATCCGTAACGATGATTACAGGACATTGATACTCTTCAGCGAGGTTAAATGCTTCAATCGTATCATAGAAACATTCTTCCACAGAACTTGGTGCGATAACGATCTTTGGAATTTCACCATGTGTGCTGTACAGCATAGCAAGAATATCACTTTGTTCTTGTTTGGTAGGAAGTCCTGTACTTGGGCCACCACGTTGTGTATCTATGATTACAACAGGTGTTTCGGTCATACCCGCAAGACCTATAGCTTCTGTCATTAAAGATAACCCAGGTCCAGCGGAAGCTGTCAATGCACGCACACCACCATAGTTTGCACCAATAGCCATTGTGATTGCAGCAATTTCATCTTCTGTTTGTACTACCGTTCCACCAAATTCCGGAAGACGACGGATTAAGTATTCCATGATTTCAGAAGATGGAGTGATCGGATAAGCTGCCATTAGTCTTGCTCCACCAGCAACCGCACCAAAAGCAATTGCATCATTACCAATCATATATAAACGTTTCTTTCCATCAGATGGTGCTAAGCTAAAGTCTTTGATAGAAAGATTGGTAGTTTCGGTTTTGACATACTCAATTCCTTTTGTGATTGCATTCATGTTTTTATCAATCACTTGTTGTCCTTTTTTCGCAAATCTATCTGTCAAAACTTCACGGAATGATTCAACAGAAATACCTAGTAGCGCTACAGATGCACCAACAGCCACCATGTTTTTCATTTGAGCCATACCAACTTCTTCAGCAATCTTTGTAAATGGCACTGCAATTAAGTGTGCCTTGACGCCTTCTGGAACAGTAGGATTAAATTTTGCGTCAGCTAAAATTACACCACCGTCTATTAGTTCATAAGAATTTAAATCAATCGTTTCTTGGTCGAATGCAACTAAAATGTCTAGATCATCTGAAATAGAGCTGGTAGGTTCTGTGCTAATACGAATTTTCGTATTGGAGTGGCCACCTTTAATACGGGAAGAAAAATGACGATACCCAAATAGAAAGTAGCCTTGGCGATTGAGCACTGTAGCTAAAGTTTCTCCAGCACTATCAATCCCCTCTCCCTGCTGTCCGCCTACTTTCCAGGAAAGCTGGTTAATCATGAACTCATCTCCTTTAATACTTCACGCCAAACAATCATCTGGAGAAATCCCCAGATGTGAACCAGTAATGTTTATACATTTGTTTATTATGGTAAATTACTAAACACTAACTATTGCCTTTTCTAATTTTATTCCTGTGTAGTAGAAATTGCAATAAGCAATCTTATCTTAGTGAATGTTTATAAAATTTGAGGGCGTTATGGTAAGTCCATTTATCTACTAATGACTTTGGAAAGTAACTACTCAATACATGGTAAAAGGACGGTAATTCAAACGCATTACTCAATCCATATAGTTTATTCTCCATCCCATCAAAATCAGAACCAAAAGAAATACGATCTTCTCCCCCTAAATATTGGATGTGTTCAAGATGAAACAACAAATGGTCTATTGTTGCCTTTTGGTAGGGATGAAACACAAATTGAGGGACATATGTAATTCCGATTAAACCATTCAATTCGATGATTATTTTAATTTGATCATCTGTCAAATTCCTAGGATGGTCACAGATCTTTCGGCAATTGGAATGAGATGCCATAACTTTCACATTTGGAATCGAAACAACATCCCAGAACCCTTGCTCCGATAAATGTGAAACATCTACAATCATTCCGAGTCTCACCATCTCCTTCACAAATTCCTTACCGAAATTAGTAAGACCTCCGTTACGAATCTCCCTACAACCATCTGCAATAGCATTCGAACAATTCCATGTTAAACCTATTTGCCTTACTCCCAATCGATGGAATAAACGCAAGATGGAAAGATCTCTACCCACTGCTTCTCCACCTTCGAGAGAGAGTACAGAGCGAGTTTCTTCCTCTATTCTTTTCTCATTTCCGCATGATAACAGGGGAACAAAAGGTTCAACGTTTTGGTAAAACAAATCAATTTGTTTAAGTGCAGTTCCTAATTTACCAGTTTGGGGGATATGATCAGGAACATAGATAGCAAAATTTTGAAGGAGTACATTGCTATATTTTAAAGAGTTATAAGAAACATCTAAAGGAGAATTATCCGAAAGAAATAAGTTTTCTTGAGGTTGTTTATTTGAAAAAAACGAACAATCCTCCTTTTCCCGTTTCCAAAGCTGGTAGAGTACATCACAGTGATTATCTATCCAGTACAAACCCTCACCCCCCATATATAAAGAAAAAACCTGCTACATGACATAACAGGTTTAAACGATTATCGAGGTTCCACAATTAATTTTATCGCCGTGCGTTCTTCACCATCGATGACAATGTCGGTAAAGGCAGGGATGCAGATGAGATCAATTCCACTTGGAGCAACAAATCCTCGTGCGATTGCAACCGCTTTAACAGCTTGGTTTAGTGCACCTGCGCCAATAGCCTGCATTTCGGCTTGACCTCTCTCACGCAAAACACCAGCAAGTGCACCTGCGACGGAATTGGGATTCGATTTTGCTGAAACTTTTAATACTTCCATGAATGTACCTCCTCGATGGTTGGAGTAAGTCCACTCCTATCATATTCGACTAAAGTGTAAAAATTCCTTCTTAAAAAAGTAGACAGAACTGAAATAATCCAAATAAAATTATTTTAATTTAACCACGGTGTGTCATTATCAATACGAATTCTCTTCAATTTTTTTGTTCGTTTATTTGAGGTATCGAAATCCATTAAAACACCTTGCAACATAAATCCTTCTTTTGAAACCTCAAATCGAACCGGAAGTTGCGTTATAAATCTTCTTACAACAGCATCAACCTCCATTCCGATTACTCCATTATAGGGGCCTGTCATTCCAATATCCGTCAAATAACCAGTACCTTTTGGTAAGATTCTTTCATCTGCTGTCTGTACATGTGTATGCGTTCCAACCACAGCTGATACCCTCCCATCTAAATACCATGTAAGTGCTTGTTTCTCAGATGTAGTCTCTGCATGCATATCCACTAAGATATAAGGATTTCCTGATATACGATTTAAAATATTATCTACTGTTCGAAATGGACAATCCAATGAGCTAGCAGCATATGTTCTGCCCATAAGGTTGATGATTACAACTTTACCTTTTGCAGAAGAAATGACTGTATACCCTCTTCCCGGTGTTCCCTCTGGGTAATTAGCCGGTCGAATAATTTTCTCCTCATCATCGATAAAATCAAAAATTTCAGACTGTCCCCATGTGTGATTGCCCATCGTCACACAATTTACTCCTAAGGATAGAAATTCCCGAAAAATATCTTTAGTGATTCCTCTACCATTTATAGCGGCATTCTCTCCATTGACCACAATGACATCGGGTTGATAGGTTTGTTTTAATTTGGGGAGGTATGTTCGAAGTGTATCTTGACCCACTTTACCAACGATATCTCCAATCATTAATAATCTCATTTGTTTGATATCCTCTTTCTATCCACTAGAGACTTTTTATTCTATGAAAAAAATAAAGCGGCACAAGGCCACTTTATTTTGCATACTCAACTGATCGAGTCTCCCGAATTACAGTTACTTTGATATGTCCTGGATAATCTAGTTGATTTTCAATTTGTTTGGTTATTTCTCTAGCTAATCTAGTTGCCTCTGCATCATCTACTTCTTCAGGTCGTACAATAATTCTACATTCTCGACCGGCTTGGATAGCATATGATTTTTCTACACCATCAAAAGACTCACAAATCGCTTCTAATTTCTCCAAACGACGGATATATGCCTCTAATGTTTCCCTTCTAGCTCCTGGTCTGGCAGCTGATAAAGCATCAGCAGCTCTTACAAGTACTGCAATAACACTTTCTGCTTCGACATCACCATGATGGGAAGCAATACTGTTGATAACGACTGGATGTTCGTGAAACTTCTTGGCTAACTCTACTCCAATCTCCACGTGAGAACCTTCGATTTCATGGTCAATTGCCTTGCCGACATCATGAAGCAATCCCGCACGCTTTGCTAAAGGAATATCTTCTCCCAATTCAGCAGCTAAAAGACCGCTAAGGTAAGCAACCTCCATGGAATGTTTCAATACATTCTGACCATAACTCGTTCGAAATTTAAGACGTCCAACGATTTTTATGAGGTCTGGATGCAAACCATGTACTCCTGTTTCAAAAGTAGCTTGTTCACCATATTCACGAATTCTCTCATCTACATCACGACGAGCCTTTTCAACCATTTCTTCAATTCTGGCTGGGTGAATTCGACCATCAGCGACTAATTTTTCCAAGGCCACACGCGCAACTTCACGACGAATCGGGTCAAATCCGGACAAAATTACAGCTTCTGGGGTATCATCGATTATCAAATCAATCCCAGTTAACGTTTCTAATGTACGTATATTTCGACCTTCACGTCCTATGATGCGACCTTTCATCTCATCATTTGGCAAGGTAACTACAGACACAGTTGTTTCTGCTACATGATCAGCTGCACAGCGTTGAATAGCGAGAGATAGAATATTTCTAGCTTTCTTATCTCCTTCTTCAATCGCTTGTTGTTCCATTTCTTTGATGAGTTGGGCAGTTTCATGACGCATTTCATCTTCTACACGCTTCATAATGATTTGACGGGCTTCTTCAGTTGCTAAGCCAGAAATACGTTCCATTTCTTTGACTCCAGCTTCTTTTAAATCCTCTATTTCTTTTAGATGCGTGTTAATCGTAATCTCTCGATCATTTAGTTCACTTTCACGTTTCTCTAGATTTTGTTGTCTCACATCAAATGTTTCTTCTTTTTGAACGATTCTCCGTTCCATCCGAGAGAGTTCGTTTCGCTGTTCACGTATTTCCTGTTCTGCTTCGCTTCGCAATTGGTATACTTCATCTCGTGACTCAAGGATTTTTTCCTTTTTCATAGCCTCTGAATCGTGTCTAGCTTTCTCTAAAATCAGTTCTGCTTGTTTCTCAGCACTACCGATACGAGATTCAGCTATACTTTTCCGCAGCCAATAACCAGCAAATCCCATGATTAGCGAGGCGAACAGCAGCAGGATATGTCCTGTGTCTAGCACTGTAGTGTTCACCTCCCTTATTCTTTTATCTCAACCTCCACCACTATTGATGGGGTTTCTTACTATCAGAAGTAAGTATTTCTAAAATCCAGAAACACTCTGTTTCTTTAAGTAAGGGCACATAATTTTACGAACATTAGTAGGGATCAACCTACTATTTCCTGCATAAGCCAATCTTAGTTATGTTTTTCCTATCTTTGAAGATAAATTACCAATCTTGCAGTATTCTCACAAGATTACTTCATACATGGGTTGGTTTAAAAACAAGACCGATTTGCTCGGTCTACCGTTTTACCTTGTTGTTCATTTTGCATACATGCAACCGGTCAAGTGTATCTTAAATAGATGATAAAAATAAAAAGATACAGCTCAATTGTATTCGTTATGAAATCCCATTGTCAAGGCGACTAGCATGCACCTCTGATTTTCCATCTTTTAGACGAACAAAAAAAGATTGGTCAGCAGATTCTGTTAAATGTATATTATGTGTCACAAACAAAATCTGACGATCGAAAGTTTCATGTACAGACTGTAAAAATTGTGTCATAGGTAATATATAATCCTCACTTACATGTTTACCTGGTTCATCTAATAGAATGGGACCATTTAATCGAGGCCTTACTGTCTCCAAGAAAGCAATTCGAAGGGCAAGGGAGATAATATCCACTACTCCACCACCTCTAGCCTCTTGAGGTTTGGTTCGGATCGTTTCTTCATTCCATTTTGTAACAACATAGAACTCAGCTGTTGGATTTTTTTCTGCAGGTGAAAGGTCTATCTCAAAACGAAAAGAAGAACCAAATACGTATTGAAGTGCGTTCGTAACCAATGTTTCCAATTGAGCTTTTGCCTGTTTACGTGCATACTCTCCAGATCGCTGAAACAAAAGACGAACTCTGTCCAATAACTCTTGCTCTTGGCGTAGTTTCTCTTCTTGTTCAAGCAATTCCAGTTGCTCCTTCACAAGCATATCCTTTTTTGTCTTTCGACGAATCCATTCTTCTCTTGCTTCTTTTAATCTAAGATCCATCAGCTCAAATTGCTCAATGGTTTCCATCAGCAAGTAGCTCCTTAGGAAGTAATTGCTCTACTTCTTCTAATCCATCTTGAACTTCTTGCTCCAAACGACTTATTTCTTCTGTCAGTTGTTCTGGCTTTACCCCTAGCTGCTCCAACTCCATTAATATATCTCTTTCCTGTTTTTCCAGATTTTCCAATTTTAATTCCGCTCTACGACGTAAATCTTTTGCTTCCTCAATTTTTGTTTTTATTTGCTTGATCTTCTCTTCCAGCTGCTGCATAATTACTTCCTCCTTCAAGTTCTTGTAATAAGTGTTGAATCAAGTGATCATTGATTTCTGATCCGCAAATTGGACATTCTCCATGTTCCGTAAGCAAATCTCCATATTCCTTTAATAGACCTTCCAAAGTGTTGTTTACCTCAGCTATGCACTGATATCCCATTGCTATTCTTTTTTGTTTATCTGTTAAATCTACTAAATAAGTTCGCAGTTTTGATAAAAGAGATAGTTTTGTTTCTACTTCTGGTAGATAAAGTTGCAAATCTGCTAGAAAACCTTCGCTGATTGTTAAAAACTGTTCTACTTTTTGTTTCCTTTTACATGTATCTTCCCAAATCCGTTCCCACTTCATTAATTTTTCTAACTGATTACGCTTTATTTCTACAGCGCTTACAAGATTCATCCCTTCGTCTATCTGCTCCGTTTGTAGCAATACATCCTTTAATTTTTCTTGTTCCAGTTGAATCTTGTTGTACTCATTTTGAAACTTTTTGTACTTATTCACGATTTGCATTTTCGTGTCTATCTCTTGTTGGATTTGTTCTATTTGGGTAATGGATGCAGTTTTGTCGTAAATAGACTTTTGTACTGTTTTTTCTTCAACATGAAGATGATAACGGATTAAAAGTTGTCGATATTGGCGAAGGTATAACAATTTATTTTCTAATGAAATGGAAATGTGTTCGGCTTCACCTATACTAGGAAACTTCTCTAATATAACTTGTTGTACTTGTTTTTCTTGAGTTACAAGTTTATATTGGTACGCCAATTGCTTTAATTGGATAAGAAGAGATTGTTTTTCTTTGATATCAGATGCCCTTTTTTCTGCTTGTAGCAGAGCTGACTCTAAAATATCTAGATTTTCAAAGGGTTGAAGTTTTTGCTCCACATTTTTTCTCTGTTCAAGGAGATGTTTATTTTTTGAAGCAAGCTGTATTCGATCACTATTTAACTTCTTCAATGCCCTATCTATCAAATGGGCGCCACTAACTAGACCAATTGTTTTAGCTTTTACTCCACTGGACTCAGATAGGAGAAAAGGACCATCAAGCTGATTACCCACTTGTAAAAAAATATCTTTTTGATCCAACTCCAAAGGTCTAAACTGATGAGCATTGGATATCTCCAACGGCACATCTGAACCAAAACCTTCAAATATCTGCGGTTCCTCTCCTATTTTTTCCAATTGATAACGATTAATGGAGTTGTGATTACGAATTCGTCTAATAATGGTTCCATCATCTAAATAGAGTGCTACTTCACAGAGATTAGCACCCATACGAATATATTCAGTTCCTCTAGGGGAATTGAATAAGACCCAGCGAAGCGCACGTAAAATAGCACTTTTTCCACTATCTGACGGACCTACAAACACATTTAAGCCCGGATGAAAATCTAAATCTGTATGTACATGGGATTGGAAGTTTTTTATGATTAATTTTTTAAAATGTATCATTATTCTTTTCCCCTGCCATCTCTTGAGCTTCTCCAATTCTTTTCAATGCTTCCGCTTTAACAGAGTGATCCAGCAGGTCAATCTTAGCGATCTCTTCAATGATTTCCTCTACTTGAATCCCTTGATAGATACCAGCTGCACTCACCTCTTGAGCAAATTGGGCCCATTTCTCTTGTCGATATATAGACTCTTCTTGAATAGATCGGTCAAAAACATCTTCTCCACGAGCAGCAGATGTTAATTTTTGAAAATGGATTTGAATTTCTTTCCCCAATTCGATTAGAACAACTTGTGGCATACGTCTGATTTCTGCTTGTTGATTCGAAAGTCTAGCAACTGAACCTGGATTGATAATATATTTCTTGTTTTTATGCTGGATAGGAAAACCTGCATGATAGTGCCCTGTCAATAATATATCTGCATCGCTTTCCATCTCCAATAAAGCGGATACCATCGTATGAGGTACTCCTTCCGGCAATGCTTTGTCCACAAGCATACCATGAACCATATGTATACAATAATCTGCTCCTGCATGATTGGTAACGGCGTAGTCCTCTGCTATCGTCCGTTTGTCCAGATCGTAATGAAAGGCTTGTCCAGTTAATTGAACCTGATAGGTGCCATCTGATAACACTATATGTTCCTTCGGTTTTACTAATGTCAAAATACCAAAAGCCTCAAGCAAACCAAGCATCGTACGATCTACTGTGGCAGGATTATGACCAAAAATATCATGATTACCAGCAACAGCGTATACAGGGACGGAGAATTTACGAAAAAGTTGGGCAAACTCTCGAACCACTGCAGGGGATAAGTTTGGACGGTCAAAAACATCTCCACCATGTAACACATAGTCCACTTTCTTTTTTTCTGCTATCTGTATAATTTCGTTTAATTTTCGCTTCATCGACTCAAAAAAATCATCTGTACGACCACGAGGAGAAGTACCTCGAATATGCGTATCTGTGAAATAAAGCAAACGCATTATGACCCCTCCAGATCTCGTTTGTTTCTGATATGCTGCAACGCTTGACGAACCAAGTCAGAGGGAAAGCCTCTTCGTAAAAGATAAGAGCCCAATCGACGCTCAATTGTTTGCCAATCTTCTTGATAAAGACGAGAATAGCGCCGTTCGGCGACCTCTGTCACCAATTGGCGCTCCTCTATGATGTCCTCTTCCTGAATAGCCTCATCAATATTAGTTGAGGAAACTCCCTTGCTTTTTAATTCTTGCTTAAGACGATTAATTCCTAGTTTTTTTCCCATCTGTCTTTCTTTTATCCAATTTACTGCATATTGACGATCATCCAAAAAACCTTGCTGTTTCATCGATTCAAGAACAGACTTGATAAGTCTCTCATCAAATCCTTTTTGTAATAAATGTTTTTCTGCTTCTTTCACAGTTCTTGGACGATAACTGATATAACGAAAAAAGGCTTGGGTTACATAATGACGCTCCTGAGTCTCGCTGATTTCTGTTAAATCGGAAGGTTCTATTTCCATCCCTTTATGTAAGCCATACTTTACCAAAACATCCTCATGGACAGAGAGCACAGGCTCTCCATCCACTTGGATTTCGTAACGCTTATGTCGTTGTCCTACAATAGCTGAAATTATCACTTGAGATCAAACAGAGGTGTTTCTTCCTCCGCTTTCTCCTTTGCTTTACGACCTCTTTTTGGTTTTTCCGTTTCTTCAACTTCTATCGTAACGGCAGCTTCTTCTACATGAATAACTGGAAGTTCATGATGTGAACGGATTTGGTTTTCGATTTTTATAAAAGTCTCTGCATTTTCTTTGAGGAATTGTTTTGCATTTTCACGACCCTGTCCCATACGATCACCATTATAGGAATACCATGCACCACTTTTATTCACAATCTCCAGTTCAGTAGCAATATCTAAAGCACTACCCTCTTTGGAAATACCTTCACCAAACATAATATCTACTTCAGCCACCTTAAATGGAGGAGCAACCTTGTTTTTAACTACTTTGATCTTGGTACGATTCCCAACCACATCTGTACCTTGTTTGATAGCTTCTGCACGACGTACTTCCAAACGTACACTGGAGTAGAACTTCAAAGCACGTCCTCCTGGAGTTGTTTCTGGGTTACCAAACATAACACCAACTTTTTCACGGATCTGATTGATAAAGATCGCGATAGTTTTAGATTTGTTGATCGCACCAGATAACTTTCTCAATGCTTGTGACATCAATCGGGCCTGAAGACCTACATGAGAATCTCCCATTTCTCCTTCTATCTCTGCTTTTGGAACCAACGCTGCTACAGAGTCAATCACAATAATATCAATTGCTCCGCTGCGCACCAAAGCCTCAGAAATTTCCAATGCTTGTTCTCCTGTATCTGGTTGAGACAAGAGTAGCTCAGAAATATCCACACCTAATTTTTGTGCATAAACGGGATCAAGGGCATGTTCTGCATCAATAAAAGCAGCTTGACCGCCATTTCTTTGAATTTCTGCTATCGCATGTAATGCGACAGTTGTTTTACCTGACGATTCCGGTCCATATACTTCAATAACTCGTCCACGAGGATATCCTCCTACTCCAAGAGCAATATCCAAAGCAAGAGCACCACTGGAAATAGTCTCTACTTGATGGGAAGCATCTTCTCCCATCTTCATGATAGAACCTTTACCAAATTGCTTTTCGATTTGTCTCAGTGCCATTTCCAAGGCTTGTTTTCGATCTGACATATGTAGAAACTCTCCCTCTTTCATAAAGTTAGAATGATTGCATTATTCTTACTTATTTTCTGTTTGCGTACACGTTCTTATGGGTAGTAAGAAGTTTTTCATCACTTTCATCTTCTCTATCATAACGTGTTTCTCAAAGGATAACAAGCCTTTTTCCGAACATTTATTCTGTAAAAAATGTGCGTTAGAACTTGCACAAATGTGGTAATCTAAGTTTATAGGAGGGTAGTAACATGGACAAAGATCAATTGAAAAACCAAATATTGGAGCAGCTAGAAGAAGTAAACGATCCTGAACTAGGCATCGACATCGTCAACTTAGGATTAGTTTATGATATTGAGATAAGTGAATCCAATAATGTCAAGATAACCATGACTTTAACTGCGATGGGTTGTCCCCTAGCTGGAATGATAAATGGTCTTGTAGAAGACGCTGTTCGAAAAGTCGAAGGTGTAGAAGAAATTGAAGTTGATATCGTTTGGGATCCACCATGGAGCAAAGACCGAATGTCTCGCTATGCAAAAATAGCACTAGGAATACCAGATTAAAAAAATGCACCTAGCATTCTTCAGCTAGGTGCATTTTACTTTTATTCAACCTCTTGCATTCACTTCTGGTCTACGACTCCTACCTGAATCAGAACGTGATTCACGGGTTGTAGGTCTTGGCGAATTGGTCCTTGGTCTTGCAGGTTCCATGTTGACACGCATTCCATTGATACGGGATTGTTGAAGAGCCTCGTAAACAAACGGAGCAATCTCTTCTTGAACTTCTACAAATGAGAACCGATCATAAATATTGATTCGTCCCACTTGACGCAAACCAATACCAGCATGATCCGCAATTGCTTTAGCGAGCTCTTGTGGACGAAGATTGCTATTACGTCCAACATTAATAAAGAATCGTACCATTCCAGGAGAGGCGCCTGTCTCCCCAAAATTATAAGCAGCATCGCTAGTTTTATTAAATCGTTCAAAGAAAGTAAGGTATAAAGATGCTGCTGCCACTTTTTCTGCTGAAAACTTGCCAGCAAGCTGTTCAATCATATCTTCAAATAAAGATAGATCAGCTTCAGATCGAATAACATCTTCAATTTGCGAAATCCAACTTTGTTGTTGTTTCGCTGCTACTTCTTCTAAAGTGGGGAGTTCACGGGATACAAGTTTTGCTCCTGTTTCTTGCTCAATTAGACGAAGTTGTTTCATTTCACGAGGTGTAATTAAAGTAAGGGCCATCCCTGTGCGGCCTGCACGACCAGTACGTCCAATTCGATGGACATAGCTTTCTACATCTTGAGGGATATCGTAGTTGATCACATGAGTTACACTACCGACATCAATGCCCCGAGCAGCGACATCCGTAGCCACAAGAAGTTCGATCTCACCTTGACGGAACTGCCCCATTACCCGATCACGTTGTTGTTGTTGCAGATCACCGTGTAGCCCACCTGCTAAATAACCTCTTACTTGAAGAGCCTCGGTTAAATCATCGACTCCTTTTTTGGTACGACAAAAAACGATTGCTAATTCAATTTCTTCACTATCTAAGATTCTACAGAGAGCTTCCACCTTCATATTTTCCAAAACTCGGTAATAAACCTGTTGAATCATAGGTACGGTAACTTCACCCCGATTGATAGTGATATATTTAGGTTTTCTCATATATTTGTGAGATAACTGACGAATTGCTGGAGGCATGGTAGCTGAAAACAGCAGTAATTGACGCTGTCCAGGCAAAAATCGCAATACAGTCTCAATATCATCGATAAAGCCCATATCTAGCATTTCATCTGCTTCATCTAGAACAATAACTTCTACTCCATCTGTTTTTAATGTACCTCTACGCAAATGATCTAGTAATCTTCCAGGAGTGCCAATCACCACATGTACACCTTGTTGCAAAGCTTTAATTTGTCTAATGATGGATTGACCACCATAGATAGGTAATGTCTTCACTCTCTTTGGACGTCCCAAACGCCGTAGTTCTTCGGAAACTTGAATAGCCAGCTCCCGAGTAGGCGTTAAAATAATACTTTGGACACGATTATCAGATGGATCAATACGCTCTAAAACTGGAATACCGAATGCGGCTGTTTTTCCTGTACCAGTTTGAGCTTGCCCAATCACATCTTCTCCACGTATAACAGCTGGGATACATTCAGCTTGAATAGGAGAAGGCTCTTCATAGCCTATATCTTGTATCCCTCTCATAATTTCATTACTAAGATCAAAATCCTCAAAACGTTTCATATCGTAGTTTCACCTTTCTTTAGTCGTTCAAGTAGAAAGAACAATGCATGTTTTGCTGCAGATTTTTGAATACGTTCTCTATCTCCTGATAACGATAACTCACAGATAGCGGTAGGCATACCTATTTGGGCTAAACCAATGTATACCAAACCAACTGGTTTACTTTCAGATGAAGCCGGACCTGCTACACCTGTCACGCTTATAGCAAAATCAGTTTGAAATTTTTGCCTTGTTTGTTCTGCTAACAGCTTAGCAGCTTCCATACTTACTGCTCCATATTCTTTTAGCACTTCAGTGGAAATACCAACAATATCGGTTTTGGCTTTATCGGAGTAGGAAACAAATCCACCTTTCACTTCTTCACTAGCACCTGGTACAGTAGTTAACAAATGAACAACGAGACCGCCTGTGCAACTTTCTGCTGTAGCGACACTTTGCTTGCTATTTCTTAAATAATGAATTACTACTTCTTCAAGAGATTCTTCTCGCTCACTATAACAGTGTCTCCCAACTCTGGACAAAATTTCATTACGAGTTGGTTCAATGAATTGTTTTGCTAAATCTTCCGATTCTGCGTGTGAGGTGATTCGCAAAGTAACTCCAATATCCATTGCATATGTGGCAAGAATAGGGTTATCAGAAGCGATAATTAAATCTTTTAACTCTTCTTCTAAAGCAGACTCTCCAATCCCAAAAAAAGACATGGGATGTGAGTAAATGACCTCTTTTGATGGTAGTATACGGTGCAAATAAGGAAGTACTTGTTTTTCAAACATTGGTTTTAATTCACCGGGAGGACCAGGCAGTAATATATAAATAACTCCATCTTTCGTAATGGATAAGCCTGGAGCAGTACCTTTTTCATTGGGGAATACAATTCCTGAGGAAAATACCAATGCCTGTTTGTAATTATTTGCGGGAATAGGAGTTTTACGTTTCGAAAAATAACTTTCTAAACGCTGTCGCCATTGTAGATCTTCTACTAATGTTTCTCCTAACAGGTCTGCCAATGTCTCTTTTGTTAAATCATCTAATGTTGGTCCGAGACCGCCACATAGGAACACCAGTTGTGATCTACTATGAGCTACCTTCATTACCTCTGCTAAGCGATCAGCATGATCTCCAACAGACGTATGATAGGCAACTTCTATACCAATAGGAACGCATGCCTGAGAAATAAACTGCGAATGAGTATTAAGTGTAACACCTAGCATAAGCTCGGATCCGACTGTAATTACTTCGGCTTGCATGGAGCAACTCCTCATCCATTTTTAGTAAGAGATACGATTTTCCTATTTTTATAAAAATAGTCAAGTCCTGACAAAATGGTGATAATGACAGCTAACCATGTAACAATGATGGAAAAGGGGAAAGCAAAGTTAGAAAACGGAAAATTATTCAACATAAGCGATACAATTGCCACAATTTGTACAATGGTTTTTATTTTACCAAGTGTGCTCGCAGCAATAATATGGCCTTCCGCAACCGCAATCAATCGAAGACCTGTGACCGCAA
Source organism: Shimazuella sp. NTD250 (assembly GCF_059510375.1). Taxonomy (NCBI): domain Bacteria; kingdom Bacillati; phylum Bacillota; class Bacilli; order Caryophanales; family Thermoactinomycetaceae; genus Shimazuella; species Shimazuella sp. NTD250. The sequence continues at coordinate 426,847 of NZ_JCAJZS010000003.1, read as the reverse complement.
ATTCACGGCTTATGATTACAATTGCAATCCACGCCGGGAGCCGCTGCATGTCTACAAGTGAGATAAGCGCAGCGGTTATTAATAGCTTGTCAGCAAGTGGGTCTAAGAACTTGCCCAAATTGGTAATGGTTTTATTTTTTCTTGCTATGTAGCCATCTAATCCGTCTGTAACAGCAGCGATAATAAAAACAAAAGTTGCGATCAGCTCACTAACCCGAAGTGTTACCACGCCAAGTCGCACGATGCCAAAATCAAAGCGAATTAGCAAAAAAATCATCACAACAGGCACAAGAAAAATACGTATTAATGTTATTTTATTGGCCAAGTTCACCAACAACTACCTCCCTGATTTACTTCTCTTGGCTGGGAAGGGAGATGAAGAATAAGCCGTTATCCCAATGCCATGGGCTTTTTGTTGTACGGATATCGCACACATGTTTATTTATGGAACTTTCTCGGTCTTCACCACTATTATCCACTATTTCCAATCAAAATTGAATATCAAAAAAGGAAGAAAGCAATCCTTCCGTAAGTATAAACCACAGCAGAGAGTGATGTCAAAAATGTAACAGGATAGATTTTAATTTGATGCAATTTTAAATTCATAGGTAGTTCCCGTTTTCTGAGAAACCGTATCAATTACAACATCATTCACTTTCATTATTACTTTGCTTGGATCATCAACGTGAATAAAAACCCACTTTTTGCCACTCAAATCAAAAGATTCACTCTTTGACAATTCTTTATCGGCAATGATTTTTCCTTTGATACTATCTTCACGAATACGAAAACTAACACCTTCAAGTGGTTGTATATGAACATGTAAAGAATCTGCTTGCGAAATAAACCATGTCTGCTCGATGGATGAATCAGAGGATGTTTTCTGTAGCGTAAAAATTGGCCTTTCTTTGTTTGATGAGACAGGGGTAGTTTGATTTTGTAATGGCTGTTTCATCGAATTTGTACTTTCTGATTTCTCATTTGGAATAAAGAGCCATGTGACAAGTGCCAAACTTAAACAAGCACCACATGCTAAAAAATAATATCGATAAGTGTACCAAACAGGCTTTTCTTTTGATAATGATCGGGTAGATCTTCTTCCCTTTCTCCTAGGGGTTAATGTTTGTTCTGGACGCTGAAACTGACGATAAGAATCAATAATAGGATCCACTTCAACTTCTAAAAAATCAGCGTAAGTAGTAATATATCTTTCTGCCAAGTATTTTTTTTGAGGCAAATGAGAGAATTTTTCTTCTTCAATTGCTTGCAAATACAACTTAGGTATAGAAAGATGATCTGAAATCTCATCCAGATCGAGAAAAGACGTTTCACGCACTTCCTTAAGTTGACTCAATAGTCTCTCCCCTATCAATATATAAAAAAGAACAGCCCAAAAGAGGGCCATTGCTCTTATTTTTTTACAATGTGTATGATTTTTGATGAAGTAACGCGAATACCGTTGATTGTTACTTTCACATTATCTGGAGAACCTAAAACGATATAAAGATCAGGTATATCTTTGAATGTATGGTTATATTCAAAAGTAGCATCTTTACTTGTTAAGGTGACATCTTTTAAATATTTATTAGGATCAGTGGTAGGATCTTGCTGAGTCCGCAGTTGTACCCAAGATGTTCCGGATGGATTTAGAACAACTTTTGCAGTATCTGTACCTGTCAGCGTGTAAAGCCCAGCAGATTCCTTTTCCAAGTTTCCTTGAGATGTACTTTCAGTAGTCTCTTTGGTAGATGGACCAGCAGTTTGTTGTTTCTGTTCTGTCTTTGTTTCTTCCGTGGTGGTATTTTTTTCCTGAACAACTTTTTTGTCGTCCTCGCCATTTCCTGAAAATAAATACCAACCAATACCTACAAGAAGTAGAACAGCAACAATACTAGCGATGATAACTCTACTACTAAAGAACCCATTTGAGTTTTGAATTGGACGATTTCGAACAGAACTTCTACGAAGTGTTTGTACTTCTGATGCATCTTGGGAATTGGAAGATGCGGTCTTGAAATCCCCCGTATTTCGAGATGCAAAACGAGACTCTTTGAAACCAAATGACCGTTTATTACCGGTATTTTCCTTTTCCACTGTCGCTTTCTCTTGTAATTCTGTATTGCCATTTGAAAACGTACTATTAACAGTAGGTAAAGTATTAGTATTACGAAAGCGTGAAGATCGAGAAAGCACTTTGCTTTCTTGGATAGAATTTGTCTTTTGTTCTGTATTAGGCGGTTTTGTATGTTCCTTTACAACCTGTTCTGGTTGAGTTGGTCTTTTATTTGCTTGTGTACGAGATAGAGTAGAAGATTCAGGTGTTTTATTCAATCTTGATGGTACAAATTGTGCAGTACTACTCTCCGTAGACTGAGGTGATGTGACTTGTTTTTTCAAGCGAGAAGATTGTTGTTTTTGAATCAAAGTCGTCTGCTCTACAGCAGTACTTCCTTCTTTATTAGCCGGCTTTACAATAGAATTTTCATTCGTAGCAAAACGTTTTTCTTTTACTGTAGGGGTTCCACCACGAGTTGTAAGTGCTTGTGATGGCAATAACGATGGGAACTTTTGTTCTTTTTTAGACTTATCACTCGAGAGAACCTGAGGTTTTGCTGTCTTCTCTAATTCTTCTCGCCTCTGCATCATAGGGAGCTTAGCCGTGTTCGATATCGGATTAGCAATGGTAAGAGCTGTTTTTGCACTTGTTCGATTAATAGCAGCCGAAGGTTTCGTATTTGGTGATACTTTCGGCATTGCACCAGTTAAACCAAACTTATGCATACCAGTTTGACCCAATTTGTTTAACTGCTCTGTCAATTGAGAAGCGTCAAATTGACCTGTTTGGTATCGTTCTGCCTGCTCCTTTTTCCGATATTCACGCAAAATGTAATGAGGTTCCACTTTTACACAATTTGCGTAAGATCGAAGATAGGTTCTTACATAAAATGGACTTGGTAATTTATCGAAATCTCCCTTTTCAATTGCTTCCAAAAACGATTTTTGTATTCTCGTCTTTTCTTGTACTTCGTCGAGGGACAGTCCTACCGACTCTCGGGCTTGTCGAAGAAAATTACCAATTTCGACAGACACCCCAGCCACCTCCTGATAGGTTGTACATCAATCATCAACAATCGTACAACCGACATAAAATTGTCATAAATTTTATCCAAGCATACCATTGGATTCTGAAGCTGTCAAAGGCTTAACCTTGTCAGATATTTCTGCAACCTCTGTGCTTGTTGAGCGGAGATAAACAACAATACCTGCCGCAACCAATAATAACAGAAAACCAGTGATGAGTAACCCATTATAAAACTTGGCAAATCCTGAAACCTTCTTCTTTTTGGCTTTCTTTTTAGACTTATTCGTCTTTGATTGGCTTTTCACAGCACGTGACATAGTTACCATCTTTTCCGAAGAACGCCCAAATTCCTGCTTTTTACTACGAGAAAGGACTGGGATTTCATCGGAACGCTGTAGCACTTGTTCTTTTTGAATCCTTGCAGTACGTGACAAACGCTCTGTTGCCACCTGTTTACTTTCTTGATAAATCTTAATAACCTTACGAGGGTCCAGATTCACATAGATGGAATATGTACGAAGATAGGATCGAATATATACTGGGCCAGGTAGAGCTTCAAAATCTCCACGTTCAATCGCATCTAAATATTTTATTTCTATCCTAGTCGCTTCTGACAATTCTTCCATGGAAATACCTGACTGTTCACGTGTTGACCGCAAATGGTATCCCAATTCTTTCAACTTTTGATCCTCCCTCTATTGGAAAAGCATGTAAACCATACCCAAAATGAGGATAATAGCTACAATCAACCAGAGAGAAGAAATTTTCTTTTTTTTAGCTGGTGACCGCTTAGGTAATTCAACTGCTTCTATCTTTGGCTTTATTGGCGTGGAAGATTGTTCTACCATTTGCGATGATTCGTACAACTGCAAAAGAGAACTCACATTAAGATTTAAATACTTCCCATAAGTTTTCAGAAAGGCGCGTGCATAAAAAGGACTAGGAAGTAAATCATACTCTTCCTTTTCCAAAGCTTGTAAGTATTTCCCCTCAATATTCGTGAGTTCTGCCATTTCTTCAAGCGTATAACTCTTTTTCTCACGCGCTTGTTTCAAGTACTTCCCCACGCCAGCCAAGTGCATTATCCCCCTTAAAAATCTTGATCCAAGTCTTCAAGTGTGATGGTTTCAGATGAATCTTGCTTTAATTCAATAATGTAATCAAAATCATCTAAAGAGTATTCGGTTTGTTGGACAAATACATCAGGATGTTCAATTACTTTGGTTGCATTTAAACTCATTATTTCTCTAAGTAACATTCGGTGCTCTTCATCGCCTCTTCTAGTCGACATGACACCATCGATGATGAAAACCCTTTCTTCTGAGAATTCATCTCTCGTCAGCTGGCTGCGCATTGTTTGTTTTAACAAAGTGGAAGACAAAAAAATCCATCTCTTGTTCGCACAAACACTAGAAGCAACAATTGATTCTGTTTTCCCGATTCGAGGCATGCCTCGAATGCCAATTAGTTGGTGACCTTTACGTTGAAATAGCTCTGCCATAAAATCAACCAATATACCCAATTCTTCTCTTGTGAAAAAATAGGTACGCATATCTTCAGATGACCGTTCTAAATATCTTCCATGTCGAATCGCAATACGATCAACTAATTTAGGAGGTCGAAGTGCTGTTAGCGTAATGTCTTCCACTTGCAACAATATATGACGAAGCGATTCAATCTTATCGTGGTTACTCGTTTGTAAAAGCAAACCACGTCGCCGATTTTCAACACCATTGATCGTGATAATATTGATAGCAAGCATCCCTAATATAGAGGCAACATCACCTAATAAACCTGGTCTGTTTTTATGTATTTGGTACTCCATGTACCATTCTTGACTTGCCATGATACCACCTCTCAAAGGAATGACAGGCTTCATGAGCTATACGAATTAGTATAGCACATGTTCTTTTCTCTCGAAAGAGAATCGACCTATAAAACTCTAGTATGGGTGAATAAAAACAAATGCAAAGCTATAAAAACCCCGTGGTTTCGCAAGTCTAACCATTTATGATAAAATTGTGTAGTCTAATGGTTAAATAAAAACGTCTGGAACTCTTCATCAGAGAACCAGACGTTTTCCTTATTTGCGGTCGACTAATTTCACCATAAGGTCAGCCATAACACGCTGCTGATTTTCATCCGCAACATCCCACAATTCCTTCAACAAACGCTCTTGTTCGTTTTTAGGATCTACGTCTTTTGCAAGATAGTCTCCGATTTCATAAGCAAGATCATGTATGGTCGCTTTGTCCATTCCAAGACTAGATGCTTGGTCCACACGATCTTGTAAAAATTTTTTCCATTCATCAAAGTTGTGTAGTACAGACATGATTGGTTTCCCTCCTAAAGTAAGTAACATTCTAAAGATAATATCACCACTTCTAAGAGGAATTATGCGTACGTCCTATAGGAAAGTCTGTTTCTTGCCAAGTGCAACAATCAACATAGACTTCAAAAATTCTTCTACTCTCACTAGTCCTAGGGTCCTTAATATTTTCTAATCTTGAGACTTTCTTTTATCTAGTACATACCACCATTTTGGTGTATCACTTGTCCAGTTATATAGGATGTTTCTTGTTGACACAAAAATACAACTGTTGCAGCAATTTCAAATGGATTTCCTAATCTACCCATTGGAATTTCTTCTGCTAAATCTTGTATTTCTTCTTTTGTAAGTTGTTGTCTTAAAAGTTTCGTATCTACTGCTCCAGGTGCAACTGCATTTACTGTGATTCCTGATAAAGCAACTTCTTTTGCAAGAGCTTTCGTCATTCCATGAAGAGCGGATTTTGCTGTTGAGTATAAAACTTCTGTTGCTCCACCAACTGATCCCCATATCGAAGAGACGAATATAATTCTTCCCCATCTTTCCTGCAATTGATGCGGCAATGTAGTTCGTGCAAGAAGAAAAGCTCCTTTTACATGCACATCCATCAAACGATGATATTGTTCTGTACTCGAATCTTGGAAGAGACTTACTTCTGTGTGTCCCGCTGCATGTACTAATATTGTTGGTTTTCCCAATGAATAGTAAATGGATTTATATACTTTTTTCACATCTACTTCTTTTGTAACATCAAGCTTAAAAGCATGAGCATCCACACCATTATCACGACATTGTTGAACCACTTCAATTGCTTTTGTTTGATTTCGATTATAACAAACAGCTACATCTACCCCTGCCCCAGCTAATTGAGTAGCAATAGCAGCTCCAATTCCTCCACTAGCACCTGTTACCCATGCAATTTTTTTATCTGCTGACATCTATTTTGGCAATACCAAAGAGACCGCAAATTGTTCAGGTTGAAAATGACTTCTCAATCTTTCATTTACATCATCCAAAGTCAATTTTTCTAATGTAGGAATAATATCAAATAAATCAGCATCCTGAAAGCGATAGCTCGTAAACTGATTGGCAATCCACTCTAAGGAATTTAAAGAACGAAGACTTGCACCAATCCGTTTCTTTTGAATCCGATTGAATTCTTCTTGTGTTACACCAACGGAAAGGCGACGAGGAACCTCCTCTTGAATACGTTTAATTAACTCTTCAGGATGATGCGTATCTCCACCAAACATCGTAAAACCATATCCTTGCTCTAGTGAGTAATCAAAACCAAAAGTATCATCAATAATGCCATCATCATATAGAGATTGATAAAAATCGGAAGAAGTACTAAACATCGCATCTAAACAAATTTGAGTTGCCAGCTCTTGCTTTAAACGTTCTTCACCAATGCGATTTACTTCTGTATTTTTTTCCTTATAACCCATTAAACATTTTGGAGTTTGTACACTCAAATTCATGATTTTTTTTGCATCGGAAACTTCATTGGATTCTTCTGGATAAAATCTATCAATTTTCGACGGTGGATCGAATTTTTTTGCCGACTGATTCTCACGAATCAATTGCATCGTTTTTTCAGCTTCAATACCTCCCACTACAAACAACAACATATTACTTGGATGATAAAAAGTATGGTAACAATCATATAGTGTTTCTTTTGTAATTTTACTGATTGACTCAACCGTTCCCGCTATATCAATTTTAACTGGGTGATTTTGATAAAACGCTTCGATCAACCCAAAATAAGATCGCCAGTCTGGATTGTCATCATACATCTTGATCTCTTGGCCAATGATTCCTTTTTCTTTTTCTACATTTTGATCTGTAAAATAAGGTTCCTGAACAAAATCTAGGAGCGTTAACAAGTTTTCTACCGTGTGGTCTGTACAGGAAAACAAGTAAGCAGTACGAGTAAAACTCGTAAAAGCATTTGCTGCAGCACCTTGTCTTGCAAACTGTTGGAACACATCTTCTCCTGATTCTTGTTCAAACATCTTATGCTCAAGAAAATGAGCAATCCCATCTGGCACTTGATGTTTCTCTTGTCCTTCTCTTTGAAAGGTATTGTCAATAGACCCATATTTGGTAGTAAAGGTTGCATATGTCTTTTGGAAACCGGGTTTAGGCAATAAATACACCTGTAGACCATTTGATAATTGCTCATAATACAATGTTTCTTTCAATTGAGGATGATCTAACTTTTTCACTGTTTTTCCCCCTCTTCTCCACGCAAAGAATATATCGTGTCCAATTCAACCTTTTCTGCTACTTTTTTGATATCTTCTTTGGTCACGGCATTAATTTTTTGCAACAGTTCTTCTAATGTACGAGATTTCCCACTTAAGACAGATTGAAAATGAAAACCGATTAATTCAAAGGATCTATCTTGTCCCTCTCGCAGTTGATTGGAAAGTGTTGCTTTGGTTTGTTCTAATTCCCTATCTGTAATTTCGCCATTTTTCATAGCGGTTAATTGTTCTTTTATGATTTCAATCGCACGTTCTAAATTCTTTTCTTCAATACCGCTTTGAATGAACAAAAGCCCTTTATGGCTTTCAATAGATGAAGAACAATAGTAAGCTAAACTTTCTTTTTCTCGGACGTTCATAAATAATTTGGAGTGAGCAAAACCACCAAGGATACCATTGTACATGAGTAGAACAGGGTAATCTTCATCTCGAATCGATATCTGCGTACGACATCCCATATTTAGTTTACCTTGATTGACATCTAATCGATCAACTGCCATTTTTACCTTGTCGACATGATGAGAAACGGTTGCGAATGGAACTTCTGCTCTTGTCGCCTTTTGCATCTTATCATCGAAGTATTTCGCAAATAATGTTTTTACTTCTTCACTATCCACATCTCCTACGCAATAAAGATCGATAGGGGAGCGATCAAGTATTTCATGGTAATGATCGTAAAGTGATTTGGCATCAATTGCCGCAATATCTTCAGCATTTCCATATGTATAGAGAGAATAAGGTTCCCCTTCGCACATCGTTTGTACACATCGTTCAGCAGCATAACGAATTTTATCGTCTTGTAAACTATCTATTCTTTGTTTTAAATTTTTCTTCTCTGCTTCCACAAAAGCAGGATGAAATTGATTATTTTCTGCAAAAGGATCTAGTATAATCTCACAAAATAAGCGGATTCCTTCTTCCAATAAAGATGGCGCATCTTGTAAATAGGCCTCATTGGCTAAATCCATTCCGAACTGAATTACTTGTCGTTCTCCTCGTTTAAATACATCTCCAAATGAACCGGCACCATATAATTCGTTGAGTTTTTGTCGCAAGGCAACAGTAGTAGGATAAGAACGAGTTCCTCTACTTAAAACATTCGGCAATAGGGCATTTTTTGTTACCGAATCGGATTGCAGTGCATTGGTAATAAATGCGGACAATGTAGTCGTCTTGAATTTATCACTCGGACAAATATGAAGTCGAATATTTCCTAATGATACAGTTTGAAAAGTTGCAAAAGTCATGCATACACCTCTTTCATATGTTTCACCTGATTTACATCCCTTAAAAACCTTAGTAACGATCATCCACTAAGTTTCTATCGATTATAAAGAAGTGGGCACCTTTATTTTACCGCTTATAATCTGTTGTTTGTAGTCCTCTAATTTCTTAATGACACGCTGATCGACAATTTTTTGGTCAACTTACGGTTAGCAAATTCTATTCTCTTTAAAAGTAATAGCTACGACATTTTTCGGTATTTTTCCTCCTAAATTGCTATCCATCAACCAAATTTTTGATCTGAGATTTGATTCGCTATATCTGTAAGTGCTTTATCCAGCTTAAATCCTATCTTCCAAGTATAACTTTGGTGATCCACCTCTTATTACTCTCCCTCCTGCACAAAAACATATATTTCTAGTCTGTGTAGGAAAAATTTTTTCAACCATTTTTTCTTACTTTCATAAAAAAAAAGACACCTTCAGGCTTAAATGTGTCTTTCTTGTTTTCTAGTTGATTTGTTCTGAATTGGTATTAGCATTACCATTTTGTTGTTGTTTCCACTCTTCTAGCGAAAGACGAACTTCTCTAGGTTTACTGCCTTCATACGGGCCAACAATTCCATTTTGCTCCATCGTATCGATTAATCTAGCTGCTCGAGAATAACCTATTCTCAACCTTCTTTGGAGTAAAGAAACAGATGCGGTTTTTGCTTCTACTACTAGTTGTACAGCTTCTAAATATAAATTGTCTTGAGGATCGTCTACTTGTTTTCCTTCTGCTGAAGTAGGAATCATTTCTTGTACATATTTTGCTTCTTGTTGACCTTTCACAAAAGAAACAACTTGCTCCACTTCCTCATCGGATAAATATGTACCTTGCAGTCGAACTGGTTTAGGAGCTCCTACTGGTAAGTAAAGCATATCTCCTCTTCCTAGTAGTTTTTCTGCTCCTCCCATATCTAGGATCGTTCGCGAATCTGTCTGCGCAGATACAGCAAAGGCAATACGAGAAGGGATATTCGCTTTGATCACACCAGTGATAACATCAACTGATGGCCTTTGTGTTGCAATGATCAAATGAATTCCCGCAGCCCTGGCCATTTGTGCTAAACGGCAAATCGCATCTTCCACATCACCTGGTGCCACCATCATAAGATCAGCAAGCTCATCTACAATCACAACAATATAAGGTAACTTAGGCTGTCCACCCTTTTCTTGCGCTACTAAAGTATTATACCTTTCAATATCCCTAGCACCAATGTTCGCAAACATCTCATATCGCTTTTCCATTTCTTTAACTACTTTTTTTAGGGCAATAGCTGCTCTACGCGGATCAGTGACAACTGGTGCAAGAAGATGTGGAATTCCATTGTAAATGTTGAGTTCCACCATTTTTGGATCAATCATCATCAGCTTTACTTCATCTGGTTTTGCCTTATAGAGCAGACTCACAATAATACCATTGATACACACACTTTTTCCTGAACCTGTTGCCCCAGCAACTAATAAGTGCGGCATTTTAGATAGAACCGCGACATTAGGGTCTCCTGAAATATCTCTACCAAGAGAGATAGTCAATTTTGAATCTGATGTTTGATATTCATCACTTTCGATGATGTCACGCAGACCAACCATCGCAACTTCTGTATTAGGCACTTCAATACCAATTGCTGATTTTCCAGGTATCGGAGCTTCGATCCGAATATCTTTTGCAGCTAGTACTAAGGCCAAGTCATCCGCAAGATTTACAATTCTACTTACTTTTACTCCTACTTGCGGTTGAATTTCATATCGAGTCACAGCTGGTCCACGGTGAATATGGATTACTCTCGCGGAAACACCAAAACTCTCTAATGTATGTACCAATTTTTCTGCATTTTTATTAAGATCATGCTTATCTGCTATCGGTGTTTTTTTCTGTTGTTCCAAGATGTTTATCGGAGGAAGCTGATAATGTTCATTGGCTGATTCCATCTGAAATGGAACCTCTGCCTGTTCCTCTTCTTTCAATGTATTTACTGGCTTTAGAGATTCTTTTTTTGTTCCCATTTTTAATGTTAATTGTTCGCGTGATTCTTCAACTGGTTCTTTTTTCAGAGCAGACTCTTCAAAATCAAAGATAGTAGGTTTTACCTCTTCGTTCTCTTCGATAATTGGATCTTTTGTCACGCTTCCAATCGGTGTTACTTTGCGGCGTCTTTTATTTTTTTCATTTTGTTCTGTTTTATAATAAGTAGCTAAAAACGTAGCTAGTTTTGTCTTCCAAGCAGCTTTTTTACCGTCCCAAAACTTACTTATATGATGAAAAAATTTCACATAGGAAAAACCCGTTACAAGTAAAAAACCACACAAAAATAATGCACAAAGTGCCACAACAGTTCCGATACTTTCAAATAAAAAATAAAAAAGAGCAAAGATCACTCCGCCAATCATCCCACCACCTACATCTGTTGGCAGGCGCGATTCCCGTTCTGCTAATAGCAGATTCCAAGTCTTATCGATAATTGACCCATGAAACCCTTGGGCAATCAGCAATTGAAACGTAAAGTAGTGGGAGAATGCTAAAAGCGAAAGGAGAACAATAACAATACCAGTCATACGAGGCGACCAATCATTTGGCCATCTGCGCTTCAACATCACATAAAAACCTAAACCCACTCCAATTAAAGGAATGAGAAAATCATAGGACCCTACAAAAAAGCGTGCCAAGTAAGTTAAATTCCTACCGATCGCTCCTAAACTTGCCATAGCAATAATCGATAATGCCAGAATCGTTATACCATATATTTCAAATAATAATTCTCGCTTGAATTTTTCTGTACGAGGCGTACTTATTGGTTTCGTTGCTTTTTTCGCCATTTCATCCAACTCCCTGTAACCTTTCACCAGCATTATAACATGGATCATGGTGTCAAGTGAGTTTTTTTGGGAATTTATTGGTTAGATCTGGAAATAATTTGAGTTCTTTAATTCTACAATTGAAAAAATAAATCTTTGGATCTGATTAAACATCCATTTATTTCATTTGATCTAAATACCTTCAATTTTATTTTTTATGCCTTAGGTCATAAACCCTGAACGCGCGGTGTAATGGTCCTACCGAACTGAATTTATTGACTGTGAAAAAATCACATTTCCAGGCTGAAACCGAGGATCAAGAAAATGAGCTGGATCAGGACTTAGTAACCGAACTACTCGCATAGCATCTCCATCTTGCTGAACCAAAAGTCTCACACCATCCACAATCGTTTCATGAATTGGGGGAACCTCAGTGGTGAGATCTTGGAATACGATTTCCTCAGGAAGAAGTGTCCAATGAAGCATCAATGCTTCCTCCTTTTCGCTCTTTTATCAGCCGATTTAGCTCACTCATTGCATCCGAAATACCACCAACTCGATCAATGAGCCCCATTCTCACTGCATCTTTTCCCACCACATTCGTTCCAATATCTCTCGCAAGTTCACCAGTACGAAACATCAAATCACGTAGCTTCTCTTCTGTCACCTTCGAATGACTAGAAATAAACCGAATCACCCGATCTTGCATTTTTTCTAGGTACTCAAAGGTCTGTGGAACCCCAATTACCAAACCTGTTAAGCGTATTGGGTGGATAGTCATTGTTGCTGTTTCTGCTATAAAAGAATATAACGCATAATTTATACAGCAAATAACACATAAGGCTTGTATATTTTTTATCCACTTTTCCATCATGAAATTCTTTAAATGCTCTTTAATCGTCATTTGCTCACTACAAGCATCTATTCAATTCTGTATATTCTTCTATATTTATATTTCTTTTCAACATAAAGTAGCGAGAAAATTAGATTAGGAAGTAATCCATTTGGAATAAGTTAAAAAAATACTTCCCCTCTTCTTTTTTCATTCTTCATCTCCTTTTGTTTTATTTGGTTTCCAATTGCTATAAAGCTACTAACATAGATAATATATCGTCAAAATATAGAGATGTGACATTGAAAAAAGGAAATGAGGAATTTAAAGTAGTATTCTTATTAGCAAGGAAAATATGAATCATTTTCCATCTCATACAGTATCTTTTAGAAAAATGATCAATGAAGGAGATAAAGAAATGGAAATAAATTTCGATGCTTTAAATCCTGAGCAATTAACAAAAGAGTTAGAAGAAGTGCATAAAAAGCTAATAGTCTTAGATCCTAGTTATAAAGGAAGCTCTTTCTATAATGAGATAGAGGAACAAATCCATGAACGAAAGATGATGGAAAATGCTAGAAAGATTGTTGATGAGATAGATGAAATATTAAACTCACAACATGGGAAACACCCTCTATCACAGAATATCAAAAAAACATGCAGAACTTATCGAGTAGAACTGATTATTTTCATGAAACAGTTAAAACAGTTAGAGCCTACAGTAGAAGAGCCGCCTGATTTAAGTGCAGATGAAAAACGACTAATGAGAGGTCTTTATTATCTGAGAGCAAAGCTAATGGTAAAAAAATTGGATGCACTTCTTAGTAAATAAAAAAACATTAAAATACTTACAGTTTTAAACCATAAGCATTCTAATTACAAGGAGTTTAAAAACTCTTTGCTTGGATGATTTTTTTATATATTTTCTCCAAAACAACCCAAATCTGTTCCTTTTTCATCAAAAAAACGCTTAGCTGGTATAAAAAGTACCTGCATGAATCGTCAATTTTTAAGTAGGATGGCACGATATCTTATAATGTCAGTTCTATGGTTCTTACTTTTTTGAGTTCTGTTTACTATACATTACCTTAATTTTTTCTAGTAAAAAATGTGCTGAAACTCCTTTTTAATATAAGGCGAGAGACAACGTTATACAAGTAAAACTAGATGACATAAGCCATTTTTATATGGCTTCTTCTTTTGAAGTCTATCCTTTGACACTTCATACGGCTAAAGCCATAGGATTTTTGGGACTGTAGTCTTATGACTCCTTCATTACCAAGCTACCCCCGTGAGCCCCACCGTTGAATTGTACAGTATAGAATAGATTTACTGCTTGATTTTCGCATTTCAGTAGTATTCATTATGTGTAATTGGTAATAATTTACCAATAGAATGTATGTTTGTAAAAATATTTTTCTGAAAAATGTGTTGAACAAGAGAGGGATGAAACCCTCTCTTGTTCAACGCTCGTTATCATCCTACTATTTAAACTGTGGGTTTTCTCACTCGCAAATCTATAAACTCATACTGATCTGTGAAAATCAATAATTTCATTTCCTATGTTCCCCACCCCAAATCTTTCAGCTTTTTTCATCTTGATTGATCCCTTCCATGAAAACTCATACAATCTTTACTTGTTACAGCTTTTACAAAAATTTCACTTTGGATTTTTCAAAAAATACTATACTCATCGTCAAAATACTTCTTCCCTATTTTAAGAGCACCCAACTCCAGACCAAGGGGGGTTAAAACCAACTGAATGATAAAAGAAAGTTGCAACTGTACCTCTAATTACACTTAAATGTATCTGCTCCGAGACCGCACTTTTTTTGGCGTTGGAGATATCATACACACTAGGGAATTGAGGGATTCCCTCAACGAACAATGCCCCAGTATACCGGGGCATTGTTCTCCATTAACGTATCCGAAACTAAACGGCAACAACTTTATTAGATTTGCTGGCATGTATTGGGTTGCGACCAAACAACTCACTCCGTGCTCGCTTTCAGCGCCTCGCTCATGGATATTTTCGCGAGTTTCCTCCCACATAGCCGTTTGGTCACTTCGTACACGGCGAAAATCACTACAAAACTTATCAGAACATACCATGGGTTCACAATCATGGGCATCACAACGTTGATCTGTTCCCCGAGATAACCGTACAGGGTGTTCCCGACAGCCAGCATTAAGGGGAGTCCGAGCCAGAAACCAATAAACACTACTGGCGTGGAACTGTTGAGAAGCAACTTCGCAACCTCTTTTCCGCGATAGCCGAATACCTTCATCAGAGATATCGTGCTGCGGCTTTCCTCAATCATCATCGACGTTACAAGAAAGATAATGATTGCCCCAGTAAGACTTGCGACGATGGTGATAAGCACTACTGATCCCGTCATTGTCATGGATGTAGATGTATCAGCCATTTCATCAAGTTTACTCATGTCTTTTACTCCAGCAAGCAGATTTCCATCAATATTAAGCTTATTTTTGCTTAGCACCCCGATATAGCTTCCCGGTTTGTTACCGCTTATACGGTTGAGCTCATCAAGGGGCATATAGATATATTGTCCGGAGTAGGTATCCGCGATCCCGCCTATCTTCAAACTGAATGATTTTCCGTCCACTTTGCTAATGATGTTAATGGTATCACCCACCTTTAGCCCCAGCCTGTTTGCCAAAAGATATGTGATATTTACCTGATTCTTTGGCAACTTGTTGCCGTTCGAGTCACGTATAGTAACACCGATGGAGCCTGGTTCCAAGCCCATAACATAAAACTCCGCCTTTTCGTTCCCCTTGGGATAACTGCGAATTGCATTGAACGGCTCACTGCCTTTCGGAACAGCTCCATGCTGTATTTCTTTGAAAGCATACTCCATGGGAAAATACCTATCGGTTCCGGCGCTGTCCATCAAAACATGAAACGAATTGTTGACAGTAAAGCCAATCAGCATCAGCATCGATGCGGCGCTAACACCCAGTAGTAAAAACAACAAACGAGGTATGCTGCGTATCTGCTCGCGTAGTTTGAATTTAGTAGCAAATTTAAACCGCTCCAGCCGGAGTCCGCGTTCAAGGAAATTCACCTTCGCTTTTTGTTCGTCGCCTTTCATCAACTCTGCCGCAGATTTCCTTAGCACTCTGCGTAGGACGAAATAGCTCGAAAGACTCAGCAAAGCCATAGGCATCAGCACTCCCAGTGCCATGCTCAATGGAGGGAAGGATAAGCCTGTTACAGGCACATTGTAAGAAGATGTCAGAAGATCGATGACGGGTCCTACAACCGGCAGAGCAAGCAGTGTACCTGCAAGACCGCCTGCAGCGGACAGCAGAACCGGGATCGCCATATAATGCCGAACCAGTTCACCCCTGCGATATCCCTGTGCGTATAGCATACCAATGACTACGCTGTCTGATTTGACCATACGCAGAATCATCACACCGAGAATAAGACAGCATAACAGGAAAACAGACACTGCCACGGGAGCGCCCAAGGTATTTGCACCTTCAATGCTCCCTCGCACCATAGCGATGCGTGCGTTAGTATCGGCATTCAACCATTCGGAAAGGGAATAGCCTTTTTTGGTTAAGAGCCCATACAGATTGGCAGCCTTTGCTTTTACATTTTCCCTGTCCTTCATGTATGCCGAATATACCGTGGTCGCCTCCGGGAACGCCTTAAAATCCGCGTCGGAAATAAGACCGATACCAAAACCATTAGGAGGTAATGTGTCATAAACGTTCTTTAGTATATAAATATAATTGGGTATAGCTACCGTGCCAACTATATTGAATATTTTTCCGTTCAGCTTCATTTGATCGCCTATCTTCAGCCCATGCATCTGACAAAATTTCGGATCGAGCAAAATGTCCCCCGGTTTATTCAAACCATGTCCCGATGTTATCGCCGGGATATTGACCTTTATGCCAGGGCTGAGAATACGCAGTTCCCCATTAGGTACTTTTACGTCGTATAACCGGTAAGTGTCGATCAGCGCACCGGATTCTCTTTCCAGCTCCGCAATATTTTCCAGTGGTTTGTTTGACTTGAATGTAATGTCTTCCTGCTTGTTTTTTTCGGTAAAGTCGGTGACCAGATTTCCTAAGCTACTGCCTACTCCCGAAGCTCCGATAAAATAAAAGCTCCCCAAAAATATCAAGATAAAAATACCGATATATCGACCTTTGTTTTCCTTTAGGATACGCCATACGCGTTTTCGCAGGGCCATTACCATTCAATCCTTTCCGAAGGGATAAGCTCGGAATTGTACCCAACTTCCGCAATTTCGCCGCTTCTCAGCCGGAATACGGCGTGCGCCATGCCGGCGATAGCGCTGTTGTGGGTAATCATCAGGATGGTCGTACCAAACTGCACATTTACTTTTTGGAGCAATGACAGCACATCCCGTGAGGTCTCGAGATCCAGCGCTCCGGTGGGCTCATCGCAGAGTAAGAGCTTTGGATTTTTGACGATGGCTCGTGCGATCGACACGCGCTGCTGCTCGCCTCCGGAAAGTTCCCGGGGGAAACGGTTCTTTTTATCGGAAAGTCCGACAGCAGACAGCACCTCATCTATTTGAAACGGGTTTTTACTGATGTTCGACACAACCTCGATATTTTCGGCTATCGTGAGGTTCGGCACAAGGTTGTAAAACTGAAAGATGAAGCCCACGCTCTCCCGGCGGTATTCAACCAGTTGCTTATCATTTAAATCTGTAACATGCTCTCCGTCAACTTCGACCGTACCGCCGTCCGCCCAGTCCACGCCGCCTATAATGTTCATCAGCGTAGATTTACCCGAGCCAGAGGGGCCTAAAATTACTCCGATTTGTCCTCTTTCCATCTCCAAACTCACATCTTTGAGTACATGGGTAATAATCCCTGTGTTATAGCTTTTCGTAAGGTTTGATACTGATAAAAACATCCTAACACCCCATTTTGATTTCTATTTAGTATCACTCAGTATTAATATATAGCAATACCGAGTAGTTGATTGTGTCAATATCAATATTGTAATAAATTGATGAATCATTATAATTCAGATACAAAGATCACCCAATGAATCCCATTCCAACTGAAATGTAATCAATATTGTATATTCTTCTAAATCATGCATGGCAAACCTCGCGTTGAAATAAGTGATCGAGCCGCCTCCAATCACACCAATTTTGAGGGTTTCCATGATTTCGTCGATGGTTGCCTGGCGTTTAAACTGCCCTTCATGTGATAGCAAATGAATTCATCCCAGAGGCTGACTATTGGTATGGTTAAGTATCCTTATCCTAAATGGCGTTTAAATTGTTTATTGGCAAAGAAGTAAGCGATCACCATGATGCCAACACACCAGGCAAGTGCAATCCAGATACCGTTGCCAACAGATCCTCCATACAAGAGGGCACGAATCGTATTCACGATTGAAGTCACCGGCTGGTTCTCAGCGAACACACGGACAATTTTAGGCATGGTTTCGGTGGGAACAAAGGCCGAACTGATAAACGGCAGGAAAATCAGCGGATACGAGTAGGCTGTAGCTCCTTCCATAGACTTCGCTGTCAATCCGGGAATGACCGCCAGCCATGTCAATGCCAGCGTAAACAGCCCAAGTATCCCAGCTACCGCGAGCCAATCCAGAATATCAGCGCTGGAACGGAAACCCATCAAGAGCGCGATGAGGATAACCACTACAACAGTAAGCGCATTAGAAACAAGTGAGGTCAACACGTGAGCCCACAATATCGACGAGCGCTTGATGGGCATGGTAATGAAACGCGCCATCAGCCCACTCTTTACATCATTAAACAGCCGCAGGGAAGTGTAAGCGACACCGGATGCAATAGCCATCAGCAAGATTCCCGGCAATAAATAATTGACATAGTTGTCTGTACCTGTCTTTATGGCACCGCCAAATACGTAGACAAACAGCAGCATCATCATAATCGGAGTAATCGCCACCGTGATAATTGTATCCGGGCTGCGCATGATGTTGCGCATTAAACGACCTAGTAATACCCCTGTTTTGTTTTTCATTTACATGTCCTCCTTTTTGCCGATGATCGCGAGGAAAATTTCCTCCAATGTCGGCTGCTTTTCGATGTACTCCACTTTTGCTGGCGGGAACATCTCTTTGAGTTCGGCAAGAGTACCGGTCGTGATGATTTTTCCGCCATGCAGGATAGCGATACGATCCGCCAGTTGTTCAGCTTCCTCCAAATATTGGGTCGTCAGCAAGATGGTTGTACCGCCGCCGGCAAGCTCCTTGACGGTATCCCAGACTTCAATTCGCGCTTCGGGGTCAAGCCCTGTTGTCGGTTCATCGAGAAAAATGACTGCTGGCTTCCCAATCAGGCTCATTGCGATGTCAAGCCGGCGCTTCATCCCACCGGAATATTGATCCGCCCGCCGGTTCGCTGCATCAGTCAGGCTGAATCTTGCCAGCAGATTGTCGGCGACTTGTGCGGGATTGGAAACTCCCCGCAATTTGGCGATCATTATCAAGTTTTCCCTTCCAGTGAGCATGCCGTCTAAAGCTGCGAACTGTCCTGTCAAGCTGATACTCTGGCGAACATGATCTGGTTGACGCTGAACGTCAAAACCGCAAATACCTACTTCCCCTCCATCAGGCTTCATCAGTGTCGAGAGGATGTTGACTATCGTCGTCTTGCCCGCTCCATTAGAACCCAGCAGTGCAAAAATTTCGCCACTCCTCACCTCAAAATTCACTCCCTTTAAAACTTCCTTGTCTTTAAAGGATTTTTTTAACCTTTTTACAGAAATCGCTGGATTGTTCATACTTTTTTCCTCCTTAAAAACTAAGTTAGATTGCCTATATTCTTCTATTCAGTCTGACTGATAATCTGTATCACTTATTACTAAGTTAAAAATATAACTGAATAGCGAATGCAGTAATTCTCGCTTCTACCCAGCTAATCAGTCTGTATTATTTATTGAATTTACTTTTTTTCCTTTCGCTTCCCGATACTCTGATTCAAATCTTCGCGATACTTGTCTCTCCAAGTTTTCTCATCCTTCACTAGATCGTCGCAGAAAGCGGCCACGTCCTCACCCGTGAGGTCAGTGACTTTCTTTCCTTCGGCTACTCCTACCTCGAAAAGATCGAGAATACCGCCAAAGATGCGACTACAGTCCTTCCAGTCAGTGAGACCGCCAGAGTAATTCATATATTTTTGGATAGCTTTGTAAGCGTTGTGGTACTCATTTGGAAGTGCCTTCGCACGTGCCTCCATCGCCCTCCATTCCCTTTTGTCATCCAGACTTCCAATAATTTTTTCAAAAAAATTCATTTTACTACTCTCCTTTTGATTTATTTTCTCCTAATAGTTTTTGGTGAATCACGCTATTAAGTATCACTAATTACATGTATATAGTAACACCAAGTAGCAAAGGGTGTCAACTTTTTTTAAAAATATTTTTGCACCTTAGTTGTTATCCATGCTCATCCAATTTTATTATTCGGAGTATGACAACTTGAAAACATCATAATACAGATGAATCAATGCTTCGCATACTATTTCCTTATCTATCTACAATCCATATGAGCAACAAAATAAAGCCATCAAACCCTTTCATGGACATCCATTTTTATAAGATATATTGAAATTGGATAGTTACAAGTACCAATTATCTCTTTTATTTCTTTAATCGAGCTCATTTATGTCATTAGTTCCCCAATATAAACATTAGACGTATATCATTTCCTTATTTTACAAAGTCTACTGTTTACAGGGGGTTTTAAATTGAAGGATAATGTTATAGCAGTAATTGAAAAAAAAGATTGTATCTATGAATTAATACAAGGAAATACACATAAAACCTATGAGATTGAACTTTACGATGCTTTAGCTAACGCTGTATTTAAGAACTTAAACCTCTCCCAATCAATAGATGAAACATTAAGCCGCTGAGACAAGCGGCTATATTTATGCTTGGGAAATATCTTGCTTTTATATCGCTGTTTCAATATTATAATGCATATATGATACAGCAATATAAAAAGATACAGCGATAATATAAAGGTGATAAATCTATGCGAAGTAAACCGAAATCATCCAAAGAAGACTACAAAATAACAAACATTATTAACTATGTTCGTAAATCTCGACGAGATGAAGAAAGAGAAAAGAGAACTGGCGAAGATACATTAGAAGAACAAAAAATGCTCATGTGCCGGGTTCTTGATGATCTTGGAATACCTTATGATCAATTTTTAGAAATTGGTTCTGGTGACAGCATTGCCAATCGTCCTGTTTTTCAGCAAGTACTCCAACTGCTACGAGAAGGTAAATATGATACGATAGCAGTCAAAGAAATTAGCCGTCTTGGCCGTGGTAGTTATGAGGATACAGGTCTTATTATGGATTTACTTCAAGAGAAAAGGATTTATATTATTACTCCCTATCGAACCTATGACCCCAATAATTCAAGCGATGCTAGACAAATTCGTTTTGAGCTTTTTATGGCAAGAGAAGAATATGAACAGATTAAAGAACGGATGGTAGGAGCACGTTATAGCTATGCTATGCAAGGAAAATGGATGACTGGCTCTGTTCCCTTCGGATATTATTTAAACTCAAGAACACAAAGATTAGAGATTGATGAGGATCAAGCTAAAGTTGTAAGATTGATTTTTGATCTTTACATCAATGGGATTGAAAGTAGAAAAGTAGGTTTTAAGGCTATATCCAATTACTTGAGCAAATTAGGGATTAAAACTCCCAAAGGATATGACAAATGGGATACTCACCAATTAAAAAGGATGGTTACAAATCCTGTATACATTGGTCACGTTCGTTTTAGTCAAACGGAACGAAGAAAAGGAAGGATTATTGCCCGTCCAAAAGAGGAACATATCTATGTTGAAGAAGCGCATGAACCAATCGTTGATATGGAAGTCTTTTACGAGGCGCAAAAAAGGATTAGTAGCCCTCGAAGCATACCACCACATAATGGAAAAGAGTTTCCAGTTGCTGAACTCACAGCTTTAATGGTATGCAACGTCTGTGAAAAAAAACTTGTTATTAATCGATCAAAACGTCGTCATAAGAAAAAAGATGGAGAAGTATCGGTTTACTTTGATTATTATCTAAGATGCCGAAACGGCTGTTTGACTACAAGGTATGAACCAATTGAAGAAAAAGTGGTCGGTTTGCTTAAGTATTTTCATGAGATTGATAACAGTACCTTAGAACAAGCACTTCATGGTCTAATCGAAAAGAAATCAAAAGAGAATTTCACACATGCTCAAAGAAAAGAAGATATACTGAATCAAATTAAGTCTAAAACTAAGGAACTCGAAAAAAGAAGAGATTTTATTTTTACAAAATACGAAAATGGTATCTATGATGATCAGACTTTTATTGAGCGAAGATCAGCTATTGAATCTGAGCTACAAGAATTAAAGACAATGGAGGAAAGTTGGTATAGTAACGTTGAAGAAACTGCCAGTACCTACGAATCCCCATTAGACATAGAAATTGTAAAAGATAATTTCACCAAGATATTAACAATCTACAAAAACACAAAAAGTCCTCAAATGAAAAACGAAATTCTCCATTCTCTATTCCATGATATTAAATTAACGATATTAGAGAAAGGCAATGTGAGTAAGTCAGCTAAAGTAAAACTATCCCCTCGGTTTAAACATGTGATCACGGAAAAATTAAACATAAAGAACACCTTGGAAAAAGCCTAAATCTATAGGCTTTTTCTTTGCTGTTTATATTATGCTATAAAAGAAACATCAGCGGAAACCGCAATTGGAGCGCCTATGCTATGTCCACCACCTAATACGATGGAGACCGTTGGTTTGCTCATGGTGGCGATCATCTCAGAAATGGCTAATCCTGCTTCTACATCTCCACCAACCGTATTTAAGATCAGTACTACTCCTTCGATTTTTGAATTCTGTTCTGCGGCGACAATTTGAGGAATGACATGCTCATATTTGGTTGTTTTGTTTTGTGGCGGCATTACTAAATGTCCTTCGATTTGCCCAATGATGGGCAAGCAGAAAATATTTGATTCCATTTGTGGTACATTGGTCTGCCCTAACTGCTGTATTGCTTGGACCACGTTTTTCTTTTTCGCATCTTCTTGGATTTCTGGTTCATCATTCATTAGCAAAATCCACCTTTCTATGTTTTCCTTAGTATGAACCAAACAAAAAGAAACTCATCCTAATTTTCAGGATGAGTTTCTTTTCTTGCTAAAAGATAGGCAATGCTAAAGCAAACGATGACAAAACTAGCAACTGCATGATTTAGATCATTTCCCGCTGTTTCTGGTAATGTTCCAGGCTTTGTCTTAGGATCTGGAGTTTCTTCTGATGACACTGCGACTTGGTCGGTTGGAATACTTTTCTTGTTGGTTTGTGTATTGATGTCACTGTCTTTAGTTGCTCCAGAAACAGATTTGTTTTGAATCGTTTGTTTGTCTGGTTGAACATTTCCAGCAGATGCGGTTACTTTTTGTTCCTCAGCAGATGAAGTCGTAGAATTTGAAGAATCATTATTTGATTTAGATGAGGTCATAGCCGTTTTCTGATTGGATGGAGGAGGTGATTCAGATGTTTTTTGCTTAGATGTGGATTTTGATTCGGTCGGTTCTGATTTATGTTCGTTCGATTGCTTCTCATGATTGCTTTTTTCCGAACCTTTTGATTCCTCTTCCTTATGTTTTGTAATAGAAGTATCTTCTTTAATTGGCTCATCAATTGGTAACGTCTCTTTTACTGTTGGTTCATCAATTGGAGGTTTTTGCGGTGATAATTCAGATGTTTTTATTTCTGACTGTTTTATAGAAGGTTCAACTTGATCGACATGTGACTGTGCCGAAGGTTCATCTAATGGAGATGAACTTGGAGGCAATTCCTTAATACCAAAAGCAAACGCGCTTCCTATCCCTGTTGTTAACCCGATTAGGCTAGCAAATAAAATTATTAAAATAGCATTACCTTTTTTGTAAGTTTGCTTTGGAATGGGTTTGACCTCTTTTTTGGGTTGTAAAGCATCAACTCGAAATCCTTCTAAAGATTTTTTGGGATCCATCTACATCCCTCCTTTCGGAGCTATTCTAATATTATGACAAATAAATTGAAATAGCAACAACTTAAGCGAAATTTAGGAATATATTGCCTTATGAAAAAAATATCTTCTTTGACAAAGAAACAGCAAAAATCACAAAGAAAAACCAGAAAGGAAACGTTCTTCCCTTCTGATTTCTTTGACTTAACTTTTTAATAAATAATCATTACCTTCATTATCTTGAAACTGCACAAAAGTACCCCATTGCATTTTTTGTGGTTCTCCTGAAAAATTAACACCTTTTTCCATAAGATGTCGATAAGTTTGTTCTACATTATCACACACAAAAACGATGGATGCTTTATGTTCATCTGCGCTAGCCATCATGGATTTTGGATAAATCACGAGATGAGTTAGAGCTTTTTCAGGGGCAACTTCCAGCCAATAACTATCTGATCCCATTTGCTTTTTCTCTTTTTGAACAAATCCCATCTGTTCTATCCAAAAGTGCTCCGCTGCCTCTTGATTATTTACATAAACGGCAACGGTGGCTATGTTTGTTAACATGTTAAAAACCCCTATACTTATATACTAAGTATAAGATTTCCGTTCCAATAGCCAAATATCCATAAAAAAACTCCATTTGATATGGAGTTTAGATTAGGATGCCTTCTTCTCTTCTGTCGGTTCTTTATCATCCGAAATTTTTATATTTTTTAGAAATGGGGCAAATACCAAGCCTGCAATAACAAAAATCAATCCAACAATAAAGACCAAATGAAGAGAATCCACTAAAGTACCCTTTAAAATAGGTACAAATATATTTTGCATCGCTTGAGGAATTTTGTTCATCGTTTCTGAACTGAGCAGCATCGAATATAGCCCTTGTGGATTATTTGCCACCAGCTCTTTCATATGTGTCACCAGCTCATGTGCCTGTGGTGGCAATTTGTCTAACGTCGGAACCAATTGATTCGTTAATAAAGTAGATGATTTATGGTTCATAATTGCACCTAAAATGGTCATCCCAAAAGTACCACCAATTTGACGAAAAAACTGACTTGATGAAGTTACTACGCCTAATTCTGACTTAGGAAAAGACTCCTGAAGAGCAAGTGTAAGTAAAGGCATAATGAGTCCCATACCTAACCCTAGAATAACCATATCTGTCATTGCTTGTAGCTTTGATGTTTCCATTGTCATCGTAGACAATAAATAAAAACCAAAAGACATCACAGCCATCCCAATGATCATTTGAATACGGATACCAATCTTCTTTACCAATTGTCCTGCTAAAATACTAGCTAGAATCATTGCAAACATCATAGGTGTCATGACTGTTCCCGATGCTGAAGCACTAATCCCAATGATACCTTGCATAAACAGAGGAACAAACATGATCGCACCGAACATTCCTAATGACATCAAAAATCCAATTCCATTTAATAACGTAAAGGTCCTATTTTTAAATAGATGCATAGGTAAAATTGGTTCTTCTGCACGATTTTCCACTATCACAAACGCTACTAATCCCACTACAGCTAAAGCGAACAAAGAAATAATTTGCCAGGATCCCCAAGAGTACTCATTCCCACCAAATGTGAGTGCGAGTAGAAGACTGACAACACCCACGATCATAGTAAACATCCCAAGAATATCGAATTTAACTGGTCCTTCAGCTTTATGACTTTTTAATCCCATGGCAATAAAGATAAAAGCCAAAAGGCCGACAGGGAGATTGATATAAAACACCCAACTCCAGTTTAATGAATCGACGATCCAGCCACCCACTTGAGGACCAACAACAGAAGCTAAAGCAAAAATGCCACCAAAAACACCTTGCCATTTGGCACGCTGGGCCCCGGTAAATATATCCCCAATAATGATCATGGCCATTGGCATCATAACTCCGCCACCTAAACCTTGTAGTGCACGATAAAATATCAATTGATCCATGGTTGAAGCTATACCACAAAGAGCTGAGCCAATCATAAAGATAAAAATACCCGATAAATAAACAACCCTGCGACCTAACAAATCTGCTAACTTCCCAGCAATCGGTACAATTGCTGTAGAGGTTAACATGTATGCAGTAGTCAGCCATGTCATTAATTCTAGTCCGCCAAGCTCCCCAACAATTTTCGGCATTGCTGTACCGACAATCGTATTATCCAATGCCGCAAATAACATAGCTACTATTAACCCTGTGATCAATAAGCCGTTACCTGAGTTTTTTTCGTCTATCTCTGTAACATGCAAACTTGCTGAATTCTGACTCAAACTAGCTCACTCCTTAGAGTCTACACGAGAAAGTTTTCTAAATATGGATACAAGCGAATCTAATTCATCTCGATCAAGATGTGACAAGTATTTCACTAGCACTTGTTTTCTTTTCTCTAGTGTCTCATCCAATGTTTTATTTCCTTCTTCTGATATCTGGATAAAAACGACCCTTCGATCTTGCTCATCTCGGTCTCGCAATACATATCCTTGCTTTAAAAGCCTATCTATCATTGCTGTAATGGCACTTGGTTTAACCGTCATCTCTTCCGCTAGGCTAGAAACAGTACTACGACCTTTTTTACGAAGCAATTGAAGTATATAGAACTGTGGTCCTGTTAATTTAGGCTCACAATCTGTAGTTTGTTTGCTAATTCGTCTCATGGTAAGTAAGAAAATTTGTTGCAGTTTCTCTACATAATGTTCAAGCTCTTTATTCTCCACTATATTCCCTCCTTTTTTATCCCTAGCATATAAACTATTGATATCTTTAATATTTAATATAGTTAACTATACGCTACTAAAACGCTATGGTCAACCACTACAAGAGTACAATTTTAATTATAAATAATTAACTAAATATTCCTACTTTAATCCGAGGTTGATCTAGAGTGAATAATAAAATAATATTATAAATGTTAAAGATAATTGCTATGAACATGGAAAAATTGCCATATGCAAAATAATTTACAAATACAATTTTAAAGATTATATTGGTAGTATGAAATTAAAACGCTTTCAATTGGCGTGTTACTGGTAATGCAGGCATAAGCCAAAAAAGATCTCCAAAAACAAAGATCTTTTTTGGCTTTTTATATGTAAATCACATATAAAGTAAGGTGTTGTTGATGAACCAAGATCCCGCATATATTGTAAATCATGTATTTAACAATAACGTTGTCTTAGTAACAGACCCATCATCCAATAAAGAAACGATCTTGCTAGGAAAAGGACTGGGCTTTCAACAAAAAAAAGGCACACACCTCCCACACAACGATGTCCGCATTGAGAAAAAATTTCACTTAGAAGATGAACAATATTTAGCTCAATACCGGGACTTACTCACACAAGTCGATAAAGATGTATTTGGTATATCTGAGGAAATCATCGGACTTATCTCTAAAGAATTTACAGACAATATAAATGAGTATGTACACCTAGCATTGCCAGACCATATTCAGTTCGCCTTGTATCGCATGCGAAACGGATTAAAAATTATTAATCCGTTTCTATTTGAGATAAAAACCTTGTACAACAAAGAATTTTCATTAGCCGTTCAAGCAGCAGAGTTACTTTCCAACACATTTGATATGGAGATACCTGAAAGTGAAATAGGATTTTTAGCTCTACATATTCATTCAGCATTAAATTTTGTACCTGTCCATCGAACCGTAACTTTTGCTAGCTTATTAGCAGATTTTGTGGAGATGGTGGAAAAGGAACAAAAACATTCCATTGATCGAAGTAGTACAGAGTATCTTCAATTCGTAACAAATTTTCGTTTTGCTGTTGAGCGGGAAAAAAAATCTATAAACAAAAACTCTTCCCTACTTGGAAGTATTGAATCTACTTTACCGGTTGCTTATTCCTATTCCAAAAGACTATTTTGTTTAATAGAAACTCGTTTGGAGATAATTCCAAATAGGGAAGAAATCACTTTACTTTCAATAGACATTGATCGCTTGATCCAAAGAGAAAAAGATTTTTGATGTTCTCAAAATGGTTTTGATCGAAAAAATTAACCAGATTGCCACTCCCCTTACAGGCAATCTGGTTACATTAGACCAAGTTCCTGCTCCTGTTTTTTCTCAAAAAATGACAGGTGATAACTTTACTCCATATGTACAAGTTTGGAGATGAAGTGAAAAAAGATGAAAAACTAATTGATTTTGATATGCTTAACATAAAAGCAACTGGGTATCCAACCATTTCCCCTTTCGTCATTATAAATAACGAAATCGTTGCTGGAAAAAACGATATTTATCCATTCACCTAAAGTAGGAGAAATGCTATGAGTAAAACAGCTCTTTTAGGGAAGGTAATCACCAAACATCACTGCATGGACGAAGGTATTGTTGTCGTAGAAAATACTAAAATTGTCTTTGTTGGAAGCCAAACAGATTACGATCTTCAAAAAGATTCTGATATACATGTTTTGAACTATCCTAATGGCTGGATTATCCCAGGATTGATTGATATACATGTCCATGGTAATGCTAACTTTGATGTTATGGATGGCAAAGTAGAATCTTTGCATGGAATTGCTAAAAGTTTAAGCAGTTATGGTGTAACGAGTTTTTTGGCAACGACTATGACAATGCCTATGGATCAAGTCATTCAAGCTATTCATGCTGTATTACAATACCAAAAATATCCAAGCCCCTATGCCAGACTTATTGGTGTCCACCTTGAAGGTCCATTTATAAGTCCAAAGCAAAAAGGCGCCCAGAAAGAAGAAGACATCTTACATCCGACTCATGAAAAGCTGGAACAAATCCAAACTTTACTACAAGACAAGCTCAAAGTGGTTACTATTGCACCTGAAATACCATATGCCATAGAAGCCATTAGAATCCTAAGCAAAAACGGTATCATTTGTTCAATTGGACATTCAGACGCAACGGAAGAGCAAGTAAAAAAAGCTTTGGATGCTGGAGCTACTCATTTTACACACCTATTTAATGCAATGAGAGAGTTACATCATCGAGAACCTGGTGTAGTAGGAAGCGCTCTTATCAATCATGCGTCATCGTGTGACATTATTGCTGATATGGTCCATGTTCACCCTAGCGTTGTGCGTCTTGTCTTTGAGCTAAAATCGAGAGAAAAGCTTCTATTGATCAGTGATGGTATGCGTGCTGTGGGTATGGGAGATGGCACTTTTCATTTGGGTGGTCAAAAAGTAAATGTTCATCACTGTATTGCTCGATTAGATAACGGAGCCCTAGCTGGCAGCACTTTAACTTTAAACAAAGCTGTACAAAATATGGCAAATACAGTCGGTATATCACTTGTGGATGCAGTATATATGGCTTCCACTGCACCTGCAAAAAAATTAGGAATTGATCACCATAAAGGTAGTTTAGAAATAGGAAAAGACGCCGATATAGTAGTAATGTCTGATGGTTTTAACGTGAAACTTACTATGATTGAGGGACAGTTCGTTTATCAGGAGGATCATCCATTTTGATACAACTCGCTATTTTCGAAGATTACCAATCATTGAGCAGGCAAGCTGCAAAACATATTGTTGAGCTCATCAGAAAAAAACCGAATGCTGTTCTTGGACTAGCTACTGGTAGTACACCACTAGGATTATACCAAGAACTTGTAAAAATGTATAAAGAATCAAAAGTCAATTTTTCTGATGTTGTTACATTTAATCTTGACGAATATGTTGGTTTACCACGTGATCACTCCCAAAGTTATTATTACTTTATGAATCAGCATTTGTTTTCCAAAGTTAACATATTGGCAGCAAACATTCATTTTCCACAAGGTTTGTTTGAGGATGCTGGAAAAGCTTGTCGAGAATATGAACATCAACTTCAAGACATTGATCGTATTGACCTGCAAATACTCGGAATCGGTTCAAATGGGCATATTGGATTCAACGAACCAGCTGATAGAATGACATTGGAAACGCATATTACAGAATTAACTAGCAGAACAATCACCGACAATGCTCGATTTTTTAATGGCTCAGGAGAGGTTCCTCGAAAAGCTATCACCATGGGAATCGGCAATATTATGAGAGCCAGAACCATTTTACTTCTTGCAAACAATGAAACAAAAACTGCTGCACTCAATGCAATGTTTTCTGGAGTGATTGACCCGAACATTCCAGCTTCCATTCTGCAACTACATGAAAATGTGATTGTTTTTGTAAGTAGCGAAGTGGCCAAAAACTTAAGATATCGTTCCACTGCATTGGTAAATTAGCAAATAGAAATGAGAGGGATAAGAAATGCTACAAGGAATTCCAGTTTCATCAGGTGTCGCAATAAATAAAGCTTTATTTTTGCAAAATAGTCCTGTCACCACTGAAAAGAAAAGCATTACGAAAGATCAAATCGCTTCTGAACAAAAAAAATTAGAAACAGCATTAGACAAGACAGAAGAACAGCTTACTGAACTCCACCAACAATTACTTGAGTCGGTAGGAGAAGAACAAGCTTCTATTATGTCTGCACATTTGGTATTACTCAGAGATCCTGCATTTATAGATGAAATAAATAACCGTATTGAAAACAATTTGATTGATGTATCTTCCGCTGTACAGATGGCCGCAGATCAATTTGTTCAGCTTTTTGAATCCTTGGATGACGAATATATGAGAGAACGAGCAACAGACATCAAAGATATCGCGAATAGACTCATATCCAACATATTAGGTAAGAACGATAAACAAACAATCGATACGGAAGAAGCATTTATTTTGGTATCAGATGACCTCACTCCTTCTGAGACAGTAACACTTCCTAGAGAACGAGTTGAAGCGATTATCGTAGCCAAAGGCGGAAAAACGTCTCATGCTGCTATTCTTGCTCGTTCTCTTGGTATTCCAGCTATTATGGGTGTAGGCGATCAACTGGCCAATGGAGTAAAAACTGGTGACATTCTTATTATCGATGGATCAACTGGAGAAATTTATATCAATCCAGAATCATCATTGATTCAAAAATACCAAGAAAAACAACAAGAAGAAAAAGAAGAAAAAGAAGAACTCGCAAAGCTAAAAGATAAAAAAGCAACAACTCGCGACGGAAATGAAATCGAGCTTGTTGCAAATATAAAAGGACCACAAGATGCAGAAGAAGTCCTACAACAAGGAGGTGAGGGGATCGGTCTATTTCGTAGCGAATTTCTCTTTATGGATCGCACTTCACTTCCATCTGAAGAAGAACAGTATGAAGCATATTCCCAAGTAGTAAAAAAATTAGGAAATAGACCAGTTATTATTCGCACTTTAGATATTGGCGGAGATAAACACCTTCCTTATTTTGACTTACCAGAAGAAATGAATCCTTTTCTAGGATGGCGAGCAATTCGTATTTCCTTGAGCAGACCAGAACTTTTCCAAGTCCAGCTTCGAGCACTGCTTCGGGCGAGCGCTCATGGGAAAGTAAGAATTATGTTTCCTATGATCTCACACTTAGAACAAATTCAAGAAGTAAAAAGAATCTTAGAAGAAACAAAAAAACAACTGACAGCAGAAAATATCGCTTATGATCCTGAAATTGAAATTGGAGTAATGATAGAAATTCCAAGTGCTTGTCTGATTGCAGATGAATTGGCGAAAGAAGTTGATTTCTTTAGCATTGGTACCAATGACCTTGTTCAGTACACGCTAGCAGTAGATCGAATGAATGAGAAAATAACAGATCTCTATGATCATTTTCATCCAGCTGTTTTGCGTCTGATTAAAATGGTGATTGATGCCTCTCATCGCCATAACATTTGGACTGGTATGTGCGGGGAAATGGCTGGAGATTTACAAGCGACTGAGATATTGCTCGGTTTGGGTCTTGATGAATTCAGTGTTTCCCCCACCCTACTACCTAGAGTTAAGCATCAACTGTTACAACTTTCTACAGATAAAGCTAAACAAACAGCTGAAAAGACTCTAAGTTTTGGTACTTCAAAAGAAGTATTAGAATATATAACAGCCTCTTATTAATGTC
This sequence comes from Shimazuella sp. NTD250, assembly GCF_059510375.1. NCBI lineage: Bacteria > Bacillati > Bacillota > Bacilli > Caryophanales > Thermoactinomycetaceae > Shimazuella > Shimazuella sp. NTD250. The sequence continues at coordinate 395,264 of NZ_JCAJZS010000003.1, read as the reverse complement.
AGTTAAAGTAGTATCCGTCTTTGATGGGTACTACTTTCTGAAAATATATGATGCATAAACAAGGAGGTATCTTCAGTGCTAGCATTTTTGCAAAAGATTGGTAAATCTCTTATGCTACCCGTAGCAAGTTTACCAGCAGCAGCTATCTTGCTTCGATTTGGAGCGATAGACTACATCAAAGATTTTCATCTCGGTACTACTGTAGGAGGATTTCTAAACCAGTACATTGCACCTTTTTTATTAGCAGGTGGGTCCGCTATATTTGATAATCTCGCACTTATTTTTGCTGTCGGGATCGCACTTGGACTAGCAGGTGATGGAGTTGCTGCTTTGGCTGCTGTCATGGCATATGAAATTTTAGTCAATGTATTAGCTAAAGTACCAACTGCCTTTGGTTTTATCGCAAATGATGTAAAATTAGATATGGGTGTTCTAGGGGGTATTCTAGCTGGTGCGTTAGCAGCTTACTTCTACAACAGGTATCATGATATTAAACTTCCTGATTGGTTGGGTTTTTTTGGTGGAAAAAGATTTGTACCGATCATCACTTCCCTTACCATGGTTATTGTGGCACTACTCTTTGGACTGATTTGGGGACCTGTTCAACATGCACTTGATATTTTTGGTAACTGGGTAGTTAGCCTTGGAGCAATCGGCGCTGGAATTTACCAATTCTTTAACCGTTTACTCATCCCATTTGGCCTTCACCATGTTATAAACTCCATTGCTTGGTTCCAAATTGGCAGCTTTACAGATCCTGTCACACATAAAGTCGTTCACGGAGATCTATACCGCTACTTTGCCGGAGACCCTACAGCTGGTATGTTTATGGCTGGATTTTATCCGATCTTAATGTTTGCACTTCCAGGAGCAGCACTTGCCATTATTCACACTGCAAAACCAGAAAAAAGGAAATTAATTTCATCCATCTTTATTGGTTCTGCTTTAGCAGCCTTTTTGACTGGTATCACGGAACCAATTGAATTCGCTTTCATGTTTGTAGCTCCTGCACTTTATGGACTGCACGCTATTTTATCTGGTATTGCAGGATATATTGTAACTGCTATGGGCATTAAAATCGGATTTGGCTTCTCTGCAGGATTGATCGACTATTTCTTAGCATATGGAAAAGCTACAAAGCCATTACTTTTGATTCCGATAGGACTTATCTTTGCTGTTGTGTATTATCTGCTATTTCGTTTGATTATTACAAAGTTTAACCTGAAGACCCCTGGTAGAGAAGATGAAATGGAGGAAAATGACAAAGAAATTGGAAGCGTTTCCAATTTGGATGATAAAGCCTCAAAAGTTCTAACTATGGTGGGCGGAAAAGAAAACATTGTCGATGTAGATGCTTGTATCACTCGACTACGCTTAGTTGTCAAAGATGATAAATTGACTGATGACGATGGATTGAGAAGCTTAGGAGCAGCAGGTATCATGAAATTGGGTAAAGGAGCAGTACAAATCGTATTTGGTACCCAATCTGAACAAATAAAAGATAAAATAAAGAAATTATTATAACAAAAGAACCCTAGTAGAGCTTTTTACGCTACAGCAAAACCATACCAATTGCACTGAAGAAAAATACCTAGGCATTCTACTTGCTTAGGTATTTTTTATGCTTTTGAACATCCTGCAACTTAAAACATAGGATGTTAAGCCGGTAATCTGTTTATCTTTCATTACCTAACCCCGTTACCATCAGGATTAGGTTGTAGAATGATTTTTCAAATTCCAATCTTGCTTCCCTTTTTATCTTACATTTATCGTTAGTTATTCAATCACAAACCTATATTTCCTTCGTGGCTAAGTAATAGGCACCCTTTGTAGCTGGTACTGCATCGAGCACCAATGTGATAGGAACTTGAATGATACTGGATAAATATTGTTTATAACTATCCATTACTTGTGGAATATGTTCAAAAATACTCCCGCTCAGAGCAATGGTAATCGGATCGTCATGACCTAATTTTCTACAACAATTCCATGTCATACTTCCTAGTTTTTGACCTGCATCATACAATATTCGGCCAGCAATAGCATCTCCTGTATCAGCTAAACGTGTTACTACTTTACTTAGCTTTGCAATCTCAGCTTTTGGTCTACTATACGCAAATAGCTTAATATCTTGTGGATCTGTATAGCCCATCTCATCTAACAATGCGCTGCTCAGTTGACATAATGGTAGAGACTCATCTGTCTCCATAATCATCTGACGAAAAGCTTCCATCACAATCCAATAACCACTACCTTCATCTCCTAGTAAATGTCCCCATCCCCCACTAAAAACACATTTATCTCCTTTGATCCCAACTGCAATTGCACCTGTACCAGATATCGCTAAAATTCCATCCTCACCTTTTAACATTGCTGCGTGAGCAATAATCGAATCGTTTACTACACTTATTTTAGTTTGGAATTCATTTGTTATGATTTGAATGAGTTCATCTTTATTCTCAATTCCTTCACTGCCTGCAATCCCTAGATAGATATATTTGCAATCCTCTTTTCTAAGATTCTCTTGAGCTTGATCAATAGCTACGAGAATATGTTTGGTTGCCTCCTTAAAATTAACCATTACATTACTGAAACCACTTCTTCCCTCTCCCAACACATTTCCATCTAGATCATAAGCAACTGCTATCGTTTTGGTACCGCCTCCATCAACGCCTATCACATATTGCAACTCGAACACCCTTCCTCTTCTTGAAAGCAAAAGTTCTTGCCTGTTTTTTTATACTTGTAAGAATCGTCTTAGTCAAGAATTTTTCTTACTATACTTTCTTATCATGGTTCATCCTGTCTCGCAATGCAATTTCTCTTGTTTATCTATTTACGTATTCTTTCATTTGGTATTCCAATATATCTTATTAAAATTACATGAAAAGAACTAAATTTAGCATACCTAATTATAACCTAAAACTCAAAGAGAAATTTTTATCCCTTCGTCTATGCTTTCATCCGAGCTACTCAATAGAAATAAAATCATCACCTGTGATATACTTTTATTTGTAATAAAAGAAAATCGTGAAGACTCAATCTCCTGTGAAAGGTTTGGTTTCATGTTTGGAAAAGTAGCTGCAGATGTGTTAGGTTTAAGCAATGTAGGGACAGTAATAAAACCTGCTGATTATGATAAGGTAGACTCAGATGACTATGTCATGCACGAAGATGGAGAGAAAATATTTTTCCTCATCAAATCCAAATCGGATGAGTATTGCTTTACAAATAAAGCACTGATTCATTTAGATGGCACAAGTGCAGTGAGCAAGAAACGTACATTATATCGATATGATTATTATCAAAATCATATCTCCTACGTTTCATTGGAAACCGCTGGAACTGTTGACTTAGATGTGGAACTTAAGTTTAAATTAGGATCTGAATTATACCACATTGACGTACAAAAAAAACAATTGGAAGACGTCAAAGACTTATACAAAGCATTAATTAAAATAGCCGAAATTACCAAAGATAACGCTAGCTATCTACAATTTTCCGAACAAAGCCTGAACATAGCCTCTACTACACTCAGCCGCATTACAAGTGAAGAAAGCAATGTTGTTAACCAATTTAAAGAGCTAAACGAATTTGCCTTTACTTGGCTTAAAGAGAAAAAACAAACCTATGTTGTGAAAGATTTTGGATTTGTATTTGAAGAATATATCAATAACTAAAAATAGAAGACCGATCTATATAGATTGGTCTTCTAACTTTCTAATCTATTATATGAGCCTTTTGGCTCATTTCCGCTTCACAGGATAACTTTTGTACATATTAGTGGAAAAGTCTCCCATCTCAGGGGAACTCTATATCATAAACTCCGAAATATGTTATATCCTACTTCAACGAATTTCTCGTCACTTAAACCCAACGATTGATTGTTTTCTCATATTCTACTTGCTCTGCTTCTGGAAACCAAAGGGCGAGTTCACGTTCAGCGCTTTCAGGAGAATCAGAACCATGAATGATGTTCATACCAACACTTATACCAAAATCACCACGAATCGTACCAGGCAACGCATCAGAAGGATTTGTTTTCCCCATCATTTGACGTGCTGTAGCAATTACATTATCTCCTGCTAATACAAAGGCGAATACTGGGCTAGAAGTAATAAAATCAACCAGTTCTCCAAAGAAAGGGCGTTCTTTGTGCTCAGCATAATGTTTTTCAGCTAATTCATTTGAAACACTCATTAGTTTCGCACCTAAAAGTTGAAAACCTTTCTTTTCAAAACGAGATACGATTTCTCCTACCAGTCCACGTTGTACTCCATCAGGCTTAATCATAATAAAAGTTTTTCCCATGAAAAATCCTCCAATAGTATGTATGATAACGTTCCACATTGTATCAAGCATAGATCAGAAACGCAATATTTCCGCTTAATAATTTCTACCAACGATAAATTCTGCTAGCATTTTTAATAAATTTTGTTCATGAGTAGGTGGTAATTTTTCTAGTTCTTGTAAGGCTTTGTTTAAATATTGTTTTGATAAATCTAATGTAAATTCATTTCCGCCTGCTTTTATCACGAGATCAAGTACATCATCGTTGAGCGGCTCTTGGCCCTTTGTTGATAAAAAGTCTTCTATAACTTTCCTTTCTTCAAGGGGTAAATTTTTCAATGCATATATTACTGGTAATGTTACATTGCCTTGTTTTAAATCACTTCCAGCTGGCTTGCCTAAAGTCTCTTCATCTCCAGTAAAATCAAGTACATCGTCGGTTAATTGGAAGGACATACCAACATAATACCCATATCGTTTCATATGCCGTACTACTTTAGGAGAAGCATGACTTACCAAGGCACCTAAATAACAACTGACGGACATCAAAAGTGCAGTTTTACGTTTTATGCGAGATAAATATTGTTTGAGGATAAGATTTGGATTATATAAATCTTGAATTTGATCAATTTCTCCTCGACACATGAGAGATATTGACTTCGACAACTCTTGATGAACTTGTGGAATAGTAATATCTGAAATAATCTGAAGTGCACGAGAAATAATATAATCTCCTGTATACATTGCCACTCGATTATCCCAACGCGCTTTAACCGTTTCCTGACCTCTACGCAATGAAGCATTGTCGATCACATCATCATGCACCAATGTTGCCATATGTATTAATTCCAAAGCAACTGCTACATCAATCACTTGTTGTTTGTTCAATGATGTTCCAAATCTTCCTGATAACAGTACAAAAACCGGGCGCATTCTTTTGCCACCAGCCCGGAGCAGATGAGTAGATGATTCGCGTAGTTCCAGCAGATCTGTATCCATTGATTGGGTTAGCAAATCTTCTACTACTTCTAGATCTTTTTTTATATGTCTATAAATACTTGCTAGTCGCAAATTCCTCACCCTGTTAGCTTAGATGTGTACAGGTAGATCCAAAACCTCAATTTTCACTTCATCTTTTATCAATCCAGTAAGCTTTGCATAGTGAAAGTAAGTAGCTAAACCACGTTGTTCTTCTGGACCAAAATTATAATTAAGCCCAGCATAATATTTTTTCCAATCAGCTACTTCTCCTCCTACTTGTCTCCTCGCTTCTTGAATAACTGGAATCAGATCCTGTTGTCCAAGTTTTTTTGCTTGTAAAAATCGTTGATAGATAAGTGAAAGCATCTCCTGTCTTTCCTCTGCCACACGACGGTTTACCGCCCATATTGCATAAGTCATTGGTAGACCTGTTTCTTTATACCACTGTAAACCTAGATCATACACATGATATTTTGTATTGGACCAATTAGCGCGGAGGGCATCGTCACCAATTAACAAGGCAGCATCCGCAACCTCCATCATTTTGTCTAAGTTTGTTTCGTGGGTTGTATAACTCGGTGAACCATTAGCAAAATGCTCTAATAAAATTTTGAGTAAATGAATCGAAGTTGCTGATGTATTGGTTAATGCAATTTTTCCATGTTTCACTGCTGAAAACGTATCTTTTTTGCTAAACAAAAAAACAGAGCCAACTGGACCTTTTGCACTAATTGATATATCTGGCATGACAATATACTTCGGATAATCACGAGCATAAGCAAAGGAAGAAATAGGACCCATATCAATTCTACCATCTGCCATTGATTGATTTAACAGAGATGGGACTTGAGGAATGAGTTCCACCGATAAATCTGAAAAATGAAAGTAGTGGTATAGCGGTAAAATGTTTGTAAATGCAATTTTCCCAATGCGTATCGGTTTCATTTCCACATCCACCTTTATCGAAATAGCACATCTATCATCATAAAACAAAATACGATAACGCTCAGAACCCCATTCATGGTAAAAAATGCAGTATTCAAACGGGAAAGGTCATCATGCGAGACGATAGAGTGTTCATAGAGAAGAATGAGCAATGCGACAATAACTCCTAAACCAAAATAAACTCCGAGATCCGTCATCCAAAGAAGCCCAAATAATCCAAGAGCAGTACCGATATGCATAAAGGATGAAATCTGCAATCCTCTTTTAATTCCAAATCGAACAGGAATCGAGTGAAGCCCCTCTTTTTTATCAAACTCTACATCTTGACAAGCATAAATAACATCAAATCCACCTATCCACAATGCAACTGTTAAAAAGAGCAGTATTCCTTTGATATCAATCTGTCCAGTAGTTGCAATCCAGCCACCTAATGGTCCCAGACCTGTTGCTATACCAAGTATCAAATGGCATGTCCATGTAAAACGCTTTGTATATGAATAAAAAACCAAAAAAAACACCGCAATCGGTAACAATTCTACAGCTAACATGTTTAACTGGAAAGCTGCAATAAACAATACAAGAAAGGAAACGACCACAAATCCCCAAGCAAAGGAAACAGGAATTAGCCCCTTTGGAATGTGCCTGTTTGAGGTTCTTGGGTTTTTTGCATCAATTTGGCGGTCAATGATTCGATTTAATGCCATCGCTGCACTTCTAGCACCTATCATTGCGATTGTAATCCAAAAGATTTGCATCCATGAAGGAAAATGTCCATTTACCTCTAGGCTTCCTAAAATAGCTCCCAGATAGGCAAATGGAAGCGCAAAGATAGAATGCTCAAACTTGATCATGTCTAGGACCAATTTTAGTTTTTTTACCATGATGATTACCTTCTTCTATTTGTAGCCTATGTGTAGAGCAGTAATGCCCCCTGATAAAGGATACACCTCTACATCAGAAAATCCAACCTCTTCCTTCATCATTTTTTCTAACTCTTTATAATCAGGAAAAGATAAAAGTGATGTAGGCAGCCATTTGTATTGCTCATAACGATTAACAAATAGTTTGCCCAATAGAGGTAGAATACGACCAAAATAAAAGAAATAAAGAGCACGAAATGGTTTCCAAGTCGGCTTCGACAACTCAAGAGAGACCACTTTTCCTCCTGGTTTGACCACTCGCTTCATTTCTTGTAAAACTTTTACTACATCAGGAACATTTCGCAAAGCAAACCCAATCGTAGCAAAGTCAAATGTGTTGTCTGGATATGGCAATTCTAATGCATTACCTTCTATAAGATTAACATTGTCTTGTATTCCTTCTTTTTCTAACTTAGACAATCCCATTTCCAGCATTTTAGAACTAAAATCCAGCCCAATGATACTTCCTGTTTTAGAGGCCTTGGCTAGTGCAATTGTCCAATCACACGTTCCACAGCATACATCGATAGCTGAATCTCCCTCACCTACATTCATTTTTTTCATCGCAAATTTTCTCCATGCGCGATGACGGCGAAAACTTAGGATACTATTCATTCGATCATAATTTTCTGCGATATCTTCAAAAACTTGATGAACATATTTTTCTTTTTCTGTACCTTGGAGAGGGACTACCTTTGTATCCTTCAATGAATTGCCTCCTTATCCAACAACATCTGATATAGGACAGATTGGACACTCTCTGGCTCAATAGACTCCATACATTTTAAAAAGGTTGCTCGCTGAATCTTTGGAGCCCGATGATGGTCCAAATGAAGGTAGTAAGAAAAGAGTGAACACCATTCTACCTGCCTGTGAACATGAAAAAAATCGGCAAGAGCCGTAAGCAGTTGATGGCCTGTCCAATCTTCCTGTTTAAATGGATCAAAGGTACCATCGATATGATGTTGCATATTTGCCTCACAAATCTGACTAGCTGTTTTAGATAGTACTTGCATTCCTTCTATTTCATTGTGATGAGCAAGTGTCTTATAAAATAAACTACTATAATAGTCCCCAGCTAATATGGATAACTGCTTCTTTTGAAATACTTCTACATCCTTTTCATCTTCCAAGGACACTTGTTCATGTACAACGAGCCCCATACGCAACAATGCTGTAGAAACGCAATATGAAATGATACGCTGGGGTTTTTCTTGGATAGATGTTAACATAAGTTGAAGAATTTTTATAAATAATTCCGGTATTTTAGGCTTTCCACATTTCTCCAATAAATAAGAGTGGCCTGTTAGTTGATTCAGACGAAGAATAATCTCCTCTTGCGTTTTATGTATGGACGTCATTAAAGCGTCCTCCTATATTTGCTATATCCACGATAGTATACCATAATTCATTACCAAAAAGCATTTGTCACAAATTTGTAAATCCATCAAGTTGATTACATAAAAATAGCCAGAGTATATTACCCCGGCCATAAAACCTTCTTATTCATTTGTATCTACAACTCCAAATGAGGTGATAATCTCAGCTTTTCCACGAATTTTCACAGCAGATGTATGTTCTGTAAATTGCGCAATCATCACTTCACCTTTGTCCAACTTTTCTGAGTGATGAAAACGGGTGTCCTTTCCTCGTGTAAGACCAATGACGTTCACACCATTTTCTTTCGCTTTTATAACAAAATAGTCTACTTGATTTCCCATTTTTCAAACCCTCCCAACGCTGGGTAAAAAAAACCCTCCCGATAAGGGAAGGGATTTTTTTGGTCGGGCTAGCCAGATTCGAACTGACGACCTCTTGCGCCCCATGCAAGCGCGCTACCAAGCTGCGCCATAGCCCGTTATACATGATTTCTTAATTCTAAGAGAACAGATATCATTTTATAACGAGCATATCCTTGTGTCAAGAGAGAAAAGAAAACCTGTTTGAAAATTAAAATTGTTATAAAACTGTGGTCTTCATTAATAAAAGCTAGCGAATCATCGCTAATACTTCTGCGCGCTTTTCAGCAGACTCTGCAAATACGCCTCTAACAGCTGTTGTAATTGTTTTTGTACCTGGTTTTTTTACACCCCTCATCGTCATACACATATGTTCTGCTTCAATCATAATCATCACACCATGTGGTTCTAATTTAGACATGATTGCATCAGCAACAGTCGCTGTAATCCGTTCTTGCAACTGGGGTCGTTTGGATAAAATCTCTACTGCCCGAGCTAATTTACTCAACCCAGTCACGCGGCCACTTTTTGGAATATAAGCAACATGAGCATGTCCAAAAAAAGGAATCAAATGATGTTCGCATATAGAATAAAAAGGTATATCTTTTACTAAAACTAACTCTTCATGTTCTTCACTAAAAACAACAGAAAAAAGTTCTTCTGGATTTTCCGTAAGGCCTGCAAACACTTCTTCATACATACTTGCAACACGACTAGGTGTTTCTAGCAAACCTTCTCTATTTGGGTCTTCGCCTATTGCTTCTAGTATTAGTTTGATCGCTTGTTCTAATTTCGGTTTATCCATCTATAAAATCCCTTCTTAATATACACAAAAAGACCCAAGAAAAGGGTCCCCTTGTGTTTATATGTAGTCCCATCCGATGGATAGAAAAAAGAAGTATATTATTTGTTTACTTCTTCTTTCAATTGTTTACCTGGTTTGAAAGCAGGAACTTTCATTGCAGGGATATCAATTTCTTCACCGGTTTGCGGATTACGTCCTTTACGTGCAGCACGCTCACGGACTTCAAAATTTCCAAACCCGATCAGTTGAACTTTTTCTCCAGCACCTAGTGCCTCAGAGATTACAGATAATACTGCTTCTACTGATTGTGTAGCTTCTTTTTTAGTTGTTTCTGTAGCTTCTGCTACTTTGTTGATTAGATCGGTTTTGTTCATAACCGCACCTCCTGTACAAATCACCTATTGTCACAGTAAAGGGACAATACGTGGGACACATCTATACTAATACAAGCAATGACCGTAGTTCAAGTACTATAAATGATTTTTCCTAAAAAATAAGGTCGATAGTTTCAAACTATCGACCTTTTTCTTATAATATGATGGCAATCAGTCCGCCTGACCCTTCATTTATAATCCTCTCAAGTGTCTCTTGTAGCTTAAATCTGGCATTTTCCGGCATCATAGATAATTTCGCTTGAATCCCTTCTCTCACAATGGAGTTAAGAGAACGTCCAAAAATATCAGATTCCCAAATACGAAGCGGATCTTGCTCAAAATCTCTCATCAAATAGTTTACTAACTCTTCTGATTGTCGTTCAGTTCCTATAATTGGAGCAAACTCCGAATTTACATTTACTCGAATCATATGAATCGAAGGTGCTGTTGCTTTTAAACGGACCCCAAAGCGAGATCCTTGTTTGATCAACTCCGGCTCATCTAAACTCATCTCTTCCAAAGTAGGTGCTGCTACACCATAACCTGTTGTTTTGACCATCTGTAAAGCTTCAGAAATTTTATCATACTCACGCTTAGCAATAGAAAAATCTTGCATCAATTGTAGCAGGTGGTCACGTCCTCTTATCTCTTCGCCTACTACTTCTGTCAATACACGATCATACAATTCATCTGGTGCATACAAATCAATTTCCGCTACTCCCTGACCCATGTGCATGCCAGAAAGTGCTGCCTTATCAATAAACTCATATTCATAAAATTTACCAACTACCCGATCTACATCACGGAGTCTTCGTATATCTTTAACTGTCTCTCGGACAGAAACCTCAAACTCTTGTCGTAACCAATGTTTATCTTCCAACACCATTACCCAACTAGGGAGATTCACATTGACTTCATGTACAGGGAACTCAAATAATACTTCACGAAGAACACCTAAGATTTCTTCCTCACTCATCGTAGCAACACTTGCGGCTACTACTGGGATATCATACTTTTCCACAAGAGATAGACGCAGTTGCTCCGTCTCTTCACTCTGAGGGTGGGCAGAATTTAGGATCATGATAAAAGGTTTTCCAACTTCTTTCAATTCTTCTACCACACGTTCTTCCATTTCTTCATAAGAACTTCTTGGTATATCCGTAATACTACCATCTGTTGTAACCACAATACCAAGTGTAGAATGTTCTTGGATAACTTTCCTGGTTCCTACTTCAGCAGCTTCTTGAAACGCAATAGGTTCTTCAAACCATGGAGTATTAATCATTCTTGGTCCATTTTCATCTTCATAACCTTTTGCGCCTTCGATTGCATATCCAACACAGTCAACTAAACGAACATTGACATCTAATCCTTCATCCACCAATACGTTTATTGCTTGATTTGGTACAAATTTTGGTTCGATGGTGGTAATTGTTTTCCCTGCCCCACTGTGTGGCAGCTCATCAATTGCTCTTGTTCTCTCAGAGGAATCTGCGATATTAGGAATAACAACTTGCTCCATAAAACGTTTTATAAAAGTTGACTTCCCAGTTCTAACTGCACCTACTACCCCCAAGTAGATGTCTCCACCTGTGCGTTCTGCAATATCTTTTAAGATATCTACTTTTTCCATCCATTACCCTCCTCAAAGGTTCATGCTTTGCTGGGTTTATTGCCGGTTTGAAGGCTATCCCTCCCCTCCGGTTTACACTATACGCTACTAATATATGAGCTCATTCTCTTAATATGACAATGCACTTTTTCTTTAATTTACCTGAGGTCATTTAAGTGCATTCTATGCGGAGGGTTGGAGGATTACGTCTACTTATGTGCATTAAATTTTATTTAGTGTTGGGTAGTGTGTGGTCAAAGTGTGGTCACCTTTGAATACATGTTTCTTCTATATAAACATTCTCTAATTCCATCTCTCAGTATGTAATCAAAACTATATTCATTCCTCGTTAAAATATCCGTAATTAGGAAATAGCAAATCATTTTGAATATATCTTCTATATAATGATAAACCAAATTTTGTATTTCATTCCGTCACAAACCCGTCATTTCTCTTCAGTTGTGATGGCATTTTAATGTTTTTGTACATGAAAAGGTCGCCAGATTCTTAAAAATTGAGGTAATACCAGCGAAGCTACCTAAATTTACGTTCCATCCGAATTTCTAACCCGTGTCCAAGTAATAGCTGTGCGTGTTTTTGATGTATGATAAAAAGCCAGAAAATTAAAGATTTAATGAAAGAGATCAGCAATTCCATGGGGTTAATCATATCCGAATCTAAGCCTTTGCATTCTCGCGAAGGCTATTCCTATAAACTGGACACACAAAAAAGGAATTTCATGCTCAAATGTGCGAACAAGCACTTTGATCGGGGAAAAAGATTACAAAGAGAGGCGAAGTCACCTATGAAGGGGAGACGAAAGAATATAAATGGTTTATTCGTGAATAGAAAGCCATGATTGTTATCAAAACTTCTTAAAACTAAAAGATGATATAGAAGTATAGTAAAAAGGCCTCTGTGATTTTTGATTCAGAGGCTTATTGGATAAATTAAGATTTATTGTTCGATTGCTGGTTCTGAGCCTTTTACCGGTTTAACTAGGGCTTAACTCGAATGGAGTGAATTACAATCCAGACTTCAGCCGTTTCATCATCTCGGGGATTATAAGCTTTAACTTCTGGAGCATCTCGTTTATTTCCATGTTCTTCTTGTTATCATCCACGTACTCAATATCGATATTCACCCTTCCTTTACGAAAGTGCAACAACTTCTGGTCAGAGTTATCTTTATTCAAATAGGCCTCATCACTAATTCCTTTTTGTTGGATATATTGCTTCTTACTCTGATAATAGTTCCTGTGTTCAGCAAAATCTTCTTTGGCAGCCTGCTCATTTTCGAATGTTTTGGCCTCAATATGAACATATTGCTTACCCACAAACCTCCAACATGCATGGGACACATAGTTATATAAGTTTGGATACAACATCTCTATTCCGACAGCCGTTCCAAAATCCTCTATTACTAAAGCCACTCCATCATTTCCAGAAATCTTCTTTAGATCCTGTGTTGTAACGATCTCACATGTATTCACAAAACTTTTGGTGAATGTTGGACTCTTGAACCCGATTTTCGAAAGTCCATTGGGATGAACAACTTGCTTTGTCAGGTTGTTAGCCGATTTTTTTAAGAGATTTTGGATCATTGACGTCTTCCCTTTTAATTCAAATTTTACTTTGGCGAACACGTCACCTTTTTGTAATACATACACCTCATTATCAAAGGTTGAATCTTTTTTCCGAAACACCTTCACATCCCCAAAACTCGTTTCGGATTCATAATCCTGTTTGATTTGCCTTTTGATAATAGCAAGATCTGAGTATCTCTTTTGATAAACATCTAAATATACAAAATCATTATAGTCGGTTCCATCAATACTCGTTTGATTCACTAATAGATAACGGCATTGATTAAAGGAACCTTCCTCCAAATCAGCGGTTAACTCTTCGTCATTTCCTTCTCCATCCATGTAGTGCCGAATAATTCCACCACCGTCCAAGGAAGGTTGAAGCAGTGCCTTTGTATCACGTAAATCCTTGATGGTGATCAGGTTACAGGAATAGATCATCTTCTCATCGCGAAAAATAAATGCTTGTGGATTTGCTTTCTCAATCATCGGTGCAGGATCACCCATTGATTTTTCTTTCTCGTAACCAGGGCGATAGACTCTGGTTCTAGAATCGACCTTATCGAGTGGATCTGCCATCGGATTGATCTCAGAACATCCAGACAACAAGATAAACAGACATAAGGTTGTGATGAATTTTCTCATATAAATCTCCTCCATCATTAACAATGGTGCGTTCTTTGCTTTCTAAATAATCGTAATTTATATATGAACGTAATAAATAGAATGCCAGTGTGTCATGAAGGTCATTTGTTTCTCGCTTCAATACTAACTCATCTTTAAGACTACTGTTCTCGCTCACTTGATCTGTTGTATCTAGATAAATGTAAGGAAGCCCATCGTAAAACAAACGAAATGTAATTTTTTTGCGAATCCTGGAGTTCATGCCTGTCCGTTCTTTCTTATGGATAAAAAGTGTCTACATAATATGGGTGTTTTTGCTCACGCCCTGAAAAAGGCCAATGACAGAGTTCTTGCTTCGTCGTCGTCAGATAGATTCCATTATATGGTTCCATGCCCCTCAGTCGCTGGATGCTGGTTCACTTTCTTTGTTTTGTCTTGATATTCAATTTTCTGATAAGGTCTATATCCTCGACGTACTTGTTTAATTATTTCTTTCTAATGAACTGTTTCACTATCATCCAATAGAATAACTGGATTTTGGCTCATTATCGTTGCTATCTCATATACATTGGATAATTCCAAAAAATCATCAATAGTAAAATTGCGGTCAATCGATTTTATATAAAATAAATCACCTTTACGCAAGTATTGTTTTAATGTTTGATATTGAGGTTGATCAAAATCTTTTCCACTTTGTTTATCGATAAATACGTCACATACTTCAATACCTAGTTCTTGCAATTCTACTAACTGGCGATCTATATTTTGGTCCTTCGAACTCACTCGAATATATCCAAATACTTTTTGCATCATTTCATCTTTCGTGAATATTCAGACTATTACAATTATACCATATTTCGTTTGTAATGGTCAGATGAAATTTATAAACGTTTAAAATATATTATAACCATCTTTATGGACACAAAAAGCACCCAATTTTGGATAGGTGAATGATGTGTTTCTAATCCTTGTACCATTTTAAACGCGCATACACAACAAAACCACCCTATCAGGTGGCTATTTTTCAAATGCGGGGTCGAGACAACTGGTTGCTGCCTCGACCTGTCGACTCAGTCTTTCTGGAGAATCATCTCCTTAGCCTTCTCAAAGGCATTCATTGCATCAGGGAGGTGGATGCTATAAGGAAACCCGAGTTCTTCTCCCTTTGCAACCATCGCTGGGCCGATCTTGGGAAAACCAGCAGAGCTAAAGTAGAACTCATCGATTGCTTCGAGAGTATCTCTCCCCTCTGCTAGGATTATTTCCATTCCAACCGTGAGCATCTGCTCCGCCACAGCCTTCTTTGACAGTTCCGAACCATCTGATTCTCCATCCATCAGAATCAACTGTAATTTTAAAATATCATATTTCGCGATATGAGCTTTCACTTATACCACTATCCCCAAAAATTTCGAATTTAAGCAAAAAAGAGAGCTACATATCATTGCTGTAGCTCTTTATCTTTTTCTTTTTTTGCAGTATGAAATGCGACAACTTTTATGCTTGCAAATAGATAACCTAGCATAAATACACCTGGAATAAGGATGAGGTGAAACAAAACTGTATTCATCCCAAAACCCTGCCTCTCAATTGGTTACTTCATCATATGAATCTTTTAAGAAATTATGAGAAAAAAAGTATTTCTCCCTTCTTTCCAACTTTTAGTGGAGGTGAGAACGCTGGGACAAAAAGCGAGTTTTTTGCCATAAACGGGCGCAGATCTTCCTGTGAGGAAGGTTTTTGCTTTACCGTTTGGATTAATCGAGTGACATCACCTCGATAATCCAAAAAAATACGGCCATTTTTATCCATAAGAATAGGCAAATTAGCTTCAGAAAAATAGGGAGATGGGATTTTGATGTCTGACATATGTAATTTTTCTAAATCAACATCGAAAAATCCATTTGCTTCTTTTGACCTGATCGGTAAATTTTTGTTTTTCGATTTGTAATTGTTAATTGCGAGTTGTACTTTTTCTACTTCATCATTCACACGTAGATCAAACAAGCGAACAAGAGGTTGTTTTCCTTCTGCGCCTACATAGACATATAGAAAATCCCCTCCTTTTTCGTATGCAGTCATTGGGATTTCAGATAGCAATTGAAAATCTACCAGATAATGCGAAGTAAATTTCCTGTCATCGGTTGAATATTTGTATGGCAGTGTTTTATGTTGCTGTAGATACTGTTCTGACTGAGCTTGTACCCTGGCTACATGATTTACTACATCAGCAAGTTGCTGCCTCTCCTCATTGGGATACATGCATGCTGTAAGGAATAAGAAACCAATCATAATGGCGCCCAAACGAAAAGCTTTTTTCATTTCTATTCATCCTCCTAAGCAGATAATGCTCGTATTGCAAATAAAACAGCTAGCAGCAGTGTCACAATGGCAATGACAAACAGAAGAGCACGTAAGCCTCCCTTTTTTTGTTGTCTTGCAAATGCAACAAAAAAGTTAACCAAAATAAGAAAAAAAATAGTGGCCATCAAAGACATGTATTGACATTCCTTTCTAGATTTAAGCAATTCCGCAGAAGCCTATCCATTCATAGAGATAACCGTCTAGACTTAAGGATTAAGCCCTGCATATGATAGATGGACTAACGCCTGAATGGAGGAGTAGCAGTGAAAGAATCTCCTGTACGATCAAAGCAATATCCCAGACGTCACAGAGCTCCTACAGGGAGAATATCCCGTAGGCCTCTACCGAGCCCTTCTGCCGTACCTAACATTAACATTTTAAGATTAATGAACGGGTTTGTCTCCTTCCGATCAACTGTTCATGATTTGAGCCAATCTTTACAACGATTGGAATCTATGATGGATCATACTGCAAAATTTTTCACCGTAGGAAGAGATGCGCGGGCGGGGAAACGACCCTTTGTACCGCAATTACCGAAACCCCCAGTGAGTAAAGATGAATTTAAAACGAAAGATGAGTTTAAAGATGAGGATATACCCATTATCAAACTCCCTAATATGCCACCCCCTCGTTCTCCATTATTACGCATGTTGCAATATGTAGATATGGGTAAGGTGCTAAATGTATTGCAATCCCCATTTATGCAAAATATTTTTACGCAGATGTTTGCAGCTAAACCAGCACGTGTACGCACAAACACGGTTAGATCAAGACCAAACACAATACCACGAACAGCGCGCAGAAGAAACATCAGAAGAAAAAGGGTTAAGCCATAGGGCTTACCCTTTTTTCTTATTCATCATCCTATGTGTATGATGGTGCATCAAAAACTGATCCCTGTCCCAGATACACCTATGCTCAAGTGTTAATAGGATAATGTTTCAAGCTACTCCTAGAATATGTTCCTTACACTCGATGCGATATTAGATTGTGAAAATTTTTTTCACCAACCTTGTGCCATTTCCTGTAACTCTCTTGTCTTACCTCGACTCATTAAATCTCCAACAGCAATTTTAGGATCTTTTCCCTCAAAGAGAACAGCATAGAGCTGCTCTGTAATCGGCATTTCAATATTGTATTTTTCTTTTAATGCATGACCTGCACGGGTAGTTTTGACGCCTTCTACTACCATCTTCATCTCGGATAACACTTCCGTTAAACTTTTTCCTTGACTAATGGCATAACCAGCACGCCAATTTCGGCTATGCTTACTCGTACAAGTGCCGATTAAATCCCCTACTCCGGCTAATCCAACGAACGTGATGGCTTCCGCACCCATTGCTGTACCAACACGCGCAATCTCTGCCAATCCCCGTGTCATTAGAGCAGCTCTAGCATTGTCCCCATATCCCAATCCATCGGCTAAACCAGTGGCTAAAGCGATAATATTTTTCAATGCTCCACCTATCTCCACACCAACAACATCTGGATTCGTATACACACGGAAATAGGAGTTGATAAAGATAGTCTGGGTTAATTCTGCGCTTTGCTGACAAGAAGAAGCTACAACTACTGTTGTAGGGGAACGTTTAATCACTTCTTCAGCATGACTAGGTCCTGATAAAACCACAATTCGTTCACCCCATTGTGGTAATTCCTCAGCAATTAACTCAGACATTCGTTTCCATGATTCTTGTTCAAAACCTTTTGTTGCATGGATGAGCAATGCATCTGAGTGAACATAAAGTTTCACTTGTGTTAACATTTCACGCATCGCATGTGATGGGACTGCAAATAAAACAACCTCTTTATTAGAAACTACAGTTTTTAATGAAGAATCTGCTTTTAAATTGTGGTGTAATTCAGCTTCCCCGAGATAAGCACGATTACAATGTAAATTATTTATCTCATTTGACACTTCTTCTTTTCTTGCCCATATGGTAACTTCATGTCCATTATCAGCTAAAACATTTGCCAAAACGGTTCCCCAGCTTCCCGCACCAATAACTGCAACTCGCTTCATTATTTCTCTCCTTCCCTTTGACCAATCTTCCGTTCAGTCCCCTGAAATAAACTTTTGATATTTCGTTTATGTCTGACAATAGCAAGTAAAGCTATAGCAAAGCTAAGCCAAAGATAGGGCTCAGGATAATGACCTTGAAAGGCTAAGACAGCGAAAGGTAAGCCAACAGTAAATACCAATGATCCAAGAGACACAAATCGAGTGATAACAATAAGAAGAATAGCTATAATTCCAGATATAAGACCTGCATAAAACATCAAGGAAACGACAACACCTATTGTTGTTGCAACTCCTTTTCCTCCACGAAAGCGTAAAAAAATAGGCCAATTGTGGCCAAAAATGGCCAGCATCCCAGAGACGGCTAGGACTATAGGGTTATTTCCAACAAAGAGAAAAGTAGTGTATATAGCAATAACACCTTTTAAAGCATCAAGAATTAAAACCGTTACCGCAGGACCTTTACCAAGTAACCTAAGGGTATTGGTCGCTCCAGCATTTCCACTACCGTGATCACGAATATCCACACCTTTTACCCATCGTGCTATTAAGTAACTAAAACTAATGGACCCTATTAAATAAGCGAGTACAATCGAAATAATAGCTAAAAAGTCCATAAATCCTCCCCATTATTTGTTCTTTTTACGTAACAATATTCGCAGCGGTGTACCTTCGAACGCAAAAGCCTCTCTCAGTTGATTTTCTAAATAACGTAAATAACTAAAATGAGATAGTTCTGGATCATTTACAAACAAAACGATGGTTGGTGGCTTTACAGCTACTTGTGTCGCATATTGTACTTTAAATCTTTTCCCTTTGTCCGAAGGAGGTGGAGTCATGGTAATAGCATCTTGTATCACTTGGTTAATAACCGAAGTCGAAATTCGCATTGCGTGTTGTTCAGCTACCTCTTTTACTTTTGGCAATACTTTTCCAACCCGTTGCTTCGTTTTAGCAGAGGTGAAAAGAATGGGTGCATAAGGCATAAACTGAAATTGGAACCGAATCTCTTTACGGAATCGATCCATTGTTTTTTCATCTTTTTCAACAGCATCCCACTTATTTACTACAAATATGGCTGCTCGTCCTGCTTCATGGGCATAACCCGCAATTTTTTTGTCTTGTTCTGCAATACCTCGTTCACCATCTAATACAATGAGACAAACATCTGAACGTTCGATTGCTTGCATGGCTCGTAAAACACTAAATTTCTCAATGGATTCATATACTTTTCCACGTTTTCTAAGCCCTGCGGTATCAATTAAGACATATTGCTCCCCTTCAAGGGTAAACGGGGTATCGATCGCATCTCTAGTTGTACCTGCGACAGGACTTACGATCACTCGATCTTCTCCTAAAATTGCATTGACAAGCGAAGATTTTCCTACGTTTGGACGACCGATTAACGATACTTTAATGGTCTCCTCATCATAAGTTTCTTCCAGTTTCTCCGGAAAAAGCGAAACAGTTAAATCTAGTAAATCACCCGTACCTGTTCCGTGCAAAGACGAAACAGCAACTACATGCTCAAAACCCAGTTGATAAA
Organism: Shimazuella sp. NTD250; assembly: GCF_059510375.1. Lineage (NCBI taxonomy): Bacteria > Bacillati > Bacillota > Bacilli > Caryophanales > Thermoactinomycetaceae > Shimazuella > Shimazuella sp. NTD250. The sequence continues at coordinate 375,459 of NZ_JCAJZS010000003.1, read as the reverse complement.
ACTCATATGCCAAATCTGCATGTTTCAGATGATCAATCTTGTTAGCAACAACGATTACAGGCTTATTTGTTTTATGCAACAATCGAGCTACTTCTTCATCACCAGCTGTAATTCCTTCTCTACCATCGACAACGAATAAAATAACATCTGATTCTGTTAAAGCCAATTCTGCTTGATTACGGATGTGATCTAGTATTTCATCTTGCTCTCCAAATTCAAGACCACCAGTATCGATCACATGAAATCGTTCTCCATTCCAATCGCTTTGGCAATATATTCGATCTCTCGTAATTCCAGGTTGATCTTCAACAATTGCTATCCGCTCACCTGCTAATCGGTTAAATATCGTTGATTTTCCTACATTTGGTCTTCCTACAATTGCAACTACTGGTAAACTCATGTAAACTTCCTCACTTCATTTATCACTTTGATCGTCAAAGTCTCCCTCATACAGTTTACCTATCGTCGGTTCTGACTTCAACCGTTAATGTTTTACGATGATATAAGTCGATTCATTTAATTTATGTACCATCGCATCTAAAATCTTCTCCAATAAAAAAGCTCTTTCTATTAATTCTTTCTCGTTTTCCGTGACAAAAATAGGAGAACCACCTCCCACTAAGTCCCGTTTTGTCGTTATGACAGCTAATATTATTTCGTTCATTCTAATTTCCCACCTGCTTTTTTTCATCAAATTCATTCGGTTTACGCACAGCACTTTCGAGTACAGGTACACTTTCAATAATCTTTATTAATTTTGGTACATTTTTTTCTTGAGGTAAAACTACTAAACCCAATCGACCATCTTTTAAATCTAACTTTGCTATAGGAGTCAAAGCTGGTTCACCAGAATCTCTAGTTACTCCTAAAATAGAAGAAACATCATGCAAAATAGCTTGGCGCTGACCGAGATTGGAAATGGTTATTCTACTACTCGCATCTAACGGTTTTATGATAACACCTACTCCATTTTCCATGATTCGCTTTAGATTATCTTCTAGACCAATATTCATCAAATAAATATCATCTGCATATAAACTAGGCCCTTTAACACGAAGTGGTACTTCATATACATTTCCAATTTGACCTATTCGCTTTCCAGATTTTAAGAAACTAGATAAAAGAATAACGATAACTCCTACAATCAATCCAGTACCCCATCCACCAATCATCACCGCTGCGCTCGTAAACAGAGCTGCTAGTATGACAATATAATTTCTTCCTTCAAAGACCATAGCTATCCCTTCAATATAGCTAAATCCTCTTGGAACTAATTCAGTTTCATCTAATTTTTGCAGGGCTTGCCTCTCCATATTTCGTACATCTCGAAACTGTTGAGCTGCAAGGGTTAAAAAAGTAACTGCTGTATAGTCAGGTTTTAAGAGAGCAGGGATTGCAACTGCCCCTAACGCAGAAGCAATTAAGCCCAAAGCTAAATGGATAACTTGTCCATGTGGATAGGTGGGATATTGGCGGTAATCACTTTGAAGCAAACGCAACCTAGTCATAAAGCCAATTGCAACTCCAAGAGAAATAGCTAACGTTTCTTTATCCAATACTCGAGCCTCCAATTTTTCTGTATAGTAGAAATCCGAAGCTGTACACCTTTTAGTACGATTAAAATAACAATGGTAATCCAAAACGTATCTAATACTCCTACACCAGGGAAAGAAATTGGACTGATACGTTCGTGATAAAGATAGTAGAGAACACCCTGTGTTGCCAACAATCCGCCATAAATCAAACAAAATTGTTCCCTCATCTTATTTGTTGAAACAATAGCTTCGCCCAGCGATAAAAAAATGGTTACCCATTGAAAAACAGAAGATCTGCCCATCAAAGTAGTTCCTAAAACTTCATGAAATAAAAATAAAATACTTCCTAACATTAAAATCAAACTAAGTAACGTCACTAACTGGGGAACAGAAGTGTCCTTTAACGAATAGATAAACAAGAAAAACAGGAAAAGATAGTCCAATTGAATATCAACAGAGGACGTAATAGAAATCGGCGGTAGTAAGGAGATGCATCCGATAATAGACAAATATACAATCATGTATTGTTTGGTTATTTCTAGTTGCGTTGGAAGAAAAGTTAACCAACCTGTTGAAAGTAAAATCATAATAACCAGAGGAATAAATGTAGACATAGACTTCACCTCTTTTTTAGTATGGGTAAATAAACACTAGAAAAAACAAAAAACTTCCGGGAAAGGAAAGTTTCTAGTTGAATTCATTGTGATATATCTAAATCTTCAGTATATATTTAATATGCTTCGTATGTTTTTTCACTTTGATTGGAATAAAATGAACTACTCCTATTTAGTAACCTTAAATTGGACAGGAGACATTGTGTTGTTTTTGTTTCTTGCACCAGAGTTTAAAACAAAAAAATCACCTTTTATAGCTTTAAGCCTAGCTGCACTATTAACTACCTATATCAACATTCAACATTGGATTTACTCTTTTTTGGAGTTTGGATATCACCTGACTCAACGAATAAGATTTCCTCAACTGGAATATCTACGATTTATTTCAAAGGGTGAGTTTTTAAAAAATATCGATCCTTTTCCTATAATTGTACTCACATGGGCTCTTCTTATTAAACTTTGTCTGTTAAATTACATCGCATCCAAACTAAGCTTGCAAGATAGATATATATATATATAAGTATAAGTATTTTCCTTTCATCACTGCATTGATTTGCATTACAATTGCAATCATCTTTTCGTATAAAACTGTTTTATTTAATTACTTCATCACGTCTTTTTATTTCCAAGGTTTAGCTCTACTCATAAAAATTATTCCCTTTTTCTATTTTATTTTACATAAAACAACATGTCATTTCCGAAATAATTAGCGATTTTTCGATAAAACAAAATAACATACTATATCCATTTAATTAAAATTTCTTTCTACATACGGGCATCCGATAAGCTGTACTGCATCTAAAATTTCAAGTATTTTATTCTTACTATATGTTATGAATTTAGTATAAAATAGTAATGTAATAACATAAATAAAAAAACTAATTACAGGTATGGAGGGGAAAAATGAAAAGAAACTCATTAAACCCATTTCCATGGTACCGAGAAATGCAGAGAGAAAAACCTGTGTTTTATGATCCCGATTTTATGTTGAATTTCGGTGCTAAAGGTGCATGGCATGTATTTCTCTACGAAGATGTAAAACGAGTCATGAGTGAATACGATACATTTTCCAACCAAGTAGTTCCTCCATCCGACAATCCACTGTCAAGGGCGATAAATAATGTAGATCCACCAGATCATAAATTTCTACGTGCTTATGTCTCCCGATCATTTAATGGACCGATCTAAAAAAAATTGGAGCCACAAATAGAATCCTTCACAAATGATCTTTTGCGAGAGCCCATCAAAAAAAGGCAAATGGAAGCTGTCCATTCCAATCCCATCCTGAAGATATTCCAAATGTAATTAACGAAGTGCTTCGTTTTCGAGCTTCCATTCAGAGCTTAAATCGAATAGCTCTTAAGGATGTAGAGTTACGTGGTCAAAAGATCAAAAAAGGGGATTACTTAAACGTATGGATGGGGGCTGCTAATTACGATGAAACTGTCTTTCCTGATCCTGAAAACTTTGATTTCCAAAGAAATAATTTAGGAGTAGTCAGTAGCTTTGGACATGGTATTCACTATTGTGTAGGTGCTCCCCTTGCCAAATTAGAATCGCGAATTGCACTTTCAATATAAAAAAAATCCAACTACAAACAGATACCCAACTTGAAGTCCACCCAAGCACTATGATGTACAATTTCAAAAAATTACCAATTATATTTGAGCTTCGTACTAACTAAATGATTTGTTTTTGTTTATTTTTTCCCACACAAACAGACCTAGCTAATGTATAGCTAGGTCTTTCTGAATTACGCTTTTTAAGATTACTTCAAGTTGCGAAGCTCTGGATACATATCCCCTAAAGTAACACCAAAAGCAGAATCATCTTTAACTGACTCTGGTGCTTCTTTTTTCACAGGAGCTGGTTGTTCACTTGCTTCTTTAATACTAAGACTGATCCGTTTTTGATCTGGTTGGATATCTAAGACCTTCACTTCAACTTCTTCGCCTTCTTTTAATACTTCAGATGGCGTTCCAATATGACGATGGGAGATCTGAGAAATATGCACAAGTCCCTCTACTCCTGGAAATACTTCTACAAACGCTCCGAAAGACACGAGACGTTTTACCTCTCCTTTGACAACATCGTTAACTTGAATTTCACGAGCAACTCTTTGCCAAGGACCTTCTTGTGTTTCTTTTATACTGAGACTAATACGCTCGTTATCACGATCCACTTTTAATACTTTTACTTGTACTTTGTCTCCAACATTTAATGCTTCAGATGGATGGCCTACACGGTGCCAAGCAATCTCAGATACGTGAACCAATCCATCCACTCCACCAATATCAATAAAAGCTCCGAAATCTGTTAGACGCTGGACAGTACCTTCTAATACCGATCCCACTTCTACATTATTTAAAGTGTTTTCTTTATTTTGGTTTACTTCTTCTTCCAAGACTGCTTTACGAGACAAAATACATTTATTTTTTTCTTTATCTAATTCTACAACTTTTAACTCTAATTCTTGACCTTTATATTCGGAGAAATCTTCAACAAAACGAAGTTCTACCAAAGATGCTGGAATAAATCCACGTACACCCACATTAACAACTAATCCACCTTTTACGACATCAGCCACAGTTGCAACAATGGACTCTCCAGATTCAAACTTTGCTTGTAACCCTTCCCAAGCTTCCTCTGCATCCACAGCCTTTTTAGATACGACAAACTGATCCTCTTCCTGATTATATCGAATTACTTTTACTTGTAATTCTTGTTCTTCTTGTAGTTCATCTGCCACCTGTTCTACGTGCAAACTAGATACTTCCGAAATAGGTAATATTGCTTCAGATTTATACCCTATATCAACAAGTGCTTGATTTTGTTCCACTTTCACTACCTTACCTGTCACAACGTCTCCAACTTGCACAAATTCAGCTTTTACTTCTTCTGACATGCCAACAGACCTCCTTATGAAATCACCAATGTGCCAATTATTTATTGTAATGATCACGGAGCAATTGTTCTATACTCACATAATGATCCATTTACCGATTTTGTTGAATTATCGTCTGGATTTTATCCATCATAATCCGTGTAACTTCTGACACCACTTCTTTACTGATCTTTCCTGTAGAATATGGCGTTGTATCAATAGGTTCTCCAAAAATAACACGCACTGGCCGAAATAAACGATAGGGACCAATCAATGCTACAGGTATTATAGGTGCTTTTGCTTTTAAAGCGATAAACACTGCACCTTCTTCTGCTTCCTGTTCAGATACATTTTCCTTTTTCCGAGTGCCTTCCGGAAAAATTCCAAATAATTCATTACTCTTCAGGATTTTAATTGCAGTCTTAACCGCTTTCATATCGCTTTGCCCACGTTTAACTGGAAAAGCCAATATTTTAGGTAAAAAATAAGATAATACCGGAATATGAAATAACTCTTCTTTTGCCATAAAATGTACAGGTCTTTTTGATGCACTCCCTACTAACGGAGGATCCAGTAGACTAATGTGGTTGGAACAAATAACTGCAGGACCTTCTGTGGGGACATGTTCAAGTCCTACTACTCTCCATCGAAAAATAGTTATAAATAGGATTCGAAAACATTTTCGAAAAAATACATACCAGCCTCTACTCTCACTCATACTACTCTTCACCGCCTAATTTGGTGCGACATAACTGAATAATTTGATTCACTACTTGTTTTGTTGTCATATCAGTTGTATCGAGAAGAATAGCATCAACAGCACGGCATAAAGGGGCGAATTGACGATTTTTATCATTGTGATCTCGCCTGATAACTTCTGTTCGCAAGCTCTCTAGTGATGGGGATCCACCTTTCTTTTTGAGCTCGTGATAACGTCTTTCTACCCGTTTGTCAATAGATGCCGTAAGAAATATTTTTATATTCGCATTAGGTAGGACATGTGTACCTACATCCCTACCATCCATCACTACAGATTGTTCTCCAGCAAGTTGGCGCTGTTTATCGACGAGCACTTCTCTTACTCCACCTAATGTTGCAATATCGGAAGCAATTGCAGAAACCTTTCCCGTACGAATTTCATTCGACAGATGGTATCCATTGACTTGTATCCCTGAATCTGTAAGTGTAAAACGCAGAGACTCTGCCAAGCGAACGATTTTTTCTTCATCTGAAAGATCAATATGCTCATTTAAGGCTAACCATCCAACTGCTCGATACATCGCACCTGTATCGATATACTTTGCACCAAGTTGTTTGGCAACCAACTTTGCTACTGTACTTTTTCCAGCACCTGCTGGACCATCAATTGCTACCTGAATGGGCAACATGTTCCGTCGATCCTTTCCCCATGCATAAAAATAGAAAGAGCAGGTCTTTTAGCCTGCTCAAAGTGATGAACTTATTTTCATCATACAATGCAATCCATCTAAGACTTCGACCCGACAAAACATCATATTTATGTAAACATTCGTGCTCGTTCTACAGGTATTATACTATACTTTGTCGAACTTGCAAGGGGCAAACGCCATTCAATGGACACAAGGACCGATTTGAACTAATTTTCTTAAGCCTTCGAAATGTCCGCTTTGGTTATCTTCTCCACTAGTTCTTCATTTCCGTTTTGTGCATTGATAAAGACTCGAAATTGATCTTTGTCAATGGTGCCCAAAAATTCATAACAAAGCGCTTCATTTCCATCTTCTCCATAAATAGAAGCGAGATTTGTTTTTTGGATTTTTAATCTAGGACTCACATACTTCCTTGCCATTGCTTCGGTTAATTTTGGTTTACCTTTTGCTTTTGCATGGAAATTAAATACGTATTCTGCTGCTTGTATTCCAACAACATTACCGTTATCTAGAGCTACTTTAACGGTCAACGCCTGAGGATAGACCAAAACACCATTCTCACGATGAACATAGTTTAAAGAAAGCAAATTATCAGCTTGATTATACGAGATAACAGACATATCTGGGAAACCAATTCTCGTTAAAAATCGCTTAGCACCTGCTTCAGCCTGGTCGAAACTCAGTTTTGCTTTTCCTACAGGTCGCTCATCAATCATCCACACCACATGTCCGCCAATTTTCGTCACATCTGTGTAAACATCACCAGATTTCAAAGGATATCGGACACTATAGGTTTGATAATCACCTTTTTTATTTAAAACAACAGACATATTCTTGGTAGAAGGTCGATTCATCAATTGGGCTACTTTCCGTTTTGCTTCTTCTGGAGCAATGGAATTACCTTTTAATCGGGTATATTTTTCTTTCTGCCTTACTTTTAAATTATTTACGGTCTGTCCCCAATCCGCTTCTGGATATTGTTCTACCATTTTGTTTACTTTATGAAATCCATCAATAATGGTATTATCCATTGCTTTATCTTCTGAAGCTAAAGCCAGTTCAACATCCATCCAACGAAGATTCTTATCCATTACTTTTGATTGAAGTTGGTGTAGATTGGATCGTATATCTTTCTGATGACTATAAAGGGAATGTAGTGATTTCCATTCGTTATTGCTCATTGGCTGTACGTGGAGATCCCTTACACCAATTTTATAAGAAAAGGTACCAAGATCACTTAAAAACTCTTCTGCTTTATGAAATGGCATCAATGTCATTGGCAATTGTGCAATATCATTTTGAGCTGCATAAGTCAGCCTCCAAACATTTGTCATCGAAGTAGTTGTTTGTTTTGCTGAATTAATTGCAAGTGATTTACCCATTTCTTCATTTAATTGATCCATATGATCATTTAGTTCATGAAACGCTCGTTGGTATTGATTTTCTGCTTTGATTAATACCGAATCTTTATCCTGACTCTCATAATACCCCCACACTCCTGTCGCTACCAAAGCTATGAGAGAAACCGGGAATAATACAGCTGCTATTTTTCTATACAAAAAAAACACTCCTTATCGACAGAAAATATGTTTTCCAATCTTTTTCACTTGTGGTCTAGACCAAATCCATTTAGAAGTAGCTGTAGCAGGATTAAAATAATAATTACATCCACCTGTAGGATCCATGCCATTGATTGCATCCACTACAGCTCTTTTTGCTTTTGCATTTGGAGTAAGATAAATTTGTCCGTCTGCTACAGCAGTAAATGCTCCTGGCTGAAAAATAACGCCTGAAACGGTGTGAGGAAATCGTTTGTCTTCTAATCGATTTAAAATGACTGCGGCAACCGCTATTTGTCCGATATATGGTTCTCCACGGGATTCTCCATAGACAGCATTCGAAATGAGACGAATGTCATTCTCAGAAAATCCACTGCTGCTCTTTCCTGCATTACCAGCAAATAAAGGCTCTGAACTAGCTAAAAAGAGAAATCCACATATAAATACAGACAAGAAAATAAGTTTCTTCATCCTTTCCAACCTCCTAACCTACCTATTTCGTCTCCTAAAAAATTTAACTTCTATGGTATTTTGAACTGTTACTTGGTTCCTTATACAAAAAAGAGAAGCTAGATTAGCTCCTCTTGTGATATCTCAAATTCATCTTCATTATCACACAAACATTTTTTAAATCCCGTTTCAATCTTTCCTTTTTTCACTCTTCCTTTTAATATAAATCGCTCACCACATTGGTTACACTGTATATTTACTATGTATCTGCGCTGTTCATTCATTTTCATCACCTCACCATTTTCAGTATGGACAGGATAATGAAAAAAAATAAGTTTTTTATGTGAAAATTACCCGTAAGAATATACACATTATATCAAAAATGCTTTATACTTTAATATAATAAAGCAACGGGAGCTGCTGAAAAATGATCCTATATCAAACGGTCATGAACGGTCCCCAAAATCAAGAAAAATTAAGAGAGCTATTAGATAATCGAAAATACTATGATGACGACACATTCGAAAAACAACTCCTATCCATCTTGATAGATAATACAAAAGTTCATACCTTAATCCCATTTCCATTTAAACAGACAGCTGGCTAGTTGTCTGTTTTTTTGTGAAAATGTAAAGAATTAAATTTGAATAACTTGAAAAGATGTAACGAATTTTGTTTAATTGGAGTAGTCGGATTATCATAGGAGGAATTTAGTTTGACCCAATCAAATTATCCCCTACAGGAGTTGAAGCGAAAAAGACCAAAAACCCATTGGATCTGGTATATATGTACAATAGCTGCATCTTTGTTGGTCGGATTAAGCATCGCTTTTGCTATGCAACAAACGAATCAAGCTTCAACTTCAACCAAAAAAACAAAATCAACGGTTTTTGCAGTTAACAAATCTCCCAATATAACACACACGAAACTAGCCGTTAAACAACCATCAGGGCAAGTAAAAGTAAATCCAGTACCTGCAACTGAGTCCAAAACTTCTGTTTATTCAGTGACATCAACCAAAACAGAACAAACTGATGTAATACAACAAAAACAATCAACCAAACAAAAAAAGGCAACAAGTTCTACTACAACTAAAAAGCCAACAAAGTTACATTCTCAATCAAAGCCTAGTCAAGTCAAGGAATCCAAACCAAATCCCCCAAAAGAGACACCACCAACGAAATCAACGGAAACTCCTGTTGTCACTGATCCAGAAGTACCAAACCATGATGGACCTATTATCCGCATTGTAGATCGAGTAACCAGTACGGTACAATTCTTACTCACAGGAAAAACAAATTAGGTATTACAAAAAACCTCCACTCTCATAGTGGAGGTTTTTGCACTTAACTGTTTTATAGTTATCCAACAAGTTCTTTTTTCTTAATACCTTGGACAATTTGTTGACCATGTAGTCGTCCATTTTCTATAAATACTTTACTAGTCTCTTTCCCACATATGACAACGCCAGCAACATATAAGTTAGGAACTGTAGTCTCCATGTACTCCGAGTAAATGGGGACTTTGGCATCTGACTCAAACTGAACACCTGCACTTTGTAAAAGAGAAGTATCTGGTTGATAACCTGTCATTGCAAAAACAAACTCGGTAGGTATTTTTCTCCTATTACCTTGATGACGAACAATAACAGTATCATCTTGTATCTCTTCCACTTCGGTATCCCAAAACATTTTTACTCGTCCATTTTTGATAACTGCTTCAATCAACGGTTTTACCCATGGTTTTACACTCGATTGAAAAGAAGACCGCCGATAGATCATCGTTACATTTGCTCGGACATAAGACAACTCCAAAGCTGTATCAACTGCTGAGTTTTTTCCACCTATCACCACCACATCTCTTCCAGCATATGGATGAGCTTCTCGGAAATAATGATGGACATGAGGTGAATTTTCCCCAGGAACATTTAATAAATTTGGTTTTCCATAATATCCTGTCGCAACGATCAAGTACTTAGAATGGAAAATTTGCTTTTTTCCACGATAAGTAGACCAGATCTCAAAATGATGAGGATTAACATAAATATGCTCCACTGGTTGATATTGATGAATACGCAATCCAAAATGTTCCACCAATCTCCGATAGTATGTTAAACCTTCTATTCGCGTAGGCTTTTCGTGAATGGTAGGGAAAGGTACATTGCCAATTTCAATCTTATCTGGAGAACTAAAAAAAGTCATCCCAAGTGGAAAGTGATAGATCGAATTCGTTATACACCCTTTTTCCAAGATCAATGGATTAAATCCAGCTTTTTTTAACTCGATTGCAGTTGATAACCCACATGGCCCTGCACCAATAATAATTACATCTTCCATTTTGTCATCCTCTTACGCGAAAAACACCCAAGTGGGTGCTTTTCATTTTTCTTCTATTATATGTTTAAACCCACCCGCGGAACCGGGAAGCTTCAGCCATTTTCCTTACACCAACGATATAAGCTGCTAAACGCATATCTATACCACGAGACTCCGCTGCTTGGTAAACATTTGCAAATGCTTTAACCATAATTTCTTCCAGTCTGGACTGGACTTCTTCATCTGACCAATAGTACCCCTGATTATTTTGTACCCATTCAAAGTAAGAAACAGTAACTCCTCCAGCACTTGCAATTACATCTGGAACGAGCAGTATTCCTCGTTCCGTTAAGATACGTGTACCTTCTAATGTAGTTGGACCGTTTGCAGCTTCCACCACGATGCTTGCTTTAATATTAGCTGCGTTGCGAGCTGTAATTTGGTTTTCAACAGCTGCGGGTACCAAAATATCACAATCTAATTCTAATAAATCTTGGTTAGAAATCGTATCTTTAAATAGCTTTGTAACTGTTCCGAATGAATCCCTACGCTCCAATAAATAATCAATATCCAATCCATCTGGATCATGAAGCGCTCCATAAGCATCCGAGATCCCAACGACTTTTGCGCCAGCATCATGCATAAACTTAGCAAGGAAACTACCCGCATTACCAAAACCTTGAATGACAACTCGAGCGCCTTTGATATCAATGTTTCGTTTTTTTGCTGCTTCGTTAATCATGATAGTCACACCTGCTGCTGTAGCAGTTTCACGTCCACGTGACCCACCTAAAACCAAAGGCTTTCCTGTAATAAATCCTGGAGAATCGAATTCACGGATACGACTATATTCATCTACCATCCATGCCATTATTTGGGAGTTGGTAAAAACATCAGGTGCTGGAATATCTTTGGTTGGTCCCACGATTTGACTGATCGCTCGAACATAACCACGAGATAAACGCTCTAACTCTCCAAAAGACATGTTTCGTGGGTCACAGACAATACCGCCTTTCCCACCGCCATAAGGCAAGTCCACAATACCTGCTTTTAAGCTCATCCAAATGGATAATGCTTTTACTTCTGATTCTGTTACATCTGGATGGAAACGAACACCACCTTTGGTTGGTCCAACTGCATCGTTATGTTGAGCACGGTATCCTGTAAATACTTTCACTTTTCCATCGTCCATACGAACCGGAATTCGGACAGTCAATATACGCATTGGTTCCTTTAGCAGATCATACACCGCCTCTGGATATCCTAGTTTATCCAATGCATTTTTTACAACTGTTTGTGTAGAAACTAGTACATCTAGATTTTCTTCTTGACCTTTCGCTATTGTTTGTCCCATCCTAACCACCTCGAAATGTTATCGAACTTATTCCATCACGTGAACAGTATACACCACTTCTTTAGCAGGAAAAAGCCTGTAAAAAAAGAAGAAATAATATATAAAAAATTACGATTGACACACCCTTTTCACCTTACTACAAATGCAAAGTAAAAATCAATGTAATTCCATAAAAAAACGCGCTCGAAGCGCGTAATAATTCTCTATATCATTAACCAAAATAGTGGATAATCTCTTTAATCGCATTCTCTTTCCATATTTCTTTACCGTACTCCATTAAAAAAACATCTGTTGCTGTTGAAGGCTCTCCAAATTCCAATAAAATTGCAATAACACCTTCTAAGCGTGAAGTTGGGATATCGTCTGAGAATAAAAGATAATAAGAATCTTTATAGCTATATACTTGACCCGCTTGTTTCACTAACGGTTCTAGACGGAGAGCGGCTTGAACCAAGTATTCGAAGTCGCTAAACCGGAAAGCGATACGATCACTCTCTTCCATCGTTACCTCTAGCTCATAAACATCGCTGCCATCATAGTCATCATTTTCTGATTTAGGAACTCGTCCTCGTGTTACGACAACAACCATCCCTTGCGCTGGTAAGGCAAATACCTCTACGGCTAAAGGCCCAGCAATCTCAAAGCCTAATTCTTGGTAGGCATGCTCCATCATATCATTAAATAGTTCATGCACCTTGGGGATATCACGCCACATATCCTCTTTCTCAATTCCTCGATCCATTAAATCATCCAAAGTTAAAAAGAAACGGACCTTATCCCCACCTAGACGTTCGACACGCATGGCTCTTACCCTCCCTCGCTGGAGACCTTTACATGGTATTGTATGTGTTAGGAGAATAATTTGTTCCTTCTCCAAGTCTCCATTTCTTTCTACTATTATGATACATGAACGTCCCTAAAAATGCTATAAAAGGATAACTTACTTCTCTTTATTTAATTGCTCTTTCCGGAGTAAAAGTATGTCTCTATATTCACTCCATTCCCTCCATTGGTAAATCGCAAACAAAAAAAAGAAGAGAGTTGTATGTGTAGGAAGAAACAGGAAGAGTATACCCAAAATACATACATAAAATAGAAGAACAAAGGTTTTTTGTAGAGAGGAGTTCATCAGTATCATATAATTTATCAATTTGTATATATTTTGGGTAGAAAGGAACAACGCTACAATCAATCCACATACAGATAAATAATATGGTACACTGATGTAAGCCCAGAAATTATCTTGATTAGGGAAATAATATAACGCCACGCAAGTAGCAATACTCACTATCCAAATTGTTTTACTCATCACCATCCCTCCCTCTTCACTATATGATAGAAGTATGGGTTCAATGTTTGCCTCATTCTTACGAATTACCTTTTCTTTCTTTATTGATTTACTCTCTATGTGTACTTGCACATTCCTTGTTGCAATATGCACTGAATCATTCTACAATGGTGTATGAAGTTCTTAGGCTACATACTTGGAAGGAGATCTCAATCATGCGTACTTGGGTAGATAAGGACACATGTATTGCATGTGGTGCTTGCGGAGCAACTGCACCAGATGTTTATGACTATGACGAAGATGGAATTGCATATGTAACATTAGATGATAATACAGGTACAGCCGATGTACCAGAAGACCTACATGACGATGTTCGTGATGCACAAGAAGGATGTCCTACTGACTCCATCAAAGTCGAAGAATAAAAAGGGGCCAACACGCCTCTTTTTTATTTTGTGGAAATTTCTCTCTGTAACGTTTAAAATGTTGCTTGTACATATTTAAGGAGGTTTCATAATGTCCCAAGAAATTATTGTAGATGCCTTTATTGAAATTCCAACTGGCAGTCAAAACAAATATGAATACGATAAAGAAAAAGGTGTTTTCCGTTTAGATCGTGTTCTTTTTTCGCCTATGCATTATCCAACTGAATATGGATACCTAGATGGAACATTGGCAGAAGATGGAGATCCATTAGACATTCTAGTTCTCACCAGTTTTCCGACTTTTCCTGGATGTGTTATTTCCAGTCGTGTAATTGGTGTGTTGGTAATGTCTGATGACAAAGGCCAAGATGAAAAACTGCTAGCCGTACCAACAGACGATCCACGTTTTGCAAATGTAAAAAGCTTAGATGATGTCGCCCCGCATATTTTGGATGAGATCTCTCACTTTTTCCAAGTCTACAAAGATCTGGAGAAAAAAGAAACACATATCGAAGGTTGGAAAGATGCAGCATTTGCCTCTAATCTTTACCAAGCATGTCTATCTCGTCACCAAGAAACAAAGTAGAAACTCCCCGTCATGGGGAGTTTTTTCATTTACATACTTCTTTTCGATAAATATGAAAAATAGATACAAAAAAGAAGCTACAACTGTTGATAGCTCCTTTCTTCTATATACTAGATAACGATCAGACGCCAGTCATCTGGCTTACTTTTTCGTTTCTCTTGGGTCGCAATTACCATCTGCTCTAATACCGCAGGAGAAGATAGCTCTGTTTTTTGTACCATCCGACTCGCAATCAGTACATTTTCCATAGCTAATGTAATAGCTGTTTCTGATTCATTTTTTGGCGAAAAATAATGGGTCTGTTTGGTTAATTTTTCTCTTAAGCACATCAAAAGCAATTCCAATACACTTTTCACTTGACCTTGAGCGCATACATCTGCGAGCCATCCAACTTGTACTTCCAATAGAGCAGAGTCGTTCCCAGTAACAAAATCATGACACCAGTTATTTAACTTACCCAACAAATCCTTTAATTCTAAGGGCGAAAGTTCATTTAATTCCGCTTTGTATTTTAGAGAAGCAAGCAATTGTGCATCTGTAGATGCAAATCCTGCCTCAAGATATTGCTCCATTTGGTTTTGCAGAGAAGGAGGAGAAAATCGAACCCATTGACATCTTGATTGGATAGTAGGCAAAATACGTTCTTTTTTATCCGTAATGAGAATCGCAACCATCGGAGAGATGGGTTCTTCTAAAAATTTGAGTAATGAATTTGCTGTTTCTAATCGCATTTTCTCAGCAGATTCAATAATAAGAATTCGTGTAATATGGTTGGATGCTCGATATCGAAAAGTTGCTTGTACTGCTCTAACTTGATCTATTTTAATATAAGCACCATCTGGTTGAATTGTAATCACATCTGGATGATTTCCATGTTCAATTTGAATGCAAGTTGGACAAGAATCACATGCATCGATATCTTTTTTCTCACAATTTAACGCTTTAGCAAGTTGAATAGCCATTCTTATAGGTTCATCCATATCTAAAGCTGTAAATAAGTAGGCATGTGCTAACCGATTCTGCCTGATCGATGACTGAAGCCATCTGACGACACACTCTTGTCCTACCATATCTTTCATTGCCAAATCTACCGCCTCCAACAACACAGTACTTCTATCTTCATGCAAAATAAAAAAACTTGCAAGTGCTAGATAGGTTATAGACCTCAACCACTAAAGTTTCTGTTTAAATATGCAGACAAGACGTTAAACTACCTAACAAGTTCTAGGATGTAAAACTCAGAAAAATAAACTGGTTCAATCTATAAACTTCTCACTAGCTTCCATATAATACAATAAGAATGAAAGACAATTTCAAGAGAAAAGGTGAGCAACATTGAAACTGAATCATCTCAATCTGACAGTTACAGACGTCTTGGCTGCACGTAAGTTTTTAGAAACTTATTTTGGTTTAACATGCACAGCAACCCGTGGAAATGGATTTGCCTTAATGTACGACGAAGATGAATTTGTACTAACATTGATGTATGGAAAAGAAGTGAATTATCCAAAAACCTTCCATATTGGATTCCCGCAAAAGAGCAGAGAGCAAGTAGATGAAATAAATAAACAGTTGAAAGAAGATGGATTTGACGTACAGCCACCTGCCCAATCACATGGCTATACTTTTTATGTAAAAGCTCCTGGAGGATTTACAGTCGAAGTAGTTCATTAGTTTAAATTTCCTTGATTTTAGGAACAGTAAATTTTCGGCAAGACGAGTTAAAAAGTAAAGCTCCAAATCAAAGATTGG
The DNA here is from genome assembly GCF_059510375.1 of Shimazuella sp. NTD250. NCBI lineage: Bacteria > Bacillati > Bacillota > Bacilli > Caryophanales > Thermoactinomycetaceae > Shimazuella > Shimazuella sp. NTD250. The sequence goes on along the minus strand of NZ_JCAJZS010000003.1, from coordinate 359,288 downwards.
AGCTTTACCTAATTCACCAATGATGCTATTTTTTCACAACAAGTTCTAGTGCCACAGGGATATTAGCATCGACCTTTTCACCAGCTAAAACTTTTTTCACTGTTTCGATCGCGGTTTCCCCCATAACATCTGGCTTTTGAGCAATCGTCGCAGATAATTCGCCTTTGTTCACTGCTGCTTTCGCTTCATCAGTACCATCAAAACCGATAACTTTCACATTTGTGAGACCAGCAGATTTTAAAGCTTCTAGTGCTCCTAAAGCCATTTCATCATTTTGTGCAAATACACCTTGGATGTTCTTGTTTCCTTGGATGATATTTTCCATAACAGAGAGTCCTTTGGAACGATCAAAATCTGCGGATTGTTTAGAGACTACTTTTAACTTCCCATCAATCACTTTATGGAAACCTTGTCCACGCTCACGTGCAGCAGATGAACCAGGTACACCTTCCAACTCAACAATGTTTGCTCCATTACCAACTAGCTGAAGTAAATGTTTTCCAGCCATTTCTCCTCCAGATACATTGTCAGACGCGATATGAGAAACTACTTTTCCCCCATTTGCAGAGCGATCCAATGTAATAACAGGAATATTTGCATTGTTAGCCGATTGAACTGCGGAAACTACAGCATCAGAGTCGACTGGGTTAATTAACAAAAAGTCTACGTTTTTTTGAATCAAATCTTCTACATCACTCGCTTGTTTTGCTGAATTATTTTGCGCATCTACTGTAATTAATTTATATCCCAACTCTTTTGCTTTCTTTTCAGTTGCATTTTTTAAAGTAACGAAGAATGGATTGTTCATGGTAGAAATAGAAAGTCCAATTGTTTTTGCAGATTTCTTATCACTTGTCTTTTCTTGTCCTGCTGGTTGCATCGAACAACCAACTAAAAGCAACATTCCAACAAGGACCAGTGTAAATATTTTTTTCATTTTATATCTGATCTCCTTTATGATTTTTTTCGATCAATGAGTACTGCTAACAAAATGACAAATCCTTTTACCACAAGTTGATAAAATGGAGAGACATTCAATAAATTTAGTCCATTATTCAATACTCCAATAATCAATGCACCAATTAACGTTCCCCAGATGGAGCCTTTCCCACCAGAAAGACTGGTACCACCCAACACTACTGCTGCAATTGCATCTAATTCGTACGAAGTGCCGACATTTGGATCAGCTGAATTCAAGCGAGAAATTAAGATAACCCCTGCTAATGCAGAAAGTGCTCCGGAAATGGAATAAATGACTACTTTGATGCGATCGACTTTGATGCCAGCTAAAATCGAAGCTTCTTCATTACCACCGATGGCATAGGTCTGTCGGCCAAAAACCGTTTTCTTTAATACAAAAAGCAAAAACAGGAAAACCACTAACATAGTCACAACTGGGATCGGAATACCAAATAAATAACCTTTCCCAAACAATTGAAAGGACAGATCATTACCCATCCCCGTAATAGGACTACCATCTGTATACACCAGGGTGAATCCTCGGAAAATAGTTAGCGTGGCGAGAGTTGCAATAAAAGGAGCTACTTTTCCTTTGGTAATCATAAAACCATTAAATGCACCCATTATTGCTCCAGCCACAATTCCTATTAGTAATGCGGGATAGAAACTTACTCCTTTTGCTATCAATTGGGCTACCACAGCACTCGATAGCGCCAACATAGAGCCAACAGATAAATCAATGCCACCTGTTAAGATAACAAAAGTCATTCCAAAAGCTATCAATGCATTGATAGAAACTTGCCGTAAAACATTCAACAAATTATTGATCGTTAAAAAATCAGCACTTAAAGCGCTTACAATTAGGATAATGAGCACTAAACCAATCATGGAACCTAATTGCTTCCATCCAGTCCCTAGTCTTTCTCGAATTGCAGTCACGATTTATTTCCCTCCTGTTGCTAGATTCATGATCTTCTCACCTGTAGCATCTTGTTTGTCCACAAATCCACCAACTCTTCCTTCAGTTATGACCATGATACGATCACTAATACCTAAGACCTCTGGTAAATCTGAAGAAACAACAATGATCGCTACACCTTGATCAGCCAACTCTTGCATGAGAGAATAAATCTCTTTTTTTGCTCCTACATCCACACCTCTTGTCGGTTCATCAAGTATAAGACAATCCGGCCTAAGTCCAAGCCATTTCGCAAGAACTACTTTTTGTTGGTTTCCACCGCTTAAAGATTTGACTTGTTGCGTTTCATTCGTGGTTTTAACGTTTAATTTTTTTATCATCTTATGAACAAAACTTTTTTCTTTTTGCTTGGATATAACGAATAATGATTGAAATTGTTTCAAAATTGGTAGAACCATATTCTCTTGAATCGAAAAATCTATTATTAAACCTTCAGATTTTCGATCCTCTGTTATAAAACCTAAGCCATATCGTATGGCGTCTGATGGTTTTCGAATGGACACTCGATCCCCATTTATCCATATCTCCCCTGAATGGACTGATTCATAGCCAAAAATAGCTTTCATGATCTCGGTTCTACCTGCGCCCATTAAACCAGCTACACCTAAAATCTCTCCTTTTTTTACATGAAAAGAGATATTTTCAAATGCACCTTTTCTTGTCAGATCTTTGACTTCTAAAAACACATCTGATTGCTTATGGCCAGATCGTATAGGATATCGTTCTCCAATACTTCGCCCTACCATCAAATAAACTACTTCATCAAATGTTGTTTCTTTTACTTGTTTAGTCGCGATATATTGTCCATCACGTAATATCGTTATTTTGTCACATACTTCAAATATCTCTTCCATCCGATGAGAGATATACACAAAAGACACACCTTGACTTTTGAGTTTTTCAATCAGGGAAAAAAGTATTTGGATTTCACGATCCGTTAAAGCAGCTGTAGGCTCGTCCATGATGATAACCTGTGCTTGGAGTCTTAATGCTTTTGCAATTTCGATCATCTGCTGTTGTCCTACAGAAAGCGAACCTGCAAGCTTTGAAGCTTTAACAGATAAACCAAGACTGGCTAAATACTCTTCTGTTTTCTGTTCCATCTGTTTGGTTTTTAAAATTCCCGTGTGACCTATCTTTTCTTCATGTCCTAGAAATAAGTTTTCGGCAACAGTTAAATTCGGGAAAATATTCAGCTCTTGATGAATAAAAGCAATTCCTTTTTCTTCTGCTTCCTTCGCATTTTTAAATTTGGTTTCCCTACCATCAATTAAAACTTGTCCTTCATCCTGGGTGTATACACCAGTCAAGATTTTCATCAACGTTGATTTTCCGGCACCATTTTCACCCATAAGAGCATGTACTTCACCAGACTCTAAAGCAAAATCAACCCTATTAAGCACTTGATTCTTAGCAAAAGACTTCGATATATTTTTTAATTGAATTCGCATAAAACCTCCTCCCTTCTTAAAAGATCACTCCTGCATGCAAAATAACGTTTGCATATGGGGTATTTTCACCTGTTCGGATGATAGCCTTCGCTTCGTAACATGCTTTTTTAAATTGCTCATGTGAAACAAATGATTTGCCCTGATCAGAAAAAATAGACTCTACCTGTTGAAATAAATTCGGATTATGCTGCTTTATTTCGGAAGCAAGCGTTACTTTTTCTACTTCTAATTCTCTTAAAACAACATGTAAAACTTCGATAAATGTAGGTTTTCCTAGATCAACAGCCAAATCAATCCTTTTTACATGTTCAGGAATTGGTAAGCCGCTATCTGCTATTACAATGGTATCGGTATGCCCCATTCGTGCCAATACAGTAGATATCTCACTATTGATGACGCCTATTTTTTTCATCGATCTCACCTTGAACTTGAATTAATTGTTCTAATGTGGGCATTCCTGCTTGTGCACCTAACCTACCCACTGATAATCCTGCTGCTAAGTTGGCAAACGCAATCGCTTCTTTCAATTTGTATCCCTTTGTTAGGCCAATAGCGAATGCGGCATTAAAGGTGTCTCCAGCCCCAGTGGTATCCACTACCTTAACTTTTCTTGCTGGAACATGGATCAACTGCTCTCCATCATGAAACCGAACACCATTTTCACCTTCGGTTACGATTAATTTATTTGGGTATTTTTTCAGCACTTCTTCTAATTCTTCATCAGGAAAAAGTATCTTTGCTTCATGTTCGTTAGGAGTAAGATAAGTTACTTTATCCACCATATCCTTCGGCAAAGCTTGCGCAGGAGCCGGATTTAACAAAACAGGAGTTTGTAATTCTTGGCAAAGGTCGATTGCATATGTTACTGTCGTGAGTGGAATTTCCAGTTGAAGAATCACGATAGAAGCATCTTCTATCCATTTTCGAATTGATTGTATGATCTCCACAGACACCATTGCATTTGCCGCAGGGATAACAATAATGGTATTATCACTTTCTGCAACTGTGATATGAGCAGTACCTGTACTCACATCTGACAGAACTTGAATGTTCGTTGTATTTATCCCTTCCTTTTTCAAGTTCTGAAGCATGGATGCTCCAAACGAATCATCTCCTACTGCACCAACCATGTGTACATCTGCTCCTAACCGAGCAGCAGCAACTGCTTGATTGGCTCCCTTCCCTCCAGGAATAGTAAGAAATTTTTCTCCAAAAATAGTTTCGCCTGGATGAGCACGTCGAGAAGCGATCACAACTAGATCCATATTAATACTGCCGATTATCACTATGTTGCTCATCCATTTGACTCCTTTCGAGTTGTATCACGTTCTATCCATTCTACTGGCAAACAACTGACCATCGGATCACAAGTTTTCGTTTCAATCCATTGCAATAATATTTTGGTTGCTTTTTCGCCTAGTTGATAGATCGGTTGTGCGACTGTGGAGATAGATGGATAGAATAACTGTCCAAACAAAATTCCATCATAACCCATGATTTGTAATTTTTCTGGTACAGCAATCCCTCGACGCAAAGCAGTTTTTAAAACAGATACTGCAATAACATCATTTGCTGCAAATATTCCATCTGTTTCTGGAAAACGATCAAACAGGTCATTGATTAACCGCTCGTCAGTTCTTGGTTGAAAGGAGCTCTCCAATATGTGATAGGAAACACTTTCTTTTTTTACTATATCCAAAAATCCCTGATACCTTGCTTCAGCAGAATCTAAATACTTTGGACCTCGAATATGAACCAAATGTTTGGATCCTTTTTGCAGCAATATCCGAGCTGCAAGTTGTCCCCCTTGGTAATGATCAGCATGAATAAAAGGAATCTTTGCATGAATGGGACGGTCTAATGCCACAATGGGAAAATCTTGTTGTAGATTAGAATGAGTTACTTTTTCATTGGTAATCATAATGCACCCATCTGCTTGCCGTTGCTGTAATACTTCAATATAATGCTTTTCCTTCTCTAAAATCTCATCGGTATTACAAAGGACAACGGTGTATCCATAATGATGTGCAGTGTCTTCTATCGCCCTAGCCAATTCTGTAAAAAAAGGGTTTGTAATATCTGGAATGATCAGCCCAATAAGTTTTGAATTCTTTTTATATAGTGTTCGTGCTATTTCATTTGGACGATAATGTAATTGGGATATTGCTGCTTCTACACTTTGTTTCGTAGATTCATGGACATAACCATTTTTGTTTATCACTCGTGATACAGTGGCAACAGAAACCCCGGCTAACTTCGCCACATCACGAATAGTAGCCAAATCCTTCACACCTCCCCTTCCGTATGTAACCGGTTACATGAAACCGGTTACATACACTATATCTTCGTGTATTTTTTTAGTCAAGTATATTTTTAATATCAAAGGAAAAATATTTCCGTATTATTATTACCAGTGGGAAGGATAGTAAATTTTTATGGATTTATTTTTGATGTTTTTATATTTACATTTTATTTCCTTAGGTTTTATGTCTTTCCAACGTATCTAAACACAAACACAAAGCATTTTCTGATTGATCTGAACGTTTCTCTATCATATAATAAATTTGGAATGTGTTACCCATACTTTCTGGTGACTTCTTGGAGTAAGCGTGATCTTTTTGGACGCGTCACACGGGAAGGAAACAAATGATGTTTTGAAAACAAATCGTTTCCCCGTTACGGTTACGGATACGTCCTTTTAGCTAACATATAGTGTTGGTTAAAAAAACGTATTCGCATCGGTAACAGGATACGATCAAGCTTACCAGTAACTGCGACCAGTGATCGCTGAAACGCAGAATGACCATGTATGGTTGTCTTAACCATTCTATGTAATTTGCTTTGTTTTATTTTGCTTTTTACCAGATAGTTCTACTATCTGGTTTTTTGTGTTTTCGCAAGTCGAAAAAAGCTGCTTTCATCCATAAATACTAAAAAAGCGAACATTATCACTATAACTCACAATAAACGTTCTTTATTACGGACCCATTTTTCACAAAAGTGCATTGACATGCTTTTCTTATTCGTGTTAAAGTAAGCACAACTTCATACGAAAGCGATGAAAGAGCCAAATGAGGAAAGAGGAATTAAAGAGAGCCGGTGGTTGGTGTAAATCGGCATTCCTAACCTGATGGAGCACTCTGGAGTGATTTGCTGAAAGAATATAGTAGGCAAATACGGTAGATCCGTTACCTCTAAGTCAACTGACTTTTCAAGGTTGTTTGCGTGAGCAAACGATGATTTGAGGGTGGCACCACGAGTCTCTCGTCCCTCACCTACCTACAGTAGGTGACTGGAACGAGTTTTTTTATTTTAAGGAGGAAATTTATCTTATGTTTATAGCAAACAAAATCAATCTTCGCATTCCAGGTCCAACTCCGATACCACCAGCAGTTCAAGCTGCTATGAATAAGCCAATGATTGGTCATAGAAGCGGTGAAGCTAGTACACTCATCAAAAAGGTAAGCGAACGCTTAAAACCTTTTTTTGGCACAAATGAGTCCCCTCTATTGTTTACTGGCAGTGGTACTTCTGTCCTTGAAGCAGCTGTTGTCAATACGGTTCAACCTAATGAAGAAGCTATCGTGGTAGTAACAGGTGTATTTGGGGATCGTTTCGCGAAAATATTGACAGAATATGGTGTTATTGTAAAGAAATTAGATGTGGAATGGGGGAAAACTCCTGAACCTGATGCTGTAAAAAACGTATTGAAACAAAATCCAAACGCAAAAGCTGTCTTTTTTACTCAATGTGAAACATCTACAGGAGTTTTAAATCCAATTGATAAATTAGCCCCTATCGTTAAGGAACATTCTGATGCCTTCGTCATCGTGGATGCTGTTAGTTCCTTAGGTGCCGTACCATTTGAGATGGATCAGTGGGGAGTCGATATCACAGTTGCTGGTTCACAGAAAGCATTGATGATCCCTGCTGGATTGGCGTTTGCAGCAGTTAGCCAAAAAGCATGGAAAGTAATTGAAGAAAATAAAAATCCAAAGTTTTATCTCGATTTCAGACGTTACCGCGATAATCTAATAAAAGGCACAACTCCGTTTACTCCTGCTGTATCACTATTGTTTGGCCTTGATGCCGCGCTTGAGTTACTGGAGCAGGAAGGATTGACTCAAATTTTCAAACGTCATGAAGTGATGAAAGAAATGACCCGAAGTGCTATTCGTGCTCTTTCTTTACCATTAATGACAAGTGACCAGGACGCTTCTCCAACTGTTACATCTGTGTTCCAAGCTGATGGTTGGAATAGTGAAAGCCTTCGAAGCGATCTCAAAAATATGGGAATTGTCATCGCAGGAGGACAACAACATTTAAAAGGAAAGATCTTCCGCATCGGTCATATGGGCTACTGCGACCCCTTCGATATATTACCTGTTCTATCTGCAATTGAGATTTCCTTAAAGAAACAAAATGTAGCCCTATCTTTTGGTACTGCAATACAAGCTGCTGAGGAGGTTTTATCTACTTATGTTTAAAGTATTGGTAACAGATAATATAAGCGATTTAGGATTAGCTGCTCTGTCAGATGCACAAGATGTGGTGGTTGTAAAAAAGACAGGATTATCATCAGACCAACTATTGCTTGAAATAGAAGACGCAGATGCACTGCTCGTTCGCAGCCAAACGCAAGTGACTGCGGAAGTACTAGAAAGAGCTCATAAATTGAAAGTAATTGGTAGAGCTGGAGTAGGTGTAGATAACATCGATGTTGATGCCGCTACAAAACGTGGCATTATCGTGATGAACGCTCCCGATGGAAATACGATTTCAACCGCTGAGCATACTTTTGCAATGCTCATCTCCCTATCCCGTAATATTCCACAAGCTTATCGGTCCACCATCAATGGGGAATGGAAACGAAAAGAGTATGTTGGGGTAGAGCTTAATGGAAAAACATTAAGCATAATCGGATTAGGACGTATTGGTGCAGAATTGGCCCTCAAAGCAAAAGCTTTTCGGATGAATGTCGTCGCGTTTGATCCCTATTTGACTATTGCCCGTGCCGAAGAACTGGGAGTACAAAAAGCTTCGTTTGAAGATGCTATTCGAGCAGGAGATTTTATCTCTGTTCACACTCCTTTAACCAAACAAACTCGTCATCTCATCAGCAGTGACGCTTTTCATCAGATGAAAGATGGGGTTCGTATTTTGAATTGTGCACGTGGTGGTATTATCGATGAGTATGCACTTGTCACTGCTATTCAATCTAGCAAAGTTGCTGGAGCTGCGTTGGATGTATTTGAACAAGAACCACCTGCATCCGATCACCCACTCTTCGTTTTACCACAAGTTATTGTTACGCCTCACCTTGGTGCTTCTACTGTGGAAGCACAAGAAAATGTAGCTATAGACGTTGCTGAAGAAGTACTACATGTACTGAGAAACAAACCTTTCAAAAATGCAGTAAATCTTCCTTCACTATCAGCAGAATTACAAAAAAAGATAGGACCTTACCTGCCATTAGTAGAAAAGCTAGGAAAATTTGCTTCCCAACTGGCAACTGGTGCTGTACAAAGAATGATTATCTCCTATGGCGGAGAAGTAGCAGACCTTGAAGTTTCCGCATTAACACGAGCTTTACTAAGTGGTGTACTCTCAGAGCATCTTGATGGAATTAACCAAGTAAATGCCCCACATGTGGCGAAGAATCGTGGAATTGAAGTTCTTGAAAAAAAATCCACTGCTAGTCATGGATTTACACAGTTGATAACAGTAAATATTACGACAAGCAGAGGAAAAACTACTGTTTCTGGTACATTACTGAATGGATTTGGTGCTAGAATCACAAAAGTAAATGGATATTCTGTTGACGTTGTCCCAGAAGGACATATTCTTCACATCACTCATCAAGACCAACCAGGGGTTGTTGGAAAAGTTGGGACAATCCTCGGAAATGACAATGTAAACATTGCTACGATGCAAGTTGGTCGAGAAACAATCGGTGGACAGGCCATTATGCTACTAGGAATAGACAAAGGTATTGACGAGAATGCTCTTGAAAATCTACGTGAGTGTGGTGTAGTAAATGGAGTTCAAGTGATTGAGCTCTAGTCATTAGTATAATAGTGGTGTAAACGATTGTAACGGGAGGAAACATCGTGAGCAAAGTAGCTATTGTAACAGGAGCAAGTCGCGGAGTAGGCTATGAGATTGTAAAACAATTTGTTCAGACGGGATATCGAGTAGTTGCTGCTGCTCGGGATAAAGAATCCTTAAACAAGTTAGCAAAGATAGCTCCTGAGCAAATTTTCCCTGTAAGCTGTGATATCACCAAACAAGAGCAAGTAAAAGATGTCATCGACCAAACGATAGCAAAATGGGATCAAATTGATATTTTAGTAAACAATGCTGGAGTTGGGCATTTTGCTCCGGTCGACGAACTAACAGAAGAACAATGGGATGAAATGCTTAATGTAAACAGCAAAGGGCCTTTTCTTACTTGCAAATATGCTATCCCTCACTTAAAAACGACAAAAGGCCATATTGTCAATATCTCCAGTGGAGCAGGCCTTGGAGCATTTGCTAAAGGTGGAGGATACTGCGCATCCAAATTTGCATTGATGGCATTGTCTGATAGCTTAACCCAAGAGCTTAAGCCATATCATGTACGAGTATCCACCATCTGTCCAGGCTCCATTAAGACTAATTTTGGCACCCCCAAAGACTGGGCTCTGCCACCTGAAAAAGTCGCAGAAACGGTTCTGATGGTTGTTGAATCCCCTAAAGAAGTCATCTATGGTCAAATTGTGATGCGTCCACAAGTTCCGTAAATGTTTTGAAACGAGCGACCGACTTGATCTATTGAAGGAATGATTCAAGTCGGTCTTTTCTCACTTAGTCACGGTTCAACGCTCCCAGTCAAGAGCCGTTGCCTTTCGGCGGTGCTCCTGATTCCACCTGCATCACCGGCAGCGTCACCGAACCCATTTCTGACTTTACTCCTGTGATCTCATTTGGATTCCCAGAACAGATCACGATCTGAGGCACAGTGATATATCCGTAGGTCACAGCGCCCTTTCGGGACAAGCTATTCTGAAGAAATCGCAGAAGTCGCATTAATCGTACCTTTCTAACTAGTGCGCTTAATTATTATAGTAACACAATAGTTAGTCAATAGATTATATTCGCTTTGAGTCATTTACAAAAAAAGATGTCGGTCCAAGATAGACCAACATCTCTCTTCCGTTATCCTATTAACTCCTCATCATTCTCTAACTTTACCTCTACTGGTAGCTGTACAGAGAACGTTGTCCCCACACCCAATTTACTTCGAACGGTAACATCGCCATCATGAGCTTTGATTAAATGTTTTACGATCGACAATCCGAGTCCAGTTCCAGAAGAGTTGTCTCGTTTCCGAGATTTATCCGCTTTGTAGAATCTCTCAAATAAAAATGGCAAGTCTTCTTCTGGTATTCCTTCCCCTGTATCGACGACATCGAGATGAACAAAGTCATTTTCCCAATAAACTTTTACAGTAACGGTTCCATCTTCTGGTGTATGTCGTATTGCATTTCCGATTAAGTTAGTCAAAATTTGTTCCACTTTGTCTGTATCCCAAAATACTTCAGGCAATGGATTATGGAAATCACTAGTTAACTCAACTTTTTGCTCTTCTGCCAAGTTTGCAAATTTTCGGCATACCCGGGTAATGAATGGATGCAAGGAGATAAAGGTTGGTTCTAAGTCAATATACCCAGCTTCCATCCTCGCTAAGTCAAGCAACTGACTGACTAATCTACCCATACGTTGTGACTCATCATTAATCACTTGAGCAATCTCGTGTCGAACTTCTGGTGTTTCTGCAATATCATCTAACAAAGCTTCACTATATCCTTGTAACATAGCAAGTGGTGTTCGGAGTTCATGGGAAACATTGGCCACAAAATCTTTGCGGAACTTTTCAAGTAATCGTTCATCTGTAACATCTCGAATAACGGCTACTGCTCCCCTCACTTGATTCCTCGCATATAGTGGAGTCATGGCAACAGACCAGGTTCTTCCTTGTTCTGTAATGTCTCCCTGATACTCTTTCTCCTCCTCCAATACTTGGCGAAATGCGGTTTCCAATGGAGGCGGAAGTAAACGAGAATGAGGAAAATCATATAGAGTTAGTAATTTTTCAGCAGGTGGATTGGTGACAATGACTTTACCTGAAGCACTGATGGTCAAAACTCCATCGACCATACTTCTCAGAATACTAGTCAACTGTTCCTTCTCATGAGATAAAAGATTAATGGATTCTTCCAACTGTCGCGCCATGCGATTAAACGTGATCGCGAGGTCAGCTATTTCATCGCGTTCATGCGGCCTGACTCGAACACGAGTGGAAAATTGCCCAAGAGCCATTTTCTCAGCTGCTTTTTGCATTTGAATCAATGGTTGGGTAATACGTGTTGATAAAAAGAAAGCAAAAACAGTAGTTAAAGCAATACCAATAAGAGCAGAATAAAAGATCCAATGTTTGATATCCGAAACACTCAACTGATCTTTTGTTTGATAAAGTAATATCGCACCAATCGTCTTATTATCTTTCTTATAAGGAACTCCAACTAAAAACACATCATTCTTTTGAAAGGCACTCGTTAAAAAGGATTCCGTTGACGGAATACGCCCAACGGCCACACTTTTATTTCCAGCTAGTATGTATGGTAAATTGGCTTTTTGAATTAGTGCTTTTGGAACAGAATCTTCAAAGGAAGATAGAGTAGGTAAAACCTTTCCATTCCGATCTACAATAACTACATGTGTGTTAAATTGTTTGGCAATGGCAATTGTATTAGCAACATAGTTAGGCATATCAATCATCGTACTGTTTAATTTGCGTTGTACGACGTCTGCTAGCTTACTTAAACTAATTTGTTGGTCTTGCACATATGTCTTTTCTACTTGTTGATTAAGAAACAAACTCAGAAGAATCAGAACGAGTGAAACCAAAATAATTATCGTAAGCCACAGTTTCCCGACAACACTTCTTAAAATCACTCTTTAGGCACCTCTAGTTTATAACCTACACCCCAAACTGTAGTTATCATCGATGCTGCACGATTGGATGCACGATTTAATTTTTCCCGGAGCCGTTTTACGTGAGTATCAACGGTTCGTAAATCGCCGAAAAACTCATAATTCCATACATCACGCAGTAGGGTTTCACGAGTGAATACTTTATCGGGTGACTGTGCCAGATAATACAGTAATTCATATTCTTTAGGGGTAAGCGAGATTGATTTGCCGCCTGCTTTTACTTCATGAGCATCATTATCAATAGTGAGTTCAGGAAAGACAATAACATTGTGTGTTTCCGTATTCGTAGATAAGTATGCGGTTGCAGATGCTCGTCGAAGTACAGCTTTCACTCGATGCACCAATTCTCTGGGACTAAACGGCTTCACTACATAATCATCCGTACCAGCTTCGAAACCTTCTACTCGATTTGTTTCTTCTCCACGAGCTGTTAACATAATGATGGGAGTAGCTTTATGTTTTCTGATCTCTGCACAAACTTCCAAACCATCCATACCTGGTAACATCAGATCTAATAAGATGAGATCGTAATTTTGTGAAGATGCTTTTTGGACTGCTATTTCCCCATCTTCTGCTTCTTCAATAACATAACCTTCTCGTTCCAAATACATCCTTAGCAAACGCCGGATGCGATCCTCGTCATCTACGACTAAGATAGAATAATTTTTGCCTTCATTAGATGCCAATACATTCACCTCTTACGAACTCTTCCATCTCCATCCTCAAGCATAGGAATGAAGACCAGAAATAACAAGATTTATAACTATCAGATTCAACATAATGATAACAAACCCACCTACTACAAGCCAAGCAGATTTCATTCCAACCCATCCTCGAGATAACCTCAAGTGCAGATAAGCGCTATAGAACATCCAAGTGATAAATGCCCAAGTCTCTTTTGGGTCCCATCCCCATGGTCTTCCCCATGCTTCATTTGCCCATATCATTGCAAAGATAAGGGCTCCCAATGTAAAGAGAGGATACCCGATGGCTACACCACGATAGCTGATCTCATCTAATAACTCTGGATCTAATTTTCGCACAAGAGGATAGAGTAATTGATAGAGATTTTTTCTGACGATAGCTCGGTAGATAGCGTATAAAACTAATCCTACCACAATTCCCCAAATTACAGAATTAAATTTACTTGCTGCTTTTTCTCCTTTCATCCAAGATGGTGCTTCAAATAGAGGACCTTGATAACCAAGAAATCGATCTACTTTTACTGCTTTACTTTCATTTGGAGCAACAATTGGTGGTAGATTATATTCCTCTATCACTTGATTTCCATCCACTTGATGCGTAAAGCTCGCTTGGTATCCAAATGTTTGAAAGAGTAGAGAAGCAATCGAAAATCCAAGTAACATGACAAAAATAATCAATGTCATCTCCAAATACTTTGCATGTTTTGGCTTTTCTCCCTTCCCAACTTGATAAATAAGATAAATTAATCCTGCTACACAGGATACAGCAAAAGCACCTTGTCCCAAAGCAGCAGTAGTCACATGAATATATAACCAGTGGCTTTGAAGTGCGGGAATCAAAGGTTGAATATCTCTTGGAAAAACAGCAGCATAAGCGAGTAACACTACTGCTAATGACATTACAAATGCACCTAATACATAGGTTTTGTATATTGCAAAAATAACAATAAAAGCCAATACCAAAGCAAAACACAAAAAAGCAATAAACTCAAACATATTACTTGTTGGAAAGTGACCGCCGATCACAATTCTTGTAATCATAAATGCAACATGGATCACTACCCCTGTGATACTGAGAATGATGGCAAGTCTTCTCCACACTTTGGAACGTTTTTTTGACTCTGTTGCTACAACTACAAAAGCGATTGCAGAAACAAGATATAAGATAAAAGTCCCATATAAAAGATTGTTCATTACGGTAGTCATTCGTCTATCTCCTTCACTAGATGGCTAAAGCCGATCTGTGATAACTCCCTGCGAAGTGCGAACCAATTTTTATTTGTATGTGCTCCTAAGTACAGGATTCTATCCTGAATTCTGATCCATACTCTTCGATGTTGCCAGTAAAAGCCCATGACTAAACCTATCATGGAAATAATTCCACCGATTAAATAGATAGGCAGACTTTTTTCAACTCGAACCATTAGCCCTGCTGTATTAACCATGTCAAATCCAGCAAGCCCAATATCGTATTTATTACTTTTGGGATTTGGAAAATTCATCCCAGAAATAACTAACGAGTTCTCCCCTTTTGTTTTGCCTTTTTCTATCGTTTCAAACAAAAAAGCTGGTTGATTCGGATCTTGGGATTTTGTAACTGGAACATTATTTTCAATGGCGAAATCAGGGTAATAATCTTTGATTTTTACTCGTAAGTCTCCCACTTTATAAATCTGTGACTCGGTAATCTGGGAAAGATTTACGGAAAACACCCCGAGATTTTGCTTCGTTTTTCGATCAGTGAGCGAAAATTTAATCCCTGTCAAGTCTCCAGAGCGAAAATCGGATTGATATAATTTTAAACCTTTATAGTTTAGTGGATCATTGACTAAAATTGTTTTTTTCGTCAGCGGAACCAGTTTTCCAGCATTATCTTTTTGGTATAATACTGCTTTCGTCCTATATTTACTAACAATCGGACCCTTATTCGATTTCGCTGTTTCTTTGTAGTACTCTACCGCTGATCCTTCATTTTTCACATAGTAATGCGTTTGGGGAACACGAACAGTCTGCCCCTCTTGCACCCAAACATAATCATCTAAATTCCATCCAGGTAAATAACGTAATAAAATCCCCACTAAAAAAATAATAAGCCCGATATGATTAATATAAGGTCCCCATCTACTAAAACGACCTTTTTCAGCAAGCAGCGTATTGCCTTCTCTTCGTACATGGTATCGTTTTGCAGCTAATTTATCTGCTAAATCATCTATTTTAGCAGAAGCGTCTTCCTCAGGGATGTCCTCTTTTAGTGAAATGCGTTGTCGTTCGATAAAAACGGTGCTTTTTGCTACTTTTTGATTCTTTAAAGCTCGATACAAAGGAATAACGCGATCCAAACTACAAATCACTAAAGAAATACCAATCACCGACATTAATGTAGCAAACCACCAAGAAGAATACATATCAGAAAATCCTAATTGATAAAACCACTTTCCAAGCGTTCCATATGTTTGTTCATAGTATGTATCTGGTGATGAAGAAGGAATAAACTGCTCTTGTGGAAAAATCGTGCCAATACCAGACATGATCAGCGTGATAATAATGAAGACGATTGCAATTTTTACCGAAGAAAAAAAGTTCCAAACTTGATCGATAATCGACGATTGATAAGTGAGAGAACGACGTGCTTTCCCTTCGTATCTCATTTCTTTATCGAGCTTTTCCTTACTATCGCTTATCTCATCTAATGGCCTTCCACAATGTTCGCAAAGAACTGTTCCAAGAGGATTATTGTGACCACATTCACATTTTGTATTTTCAATCATTCTCTGCACCTAGTTTCTACCTTATTACACAGGACTTTCTTTTGCTGAGTTTTACGTATCCCTATAAAGAAGATAACATCAATGTCCGCAAATCGACTGATGTGCATAACAAAGCCTTTGCACCCTTTCCAAGGCTTGCAAACGGCAATACTATTTTATTATACAAGTAGCGTCAAATTATTTTCTTCTATTTCGGATTTCGTTCACCACTTAGTAACTTTTTCAAACCTTTCACTTCCTGAGGAGTCAGCTCCCTAAATTCACCACGCTTTAAACCTTTGATCGTAAGGTTTGCCAATCTTGTACGGATAAGATGCATGACAGGATGTCCAATTGCTTTACACATTCGACGGACTTGTCGATTTCGCCCTTCATGGATCGTCAATTTTATTTTGGCATCCTCATCTCGTTTTTGTATCATCTTTACCTCTGCAGGCGCTGTTAACCCATCCTCCAAATAAATACCTTTGCGTAATTGTTCTAAGCTATTTTCATCAGGGATGCCTTTTACAGTAGCAATGTATTGTTTTTCAATTTCAAATCGAGGATGCAACAAATGATTGGCCAGTTCGCCATCATTGGTAACTAGTAATAACCCTTCCGTATCAAAATCTAAACGTCCAACTGGATAGACCCGTTCCTCGATGTGACGAAAATAGTCTGGCACCACTTTTCGTTTTTGTGGGTCTGACATACTAGAAATCACATATAGCGGCTTATAAAAGATAAAAGTTCGCTTTTGTTCTTTTTGGATGGACTTGCCTTTTACTAGAATGCGATCTTTATCTGGATCTACTTTTGTGCCTAATTCTGTTACCACTTGTCCATTTACTTGAACTTTTCCTTCTTGTATCAACACTTCCGCCTGACGACGTGAAGCGATGCCTGCCTGTGCTAATATTTTTTGTAAACGTTCCACCAATTTGTCACCTCGTTTTCTATGTTACTTTTTTCACAAAAAAAAAGCTAGCTTTCTACTAGCGAAGGATAATCATCGTATATTTCATTATGTTACAAAAACATGAGGGAACAAACGACCAGTGACGCTACAAACCCAATAAAATCCGCCCACAGACCAACTTTTAAAGCATAGAGTGAGCGCTTAATCCCTACAGCACCAAAATATACTGTTAAAACGTATAAAGTAGTGTCAGAACTCGCTTGAATCGTAGAAGCTAGTTTTCCTAGAAAAGAATCAGGACCAAATTCTCGATATATGCTCTCTACAAAAGCGAGTGCTCCTATTCCTGATATAGGTCGTAATAAACCGATTGGTATTACTTCGCTCGGTATATGAAACCAATTAGATATAGGAGACAAAAGATGTAAATAAAATTGCATTGCTCCCGTATCACGAAAAACGGCAACCGCAACCATCATCGCTACGAGATGTGGAATAATGGAGATAACAGTAGGAAATCCTTCTTTGGCTCCTTCGACGAAACTCTCATAAATAGGTACTTTTTTAAAAAGAGCGTATAAAGGGATAAATACGATGAGAGCCGGCAACATCCATTTGGATATTAAGGTAATACATTCAAACATAAATTTATCCCTTTCTGTTATATTTTCGTTGATAGTACCGATCAATAAGAACTGCCATCGAAGTAGCGATAAAAGTTGCAATCAACGTAGGACCAATAATTTCAGTAGGGTTAAGCGAATCATATTTTAAACGCAAACCAATTACGGTCGTAGGAATTAAGGTTAACCCAGAAGTATTGATAGCCAGAAGTGTACACATAGCTGGTGTTGCAGTTTGTTTATTGGGATTTAATTTCTGTAGCTCTTCCATCGCTTTTAAACCCATAGGAGTTGCTGCGCTTCCTAATCCAAATAAATTAGCACTCATATTTGACAAAATATATCCCATAGCCGGATGATCTGCTGGAACACTAGGAAATAAAAAACGTGCAATCGGCCCTAATAACTTAGCTAATTTTCTTACTAGACCTGCATCTTGAGCAATCTGCATCATCCCCAACCAAAATACTAAAATGCTAATTAAGCCGAAACAAACGGTAATGGCATCTTTTGCACCCGTCAGTGCAGCAGAAGTGACTAGATCAATCTGGCCTTTTGCAGCTGCCGCTACCACGCCGCTAAGCAGCAAAAACATCCATATGTAATGAATCATGGTTCCACCACCCTAGTAACAACAGAAGACAGTACTTGTTCTACTCTTTGAAAATAGGTTGGTTTATCACGGTAGGCAGAGAAGATAGGAACAGAACCAATTAATTGTTCTTCCAAATAAATCTTAGCAATGCCAATTGCTTGACCGTTTGTCCGTATCGTTTCTGTTGGCGTGCTTTGTACCGTTTGAATTCGTAATTTCTTCTTCTCATCTTTGGTTAATGGATATAAAAATGATTTTCCAGCCATCATATATAGTTCTTTGTTTTGCCTATTTGTTACACCCATCAAAGCAAGAAGCTGTCCTTTTTTTACGATTACTTCTTTTTTATAATTGGCAAATCCATAATTGTACATATCAATTGCATCGTTCCAATCATTTCCATCATTTAATGTAACTGCTACAAGCTGACTTCCATTTTTTGTAGCGGAAGTGACGAGTGTTCTTCTTGCTTGTTTCGTAAAACCTGTTTTTACGCCATCTGCCCAAGGATACAATCGGAGTAATTTATTTTTGTTGTAAAATTTTTGATCCCACTCCAAATTAGGCCAATCAGTTGTTTTTACTTGCGTTTTGACTATCTGTTGAAAGACGGGATTCTTTAAAGCATAGCTAGTTAAGATAGCTAAATCTTTCGCAGATGAATAATGATTGGGTTGATCCAATCCATGTGGATTTGTAAAATGGGTATGCTGTAAACCAAGAAAACTAGCTTTTTGATTCATCAAATACACAAAACCTTCTACAGAACCTCCTACGTGTTCTGCTATTGCAGTAGCTGCATCATTTCCAGACCGTAACATAAGTCCATATAACAAATGTTCAAGAGGAACTTTCTCCCCTTTTTTCAGATATATCGAAGACCCCTCTACTCCTACTGCATTTGGTCCAACCGTGACAATACTGTCTAACTTGGATTGTTCGATTGCCACTAATGCAGTCATGATTTTGGTTAAGCTCGCTATCTTCATCTCTTTATCAGCATTTTTGGAAAATAATATCCTGCCGGAGTCTCGATCCATCAAAATTGCAGCTTGTGCAGAACCCGCTAATGGGGGAGTTGCATAAACATAGATAGGGACAAACAATATTGCAGCGATTATGACGAAATAGTACCATCGTTTCACTGGTTTCACCTCGCCCAGCTAGGGTTTGTACCAGTTTATGCGGACAAGGTAAAAAAATAGACCACTTCAAAAGATGTGATTACAACTTTACCTATTCATAAGGACAAATTACTGTAATAAATAGAAAGGATATTCGTTTACTTTCATTTTGAAATATACTAACATTTATACAAGTAAGTAGATTGATTATTCAAATGAATTTGATTTCACAGGAGTGAAAGCATGAAATTTAAATTTTTGATCATTTGTTTGATATTTATTGTAACCTTATTTCCTGCTTATGGATCTACCACAATAAGTCAAAACGTGGATAATTCTATGCCCAAAGGAGATTTGCCAGGCTGGAAGCAAGTTTTTGCAGATAACTTTAATGGTCAATATGTTCCGGTGGGAAGATTTTCGGATTGTGATCATAACACGATGGATCCTAAAAACGCCTATTGCAATGGTCTTCCTGAGCCACAAAAAAGCAACTGGTGGGCATATCCTCACGGATGGCCCGATACTGCAAAACAACGAAAGTATCCATTAGGTGGTATTTACAATCCCGAAGAAACTGTCTCCATTGAACCATTACCAAATGGAGATGGTGTCATGAAAATTAAAATGTTCAACAATGGCGGAGAAAATCAAGTTGCTGCGGTTATACCCAAAAAAATCGCCGGATCAAAATATGGTCGTTATGTCATTCGTTTTAAAGCTGAGACAACTCCAGGCTACAAACTAGCTTGGTTACAATGGCCAGATGATGATAATTCTTGTCAAGGATGTGAGATTGACTTCCCTGAACTCGAATTAGATGAAAATATATCTGCCTTTATGCACCACAATGGAGATCCAGATGGGAAAAAGCAAGATGCCTTTAACACTGGACAACCATATGGTGTTTGGCATACTGCTGAAACGGAATGGTCACCCGAGAAAGTTAGATTTATTCTAGATGGAAAGGAAGTAGGAACTTCTGAAGGTTCCAAAGTTCCCGATCAACCTATGTCCTGGATCATCCAATCCGAGAGTGCTTTAAATGGGGAACAAGCGGCTCCAAATTCATCAGCAACCATTTGGATCACATGGGTTGCAGCATATGAATATACAGGTAAGCAATAACAAATAAAACCCGTTTCTGCATAATTAGAAACGGGTTTTATTTATAATTTGAGCTAAAAACGCAAATTAAAATTTCACACATACAGGATTAGGAACCGGAATGTCGTTATGTAAAAGGCTCAATTTTCCTGTTTCTAAATCTCTTGCAAACAAAACCAGGTTATTTGAATTTTGATTGGAGGCGATGACGTACTTCTCCGTTGGATCCAATACAAAATCCCTTGGCCAATCTCCTTCTGTTGATGTCCAAGCTACAAAAGTCAATTTTTTGGTTTGAGTATCGACAGCAAAGATAGCAATGCTATTATGCCCGCGATTACCTGCATATACATATCTGCCATCACTGGAGATATGGATTGCACTCCCTTGGTTATTTTCATTAAAATCACTTGGGATAGTAGATACCGTTTGAATATCTGCAAAACTGCCATTTTCGTCATTGAAAGACAGGACAATGACTTCAGAACTAAATTCCGTCATTACATAGGCAATGTTGTGATCTTCAGGATGGAAAACAAGATGTCTCGGACCACTTCCTAGACGAATTTTCAATCGACTTACTTCCTCTAATTGTCCATTATCATCTACTTGATAAGTAATCAAATAATCACTTCCTAGTTCTACAACAGCTAAATAGTTATTATCTGGTGTCATTGCAGCAAAGTGAGTATGAGGTTTTTCTTGTCTGGGATCTGGTCCAGTACCTTCATGATGGATAATAGAAGATGGTGGAAAAACAGCTCCATTATTCGAATGGATAGGATGCGATTCTACTGTTCCTTTATGATAATTCGCACTAAAAACATAACGCTGATCTTGGTCTACACTCACATGGCAAGGAGGAGAACCAGCTGATACCTCGGCATTAATAAAGGTGAGTTCACCTAATTCATCCATAGAGAATGCAGCAACACCCCCCATATCCCCTTCTTTTAATACCGAATAAAGATATTGTTGATTTGGGCTGATCGTCAAATAAGTAGGATTATCCAATTCAGCTGCGACCTTCAGATTCGAAATCTGTCCTTCTTTGGTATCCAATTCAAATGAATAGATACCTTGACTATCTCCATTTGTATATGTTCCCACATAGCCTATAAATATTGATTTTCCCATAATGTTTAACCCCTTTACTTAACTGGATGATGGGTAAGTGATGAAAAGCATGTACAATTTATTTTAGTATATATTAAGAAGTTAGTAACACTTACACACTCTTATATGTTTTTATCCTATAAAACTACATTTGTCTCTTTATATTTTTTCAATTGTATTACTCATTAAAACCTTATTATGTATGACAAAATATAATTTTACGTTTTATCCCATCGATAATTCAACTAGAAAACCCGAGGTAGAAGTGATTACCTCGGGTTTATAGAAAATTAATCAATTGGAGTTTGCGGTGCTGATTCGCCTGTACCACAAACCCCCGCTTTTCTTTTCCCACTAAATTTACTAAACAGATTTGGTGCCATGTCAAAAATTCGATCGATTAAGTGCGCATTTCCATCCATACTGAGTAAGCGAATACCTTGTTCTCCGACTACAATAAATGCCACTGGAGTGATTGATACTCCACCACCACTACCTCCGCCGAAGGGAAAATGTTTACCATCTTGTTTCCCAGATTCATGTTCATGTCCATTGCCATTTCCATTCGATTTTGGCTTCACTCCAGCTGAAAATTCACTCCCGCCTGCTGCAAATCCAAATCCGACTTTACTAACTGGAATGATCACTTGTCCATCAGGAGTTTGTAAACGATCCAAATGACAGCAAAGTGTGAAAACCGTTCTACATACTAGACCCCTACAGAAAATTTACTTGTAAATTCGGCTTCTCATCAATTTCATCCTTCGTCCATAGTGCATTATGGATAATTGATTTATAAGCTCGATTAAGTACTTTAGGGTCTTTCTCGCTTTCTAAAGTATTTAGCACATCTTTTACTGTAGCTAACATATCTTCATTTCTTGCTTGTTCTGTTTGGTCGACTTGTTTTGCTATGATATTATACTCATCTTCAGATTTCTGTAAATGTTTTTCGTATTCTGTTTTCTTCAGTACATATTCATCTTTGGAAACTTCACCGTCAGCTCTCATATCTGTAAGATTACTGATTCTTTTTTCTATTTTTTTAATTTCCTCTAATTTTTTTTCTAACATTTCATAAAGAACTCGTCTATCTTCTAGATCTATTCCTTTTCGTATTGCCTCTTCTAATTCAATCTTTTTCTGTACAATTGCTTGTTTTAGAATTTCTTCTATTAATGAAGTTTGTCCACCGTGATTGATACATCTCATACCAAAATGGTCTCTGTAAACACAAGACTTTAAATTGTCATAAGCTCTATCTGGTCTTTTTTGAATTTGCATGGTATGCCTACATTTTGCACATACAATGATTCCAGAAAAAGCATGCTTTCCAGCCCGACTTGCTTTGGGTGTTGTTTTTTGTCGTTGGAATAGAAATTTTAATTTATCATGCTCAGTCTCCGTTTTTACTGCTGGATGACAGTTTTTATAGATAATCCACTCATCCTTCTGTTTAAAAACTACAGCTCCAGTAGAAACAGATTTTCGTTTTTTTCCAACCACAATATTTCCTAGATGCACTTCATCTAGCAACAGACGATGTACTACTGCTGGACTCCATAACCCATCTCTTGGTGAAGGAATGGACATCTTATTTAATTCCCATGCTATGTCAGTTGATGACCAACCAGTTAAAGCCCAGTCCATCATCGTACGATAAATGTTCTCTTTTCCTGGGTCAGGCTTAAGCTTTTTAGACTGTCGATTATACATATAAGGAAAAGGTGGTGTTCCATTTACCCAATTTCCTACCTTGGCCCCTCTCGCCTTACCTTGTCTCAAACGACGAGAAATTTGCTTATACTCTTGTCGAGCTATCATTCCTTGGAAATCAGCCAACATCATGTCCGATTCATCATTTAAATTGTAAACCTTTTGTGGTGTTATAATAAGAGTCTCTGAATGAGAAAAAGTTTTTTCAATCGTTGCTTGGTCGACTTTATCTCCCCTACCAAGACGATCATAGTGGACTACTAACACAGCATCATACATTTGTAGCTCAACATCTTTTAGCAATTCTTGCATTTTAGGTCTTACTGCAATACTATCACCGGTTCCAATCTCTGCATATTCAACATATGACCAATCGTTTTCTTTACACATATGCGACAGTTCTTCTCTATGCTTATCTAGATCGGAATCTAAATCTCCTCTAGACTTTCGCAAATAAACTGCAGCATTATGTACGTTTTGGATCATTTACTAACCTCCTGCGATGTATAATAATGATATATTACAATAAAAAGAGCCAAATCGCAATGGGATTTGGCGTAATTGAGCGAATATTATTTATTTGAATTTATTCTCTCTCTCCTCTTGCATCTGTTTGAATTTCATCTCTTGTACTAGTCTCAGGAAAGTCTTGCAGGCATCCGGTGAAGGACTATTATTTAATATTAATGTATATCTATCAGTCTCTATTATTTCTGGTTTTGCATGTTGTTCTTCCATTTTCTCACTCCTTAATGACAATATGTCCATTTCATGCAAACAAATATCATTCAAAAACTTATTCGGATTTATATAAATCGTTATGGTATTCAGATATTCTTACTCTGATTCGAATAAAATGGTATCTCTAAGCTATTTGAATGTGATTCAGATAGCCCACTACCCAAACATCTTCGAAGGCTATATTTTTTGTATTTGCACTTAGCTAAATACATCCACTAAATAATCTTTTCGAAGGCCTAACTCGCATAACAATTTGTATATCGATTTTTTTAACAAACTCACCTTCACTAGTTTTGACATTCTTCTTTTTTGTTTATGTAATTATTTTTAGCTCTTGTTATAATTGAAAGAAATGGCTTCAATTCTAAATTATTGTTGCTACCAACATTGAAAGTAATCAAGGGCATATTTTTTGTCTTATGAGATAAATTTGCTTGTACAGAACTATCAACATATGCAGACTCGAAACAAAATGCTCCTTCCTTATCAGTTTGTTCCGAGTCTTCATCACACAAGCAATTAGCCATTTATATTATTATTTATTGATTATTGTCAGTTACGAGAGAGCAGTGTTATGCATGATTTCTCTTGTTTTGTGGGAATTTTTAAAAAACTACAAAACGTAACATCCATGTTCCCCTCATCTTGAATACATGTTGTGTATAAGATCTTTTGTCAGAAAGCCCTTAATGTTGAAGTATGTTTTTAAGTTAAAGCGATCAGCAATAATTTTCAAATCAGAGATAGTAATATCCTCATCATTTTGCACAAGTTGACTTGCAAGTTGTATCATCCCACTACGCTGTATCAATTTAGCAGTAAAAGATTTAATACCTAAATCCTCTCCGATTAACTTGATTCTTTTATAAATAACAAATCTATCTGTTGGTTTGTTTACATCTTCTCCATTTTTGGTAATAGAAGCTCTAACAACATAATCATTTTGAACTAGATCGTTAAAATCTCTCACATTGGAGGCTTCTGTCGACATATTTCCATTCTTTTTCATGTATTGCTTTTGATCTATTGCACCTCTTATAAGTTCCATGGCACGATCACTTACTTTGATCGTCCTCTCAGTAAACTTCGATGGATATCCATTCTCATCAACCTCAAGGCTATTAATAAGAAGTAGAGTATTTTTTTCAAAGTCACAATCACTAACCTTCAAATTCCCAATTTCTGAAACTTGTTTTCCAGATAAACCTTCAAATAGTAGACGAAAAATCACAGCATCTTGATAATTAGCACATTGATCTTCATACTTACGAAGCTGTTTTTCAGTTATATACTCTTCTTTATCAGTTATATACTTATCAAAATCGTCCGAACTTAATTCTCTTAGAGGATTCTTATCTACAAGCCCTTGTTGTATACTCCAATTTAAATAACTTGAGATTATTCGTCCATAGGATTCAATAGTATGTCGATTGTTTGCTTTGAAATCATACAGTATCTTTTCTAATTCCTCTAATGAGAATTTATTTACATCTTTTCCTAGAGATTCTTCATAAGCAAGTGTATTATAAAAAATCCTAGAATAATATCTAATTGTTCCTTCATTATTTGTAACAGATTTAAGAAATTCATTTTTTACTTCAGGATTAAATAAAGAAATGTTATTTTCTTTTTTCATAAATTTTTTCACTCCCAAAATTCACTTCATCACTAGTTTTCCATAAAAGCAAAAAATAATAAAACCTCCACGTAAATTTCTTTGCTCATATTAGCTCCACCTCCATCAAACAATCTTTATTCCCTTGTAGATTATATTTGCTTTACAACAACTTGTACGATATCTATTGTGTTTAAATCTCCTTGCACTCTCAGCTATTGTATTTTGACATTGTTCACATACATATACATGCGCCTTACCCTTAAGCTTCATGACTCCTGTTTTTACAACACCTAATCTCTTTAATTCTTTCTCAAAATAAGGATCACCATCATTGTATGGTTTCTCCATCATAAAACAAGCATAATGGACTAACTCATGTTTTAAAACATCTATTACTTCATTTTCAGTGTAATTAAAAAATAGTTTTTTTGATAATTCGATTCGAACAGCTTTTGTACTTTCATATTGCTTTTTTCTAAATATTGTTCTCCCAAGTGCTCTAGATAACCTACCATTTAACTGGATAGGTATATCCAAATGCAATCCATATTCTTCTTGAAGAAAATCGTTTGCAATTTGAGTCATTCTGTTTATCGTCATTGTCAAACATATCTCCCCCAATTTAACATTTCATCTCGTTAATTATATCATTATTTTTTGCTTTTTTGCTAAATAGAACCTTCCGAAGCTAAAAGAATCTCAAAGACAAACTAAATAGTTTGTTAAGCAAATTACACAATGTACAAAATGTTTTATATCAAATCTGACTCCCTTTATGACAGTTTTTGGAGCGGAAAACAGCATACAGCGATGACTATCTATAAATGTATGATGAAAATCGTTAGGTAAAACATCTATATCTACCATCTTCCGATTAAAAGAGTCTTATTTCTTCCAGATAGGACTTTTTTTATTTTTTGTAATAAGAATGTAATTAAAATATAACATTATCTACTATAAATAATACATTATAATGCTTTTATCTGCGAAAATGGAGTGAACATGGTGAATTTTAGAGAACTTAAGCATAGTGCAAGACAATCTTTAACAGGAAAATGGGGCTTAGCAATTGTTTCCATACTGTTATACAATTTTTTAAGTTCGCCTTTTGATTTTGTACTTACACCATTTTATTATTTTTATCAAATTGTAGAGCCAAAGTTGTATGAAAACAGCGAGATATTCAGTATATTAGTTTCCCAACTAAACATCATCCAAGATCCAAAATCATGGGGTGAATGGATTGATAATATAGATATAATTTGGTCTCTATTAGTCGGGGGAGGGTTATATCTCGGATGTAATCAAATTTTTTTAGCAATTGTAAGAAACAAAATAACCATAACTTCAGACTTATTTACTTATTTTCGATCTGTCAAGCTTTTTATTAGAGGCATTTGGTCTGTGATACTTCCCACGATCTATATCGTTTTGTGGTCGCTTTTACTCCTTGTCCCTGGAATTATAAAAGGTTTATCTTATGCCATGACTAACTATATTCTTATTGACCATCCAAACTTGTCCGTTAATGAAGCAATCACTCACAGCCGTCATATAATGCATGGTCATAAATGGAGATTTTTCTTACTTAATTTATCTTTTATAGGATGGGGCTTATTATGTATTCCTACCCTAGGAATCGGCTTTATATGGCTTATTCCATATATGGAAGCTACATTTGCAACATTTTATTTAGATTTATTAGATAAGAACGAATCATCCTCTATTGAAATCAAAGATGTACTCTCATAAAGTATTATGAAAATAAAAACAACATCTGCATGCAAAATCCGACTATTTCACTATATAAACACGTTCTAATAAACATTCCGAAATAACCCCAAAGATATGTTCATCTTGGGGTTATTTATATTCATTCCTTTTGTCTTCAACAACTCCAACTACGGATATGATTGGTTACCAATATTTCTTAACAGTGCTTTCGTGTAAATTCTATTGTTTTACTCATTAAACGACCCCTTTCATTACTGGATATCAATTCAAATAAAAAAAGATACAAAACTTACTCTTAATATTCATTAAAAAGACAATATATATTATTATATGTAACTTTTGTATCTTTTTTCTCTTTTCTGCAACATATAATATGCCATTATTTTATGCTATTGTAAAGTTAGCACACCACTAACTCCTTTATTTATAAGAATTTATAACCATATTAAAATTTAAAGGAGGTGCTAACAAGCTCCAATTTTCATCCGCAATGCTTCTGAAAATTTACGTTGACGCTACCACCCCCTTTGACCCCCTCAACGTCTGATTACAATTCCCTTTTCACGTTAGTCAGAATAGGTAGAATTTGGTGTATAATTAACATATAACAACTAACTTTTTTATGAGGGGAGGAAATCGTTTGGACATTACAAAGTTAAGAAAGTCCCAACAAATTGAATTTATCAATGGAGATGGTTATTATGTGGGAGCTACATTAACTGGATTCCTTCATGGCCCTGATTTTGCTGATGAACTAACTAGACTCCTAGAGGAAAAACAGAGTGAAAACACATTCGCTGAAATACATCAAATTAAAAAATATTCAGATGAACATGGTTTCATAATTATCTTTAATTTATACAACTAACTGAAATTGGCAGTTTTTATCCTTTTAAAATTTTTTAAATGAGGTGTTAATAGTGATAGATGAAGATAAATTATTGGAATGGCTTGCGAATCAGATTAAGGATCAGGACGAAAAGGCAGCGGAATATTCCGAATCTGGTGACATGGATAGGTTTTTAACTTGTATTGGTGCTTCTAACGTATTATCTTTTCTTACTTATCAGATTATGATAGGTACTTTCAAAAAGTAAATATTAGGGGTCGATCTTGTGAGAGATCTGGCTTGTAATTTGTAATCATATCAGGCTATGACTTGACTTGTTCAAGTTTGGCAAGGTCTCGGAGTGTCCCTACCCCTGTCGGACGCACTCCCCATATCTTAATAATACAAGTCAATTAAGCCCCTCCTATTTCGTTCATCTAATAACAATCCAATAAATACATCACCTATACACAGTGTTAAAATTGTATAGGTGATTATTATGTACATTTCTCCCCTGTTACTCCACAGAACAGATAAACCATCCAACAACCATGATGATATATGTGAATTAAAAATAGATGGAATCAGACTTCTTCTCTCTACTGTCGATGGAAAAATCTGTGTTACGTATACTCAAGGTAAGCCTTGCTTTGAGTCAACCTCGAAAAGATTTCAAGCATCCAACACCAAGAAAATAACCATTCTTAAAACTCAACTACCTATCCTCTTAAAGTAATAATTAGACCAAAAAAATATCAGAAGAGGAGATCTCTTCTGACTATTGCTCAAGAATCTATACTCTTTTAAAATCTCCCTGTTTGAATGGATGAAATTCGGTCATTCCAAAAATCACCTGCATAAAGGCCTATATTCCAAATATACAAGGGGGTGGAGTCTATATTGCCAATTCCCAAAAACGCTCCTCCATAATTCTCGTGTTCATACAACTTTACCCAAGACTGTGGTGCAACAATCAGAGATGAAATTCGGTCATTCCAAAAGTTTCCGACATTGGATTGCGAATCTCCAGTAGGCAAGCCATAAGAAGCACCTTCAAAGTCAGCATGTTCAAAGAAGGAGTTAACGCCATATTCTGCATGAACATCCCTTGGCTTGACAGAACGACGTTGTTGGTCTACAAACGCATTAAACTTTTCTTTCGTTGTAAAACCAAGCACTTTCGTTCCATGTTTACTTACGACAACGAACACTCCAGCGATATTCTTGTGTTTTTGAGGGGAGTATTTTACACCGTCTACTGATTCGATTTTGAGATCTTTAATGGACACATTTTTAGCAGAACTTGCTTCCCCAACCGAACTACCCATACCTAGAAAAGAGACACTCAACACAAACATTATTACAAAAATCAAAGCTTTTTTTTTCAAAATCTTCATCACAGTAGTCTCCTAATTAAATATTGCGAATATATATATTTATACTATATTACATAATAATAAGAAATATACCATTTATTGGGCAGATAGCGACGAAATCGAGCTTTGTTCCCCCTGCTCCATAACAAAGAGAACTCACCTCTGTTTGATGAGTTCTTTAACTATATTCTGGAAAACTATAATATTAGGATAAAACAAACTCAGAAATGGCCCTAATAGCCTTCTAGAACGATTCTAAGAGATGATCTAAATGGTAATGTAAATGGTATTACCATTCACTAAAATGCTCTCATTGGAAATCCACGATACCATATGAAACTTAATATTTAGACAATTAAATTCCGCTTATACTGAACACTCCTCTATTAGTTTTTGTTGAAATATATGGTAAAATTGCTTCAGAAGGAGGATTTGAAATATGGAACCAGTTTCTTATGATAAATTCGATCCTGATTTACCTAAAAGATTCCCTGAAGTGTATAATGACAAAAATCTGTCTGAAGCTGCCAAGTTTATTTTTTCTGTAATATATTCTTATATTACTAACACCAGAGAAGATATCCCTAAAAACATTGAAGTGAATTTCAAAAACATACAAGATATAATGCTTCCTGATGGATGGGAGCTGCCGACACAGGAGCTATCAGTAGCTGGATACTTACCAAATAGATTAAATATCCCAGAAGTCAGAGAAAAGAATCAGAAGAAAATGTTGCTCGAATATCTTGAAATAACGAGTGAAATGCTGTCCGAGAAATTCAAAGAAGGAGAATTCGATGAGGAAGATAAATTCCTTCTTGTGTCTCTCTTAAGACATCGCATGCATAATTTAAAGAAGGAATACCGCAAAGCTAAAGAATCTGGACAAGATGCAGACCATTTAATGGACGAAGAGTGGCATTTGGGAAGCGTTCTTATTGGAGATTTTGGTTGTAAACATGATCTTGACACAGTTATTAAACATCCTGATTTACATAAATTCGATAGAGATATATAAAAAGACAGAGTCATTATGTGGCTCTTTCTTTGTGTCTGTTAGGGAAGTGGTACCTCTTTCCACTTATTTGTGTTATCTGAATTTTGGTTGTTTATATCATTATACGTTAACTCATGGGAATACTTCCCCACAGTTACTAGCCAAGGACTGGTTTCATTTTGCTTTCTGACACGTACCTTATAAGTAACTTCTGTATCTGGTACATAAATGTAAAAATCTTTTTTCAACTTTTCTTGCTTACCATATTGAAGTACTAATACACTTTTGGGGACTACATTATTTAAATTTGTTTCCGAATGTTCAATCTCGAATCCAGTAAAATCTTTATATCGGTTATCTACCAATTTGCAGATGAACGTATTGAGGATGGAGTTAGAGAGATCAAGGAAGAACTTGGTATTGATGTTCCGTTTAAAAAACTACGATCATTGGGAATAAGGCAGACTCCTCCAACTGCTATATCTATATAATTTGGTCTGTCAAAAGGATAAAGATCGGGTGATTTTTTCTGTAGTAACATTGTCCTGTTTTCGCTATTAATTACAATACAAGTGAAGACTCGATGTCATAAGCTTTCCTTGTGTGTTTCTTCTTTTGAAGCCTGTCCAACATGTTCGTATTGATCAGAAAAAATATCAATAATTTCGCTTCCCATGTTCCACATTAAACTCCTTGCGACTGTTTTTTTTGGATCAAATCTAAAATTTGTTATCCTCTTGAAATGACCCAAGGATCGCTAAGGGGAAGATTGAATCCAGTAACTGATTCAGAAAAATCCCTGAAAGCATCAGCATAAACTCCCTCATATGCTAATTCAGGATTTTTTTCTGTAACTCTGCCAATTCTTTAGCCCATTGGTCATAAGTAGAATCAGGTATTATTGAAGTGTTCATTCTGTAATACAGAAAAGAATGAATTAGGATTTGCCGACAGCGACGATTAATTAATTCCAGTACGGAATTATGCATTTAAATGTCCTCCAAATTAATAATCGTTCTTTCTAAGTTTATTTAAGTTCAAGTGAATAACCAGAGGATTTTTCGTGGAGTAAAACACGAATATCTGGATACCAAGGCATTAACCGTTCAGCTTCAGCAATATTCAACCATTTAATTTGTTTTATGCTTGAATCGTTGTTTTCTTCTTTTCCACCCACAATATTTGCACGAAATGTAAAAAACAAAACATGTTCTTCTTCTGTTATCTGCTCGTTTACATTTACCAAATCAGTTACTTCAATATCTAAGCCAGTCTCCTCTTTTGTTTCTCTTATTATTGCATGCACTAGAGATTCATTTTCCTCTCTTTTACCACCTGCTAGACTCCATGAATTTACATTTTCCACTATAAGAACCTTCTCTGTTTCCTGATCAAAAACAAGCGCATAAACAACATCTAATCGTCTTTTTTTCATTAGTTAGATCCTGCCTTTTCTAAAATACTCAATCCAATTTCATACTAATTGTTGAATTCTGATCGCAACAATCCATACACTACCGAATCACAATAAGTTCCATTTTGTACTGTAACTTTTCTTAAAACTCCTTATTGAACAAATCCCAATCTTTTTGGTATAGCACGACTTTTCACGTTTGATGTCATAGGAGCGGTATTAAAAGAAGCAGGACAACCTCGTCTTAAAAGAAATTCACGAAAGAGTTTGCTCTAAGTTGGAAACGGATATTAAAATGGCTAATTTCCGAAATAATATTATAACTAGGCTGTAAAAAGCAATGAGAAAATATCCAGAGCAAGTCACGGATACTATCAATACAAATCCACTTGATAAAATGCTGATTTTATCAAGTAGCAAACCTGCTCTATTAAGCAGGTTTTGATTTTCTAATTAGTATTAAAATCGATTTATTTGGTCGTTTATTTCAAGGGGCTTATGTTGGATAAAATTCGAGCATAATAAATCAATATGAATTCTCTTTCTTATGTCTAATCCTTTGTTCTTCTATATTATGATAAGAATTAGTATAAATTTGATTATCAACATTTAATGAATCTGATATATTATGCCATTCGGCTTTCTTATCCAAATAGTGAAAATGGTATGTTATAAAACGATTATACTTTTCCCTAACTTCTTTAACGTAAATATAACCGGAGATAGGCTCACTAAGGGTAGTGGAAATTTCAAACATAAAAAGAGCTACATTTAATGGTTTCATGGATACAACAAAAGCATAAATCGGAATTTCAATAGAAAACACTTCACCGTAAGAAATAGTTTTCGGAGTAGAGGTGAGTATATCGTTTGAACTAATGTCTGTAGGTTTTGAGCCTGCGGATACATCAATGGTTAAAATTTCTACGTTATATATATGTACCTGAACCGCTTTGACATTAGTAAAATGAAGATATACTTTATCTATACGATTTTCTTTATTTACATTTACGCTAGTTTTCAATTTAGGCTTTAGTGCTTCTTTTTCTTTTCTTCTTGCTTCTTCTTCTTTTTTTCTTGCTTCTTCCATTTGCTCTATAGCTAGTTGAGTTTGTTGTAAACTAGCATCTGTTTGTTGCTGAGAATATTTTGTTTGTTTCCATAAAAACCACACTGTTATCAAAGTTACTATTCCGCTAAACCACTGACCTAACATTGCCCACAATTCAACGTTTACCCAACCATTTAATAAAATCCAAGTATGAATACTTTGAAACATTAACTCACACTCCATTTGAGTTTATAATATTGTCTGCTGGGTTTATCATTTATGTATATTTCAGTAATTCATGCTTTACACCATGTTTATTTTTAATTTTATATAAATTCATAATATCAAAAAAAGTTGTTGAAGCGAAATAATTAGAAGCTTAATAAACAAAAAGGAAAATTTGTACTTATGAAGAATCATTGTATCAATGGAGGTTTTTCTACATGGTATTTAAGAGAATTAACGACGATTTTGGAAACTTCGAAATAGATGACTTTGAAAAAGAACGCAGTCGTTCTATTCACATGAGCATGGTCGAGGATTTCAATAATGAACTGGATGAGGCATATAAAAGGGAGTGTAATGAAGAATATAGAAGAATGATTCAAGAGGAATTTGAGGAAGAGCAAGAAAACTTATATATGAATGATTATAAGGAGTATTCTTTTGATTCTATTCCTGAAAATGAAAAATCTCACTATATCTTTAATAAACAGAAAAACACAGTAATTAAGCTTTCAAATGAACTAATTGAAACTTTCGACAAAATAAAGCAAGATATATTTGTTTCTGATGTAGTTGCAATGATGCTGAACTACAAAAGACTGGCTGATCCGGAAAGTATTTAGTAGCATGCACTTTCTTGGCTACCAACCTCCCTTTTCAGATGAACAACTAAATTTACTAGAAGAGTACTCTGTCCAAGCGGATACGATCTAACTAATCGAATGTGGGCGCATGTTGAATTCGGAAAAAACTTGACATAATTGACCTCAATATCCAAAAAATAAAAAGCGAGAGAACTCCTCGCTTTATTCAATCAAATATTCGTTTACTTTTATCTGGAGGAAAAGAGAAAACATCATCAAATGGTTCAAATCCTTCAGGCTCCCAATTTTCTTCGGGATAACCATTCTCTTCAAATAACTCTCTTAAATACCTTATAACCTCTTCCCATTTAGAAAACTCAATCGATTGATAAGACGCTTTCCCTTCATTGTTCCATGCAATCCATTTTTCATTGGGCAACTGAGTTGCAAACCATTCTGCATCTGTTGGTATAGTAAAAATGTAAAAAGAATGATCCATTAACTTATTCCAATTATTGAAGCCTCGACTTTGACTAAGCAGCCATTCAAAATTAAAGTCCCATTATTGGGACTTCTCATTTTCCTTTAATCTTCGGTAATTCGATATCAATCTTAATTCTTCTTGAGCCTTTCGTAAATTTTCTTCTTTACTAATATGGTATGTTAATGGTGGATTTCCTGGATAATAATTAATTTCGATCATATCATTTTCAAATTCAGGAATTGGCAGACTCCATAGTTCATACACTACCTCGACAATATCTTCGAAACTGCAAACAAATTCAAAACCACAATATCCAATACATATCCTAAACCATGTCAAAGAATTATCTGTTTCGCGATCTCGATAAAACCTAGCAGCTTTTTCAGGATAGCCAAGTACAAGACCTAGCTGATATTCAAACTCTGGTGTGCTACGATCAATATCTTCAATACTTATTAGAAAATGATCTTTCATTTGCTGATTAAAAAAGTATATATGTTGACACGTTCTGCCTAAATCCATATGAAGGATCTGAGGATGTTTATTTAACTGGTCTTGTACATCCTTAGAAAATATTTCGTCAACGATACAAATAACAGCTGGTTTATATCCTTTTAGAAAAGAAGTCAATGGATTTAGTTCCTCTTCCAAAAAACATCTCCTCCTCTTTAAATCCATCATCATTTTTATTCATAATGTAATTCATCATTTCTATTATTTCTTTTGTGTCTACTTTTAGAGTTCTTGCCAAATCTCTGATTTGACACCATCTATTATGAGACTGGATAGATTCTGAAGATTCCACTTTACCAAAAATCATGTCTAAACCTTGTTCTTCCATGATTTGAACAATCATTTTTGATTTGTACACTCTGCCTCCCAAACAAAATCTACTACTTGCCATAGTAACCTCTTATATCTCTCTTGTTTTTCCAAATAATTGAGTAAATAACGAATAAAACTTTCTGTTCGTTTATCTAAATCTATAAGATAGGAATCGTCTAAATCATAAAACAACGAGTAATCTATTTGAATTAATTGAAACATGACAGTCGATTCCTGTGGACTATTATTATACGTTTATATAGATAAATCCTTTAAAATTGGAATCTGTCGGAAACTATTTTGAGAATAATTTCTTTAACAGCTTCATATAATACAGTTCGTCCATTACGCTTCCCAACATACAACAAACAGTTCTTGCCAACACTAAACCACTTTTAATCCTGCCGATGACATAAACATCTGATGGGTTATTTTTTTAGTGTAGACTGAAGGAAACAAAGAGTAATCATCCGATTACTCTTTACATATCAATTTAATCTGGGAAAGCTTGTTTCAATTTTTCCATTCTCAATTTTTTTAATGTTTCTCTTCGTTTTTCACCGCCACAAGCTTTACACCTTCCACCTTCTCGAAAGGTTCTCAATCTGGTATAGGAGATTCTTCCACATGAACATCTATACTTAAACCGATGTAATATTCCTTTGTACTCACTCAATAGCTCACAACCTGCCTGAGCTAGTTCTTTAGCGATCTCATTATGGGAATGTCTTGAATCTTCAATCCAACATTCTTTACACCGCTTCCCAGAATCAAATTGGTTCCATGAAGCAGACCATTTGTGTCCTCTTGGACATGTCAAAGGGACTTTCGTCCTATTATTAATATAATGGTCATCCTCTATTTTATATCCTTCTGATTCTAATGCTTGCTTAAATTTTTCATACATCTCTTCCCTATGTTGTTTTCTTGGTTTATTTTTTCTAATTGCTTTTTGTACTGATACTTGTTTGTCCACTCCAGCAAGATAACATTGTTTACATCGCTTCCCTTGACGAATATTATCCCATGTCGCCCACCATTCATGACCGTTTGGACAACTCATTTGGAGTTTTGTTCGATTGTTAACATAAACATCTGACTGAACAATATACCCTTCTTCTGATAGCAATTCTTTAATTTTAATTAACTGCTTCTCGCGAAAATTGTCATCATATTTCCCTGTTTTTTTTGGCATTGCATTTCCTCTCTTCTAACTTAACTACTATAGAGGGATTAATTAGTTTTTTATAATTGTTATGAAATAGTAGTATTATCATATCAAATTAATATAACCAGTAGTTCACTAAATATAAGGATTTTAAGGCTTTAGGGGTCTAGTACAGCTTATCATTTATTTGGTTCATTTACGAATTACTACTCCATCAGGAGTCTCTACAGGTGAACCTATGATAGTATTGACATCTACCATATCCCTGAGGTTTTCCATCGCTGTTTGCATTAAGCCTTGAATAGGATGTTCGTTTGACACTTTATATCCTCCTTCATGATCAAACTACCCTTATAATGAAATCAGACTTAGCATTTCCCAATGGCTAAAGAATATTCAGATGCAAATTAGTCATGAATTTTCATATTTATGGGTACAAAAATTTAATTCGAACGATTATAATTTGTTTATCAAATACATTACAATCAAGGGAGCAATGTAACAATGAAAATAAGATTTAGTTTTACGTTTCGAGAGCATAAAGTCACACAAAACATCGAAAGTTACAATATCCCATCAAGATTAAAAATCAAATGCATCAAAGTTTACTGAAATATTACTTTCTCATTCATATCTGGTAACCCGCTGCAAGGGTAAGTTTATCAAATGGGTATATTTACTGCTTTGTACATAATTAAGTTGGAAAGCTTACTACTAACAGTTTCATGGAACTTTCTTAGTGTATAGCTAAAGGTTATATCTGCCAAACAGTCACGGGAATAAACCTTTTACAGTAAAAGAAGAACCGCTCGATCCTGGTTTAAACGTAAGCGTTTTGTTTTCGTCTTTCACTTTTAAATTCTTCAGGAGAAGAATGTTTTCGCATATTTACCTAGTAATTCAAAAAAACAAGTTCATCAGTTTTAAAAAATGCTTTTGGTCATCTTTGTAATATAATGGATGATTTTTTGATGAGAGCTGTGCTAAAACTCATTATATCTGCTTCCGTGGATTGGTGTTGATCGTACTTTCATCATAACCACGGTTTTATGATGTATTTTTCTGTTTAATTGCGAAGATTAACACAACAAACTCTAATAAAAATCTGATATTATATAGGTAAGGATGAACCATTGATTTGATGTAAGTATTTTAGACTATATATCCATTGAAACAGAAAGGAAAACATCTATGAAAACATTGACCATACTCTGTGAAGCTAATCCTAAAACTGATAAGGAACACTTCATCCAATTATATAAGGAAGCGTTTTTACCAGAATCTATTAAGATCAATGGGGTTGTGAAGATTCAATATTGTGAGGTTAATCCAGTAGAATCAGAGCTGTTCCAAGTTACTTTGGGAAATGATATTTTCTTTAGTATTACAGCTTATTTCCCAACTACTGAAGCTATCGAGGCTATGATAACTGACGAAAGGAGTAGTGAGTTGATTTCTGTATTTAACTCACTAGGGGTAAAATCTCACTGGTTTATAGGTGTTGAAGATACTGTAACCCGGTATCATTTCTAAATTAGAATAAGGGTGTGAAGAATATTTATCGACATATGGTTATTCCCACTCCAGAAATTATTAAAAAGCTTTACATTCCATTTGATTTTCAAGAATGTGAATTTGGAGTAGAAGCAGAAAAACACATGAATGATTGGGTAAGATATTTTGGTTTTTTTGATAATTTTGAAGATGAGCGGAAGTTTCAATCATATGGCTATAGTTGGTTAATGGTTTACGCCTATCCAAATGCTGGCAAGGAAGAGCAATTTATTGTTTCTGATTGGAATGCATGGCTTTTTTTACTTGATGATTTGAATGATACTTCAGAAATCGGACAAGACTATACGAAGCTTCGCCACCGCTTTGATTATTTATTGCAACTATTAATAGATCGAACCATACTATCGAGAGAAGCACAAGATCCTATCGCTGAATCAATGTGCGAACTTTGGAGTCGGATTTGTAAACATCAACCAGATATTCAATGGCAAGAACGATTTATAGATGGTATGAAGGGATATTTTGATGCTTGTGTCTGGGAATCCCGAAATCGCCAGTTTCATATTATCCCTTCCCAAGAAGATTATATACGCAATCGATATTATTCTGGTTGCGTATATCCTTCCATGGATTTAGGAGATATCACAGAAAAGATGAACGTCCCCAATGAAATCAAAAATCATCCTATTTTAAGTGAAATGACAGATTTAACTGTCATGCACATTACCCTCTGTAATGATCTCTTCTCACATGGTAAAGAGATCCTACAAGAAGAAGTTCATCACAACTTGGTTTTACAAATTGTTCAACAGAATCAAGTCACTGTTGAAGATGCTGTTAACCAAGTAATTGAACGGGTAAATAGAATGGTAGAACGGTTTTTGGTTTTAAAGCAAGAGATACCTATTCTTGGAACAAAGACGGATCAAGATGTAAATAAATATGTAGGACTTTTACAAACTTGGATTAGAGGACATGTCGACTGGGTGGGAAAAAAGTCTCAAAGATATATAATAACTCGCGGTGCTAGTTAAATTTCCTAAAAAAGTTCACATAATCATTGCACAACCACTTCATTTAGAATAAGTGATTTGCTTTGTCTGCCGTTTTTTCTCTTCCTTTCGTTACAATTCAGCCTAAATACTATGTTCGAACTTAGGAAGAGATTTTCTGTCCTCCACCCGTTATGCGGGTGGTTTTTTGTTGCGCACACTTGTCTGCATAACTGGATGAATCCATACTCAAAATCATATTACTATGAATATGCTAGCAGGTTCTTTTACATTACATATTATTCATTCTCTGTGTTGAAATGATATGCGATTTTTTATTACTTTTTTTTAATCTGAACCGCAAAAGCAAAAGAAAACGCACTGCAATTCCAAACGTAAACGAAAATTCAGCTTCAAATGATGTATTTAACATCGCCTGTTGAAAACAAGGAGTTACTTCTATTTGAGGTCTGCTATCCCATTGAATATAATGACTAATAAACCCGAGTACTGTTGTCTTTACTCCCCATATCACACCAGTTAATACACCAGCCTCTGCTGCATCTCCTGTCCCTACATTTGTCTCCCAATCCCATTTCGTACAATGGACACGACTCATAAAGCCCTTTACACTCTCTTGAAAATATCTAACTCGATGTAATAAATCTTCATAATTCTCATACCAGAGCTCAATTTTTTCTTTGTTGATGAATGTATCTTCTGCTTTTTTTTCTGTAGAGGTCTCTTTGTTACTTTCTACTTTCACACCCTTATCTATATTTTTGAAATCAAGTGTTGGAATAGATATACGATACCGAAGAAGCCCTCCCAGAGCCTTCACTTTAAGTTCCCCTTTATCTTGTTTATCTGTTCGCACGTAATAAATCTCAATTTTAATTTTAGAATAATAAACCAACAATCCTAATCCCAATACTAGTATCAGAATAAACATTACCATTTGTATCTCACACCAATTTTAAAATAAATAAAAAAAGATCCTATATCTAGGATCGGCAAAAATTGGCAGGAATATTCTTTCGTGACAAATCTATTTCTTACAAGCAAGTGGACAGTTTTTGCATTTGACATCCGATGCACTCGGCAACATAAAATATAAGCAACATTTATTGCGTACAGCACCTTCACAGAAATCTGCAAATGGATTTTCCGACAATTGAAATAAGCTGCCATCTGCTTCTTTCGTTAAATAAATAAAATTCTTATATGCCTCTGGTGTTTTAATCTTATTCAAACAGGTCCAAGCAATATAAATGTAGGTATTTTCCCATAGTAAATCCATTTTAATGCCCGTAAGTTTGGAAATAGAAGTCCATAATGGAACCAAGTGTTCAGCAAAATAATGCTGAATATAACGATCCAATTGTTTTTTGGAACAATGTTTTACCTGATATCTTAATGTACTTTCTTGGATAATAAGCTCTAACTCACTTGTCTGATAGTTGAATTCAATAAAATCCCGGTCTTTTTGAATCGAAGGAAATTCCCCACTTATTAACAATTGGTTAAGACTTAAAGAAAATAAATAAGAGCTATACCGTTTTGAAAATTGAGAAGCAGCTACAATGGTAGAAGGTGCCTTTAGGATAGAGGTTACTTCCATTAAAAATGTTTGAAGAACATCGAGTTTCCACAATTTATCTAGATGTATCGTTTTTGTTTGTTGTAAAGAGGCTAATGTCTCCATCATATCGATTCCCTTATAATTAATTGATAATGATATTTATTATCAATTGTAACGAGCAATATTCATTTCGTCAACATTTTCAAAAAAGAAAAAATTAGGCTATTTATCTGTGTATTATGTATGCTGAAAAATAAAAAAAAGACCCTTTTTCGGGTCATGGTTTTATGTATATTCATGCTGACTTTATTTTTAGATCCAGTATTTCTTTTTCTTGCTGAAGAGATCGTTTCGTTAATATATCCATCATCTCATCCTGTTTTGTTATCTTTTCCACAATTATTTCCATATTATGACCTAACTCGGAAGAAGACCCTTTAAGCATTATCATTTTTTCATCGAATGAACCGACCTTTGCATTTGTAGAACCAACAATCTGCAATAACTGTGTTATCATCTTCTCATTTCGCTCTTGGTTCTGTTTTAACTGAATGATATCTTCTTTTACTCCACAAATGGCCTCTTTCACTGCGCTTAATTCCTTCAAAATGATATCCTTATTGTTTACCATGGGAACCTCCTCGTATTCTCGCACCTGTTGTTTGATTATAGCGAAAACAAGAAACAATTTCCACTATTATTTGGTTATTTTTCCAAATTTTCGCCAGAAAACGCGTTCCCTTGACATAAATCAATTATTCTAAATTACTCTCTACTTCTGATTCTACTCCTAATCGATCATATAAATTTTTTCGATCTTCTTCCCATTCTTGCCAATGAAATATCGATTCTGGAGAAGGCAATTCATCAATTTTATTCAACCCAAAGTACTGTAAAAATTGGCGGCTTGTACCAAAGAGGATAGGTCTTCCTGGGCCTTCTGCTCTGCCAACTTGTCGAATTAACTCTTTTCTCTCCAATTGCTGAATGATACGATCGCTTTTAACGCCACGAATCTCTTCAATCTCAACACGAGTTACTGGTTGTCGATACGCGATGATAGCGAGCACTTCAATAGCTGCACGCGATAATCTTGCTCTAGTTGGGGCTTGCGCCATTTTTTGAATATAAGGTGTATGTTCTGGAAGAGTATTCATTTGGTAAGTTCCAGCGACTTGTGTCAGTTGTACCCCTCGATGGTCCAGTTTCCATTCCAATTGCATCTCATTTAACAGCAGTTGTATTTCTTGCTTTGGTAGTTCTGTAATTTGCGTTAGTTCTTTTATATTTACTCCATCTACACCAGCAGCAAAAATAATCCCTTCCAATATACTCTTCCATGCTTTTGCTTCCATCAAACATTCTCCTTTGTTTGATCTAGCCGAATACATATGTCCGAAAATAATTCTATTTGTATACAAGTTAGCGGTTTGGTTTTCATCAACTCTAAGATAGCGAGAAATGTAGTAATTAATCTTTCACGAGTAATACTATCTGCCTCTACTAATTTAGAAAACCAAAGTTCACCTTTATGTATTAACTCCTGATAAATTTGATCCATCCGATCACTTACTGATATTTCTTCTCTTGCCAATTTTGTTAAGGGCTGCTCAACCTCTTTTTGTTGTTCCAGTAAAGCGAATAATGCTTTCCATAAATCTTCAGGATCTAAACCTTGTAGTGGGTTTTGAGTAGGAGTATAAGGCGTTAAATCCATAGGCTGTCGAGAATAAACCCTATTTTGTTCAATCTCTCGCTCCTCTAGTTGATCCCCTAGTCGTTTAAATTGTTTATAGACTAATAAGCGTTCAA
Source organism: Shimazuella sp. NTD250 (assembly GCF_059510375.1). Classification (NCBI taxonomy): domain Bacteria; kingdom Bacillati; phylum Bacillota; class Bacilli; order Caryophanales; family Thermoactinomycetaceae; genus Shimazuella; species Shimazuella sp. NTD250. The sequence goes on along the minus strand of NZ_JCAJZS010000003.1, from coordinate 317,261 downwards.
TCAGCTCTTCCCTAGGATCTAACCATTCCTGTGTATCAGACTCTCGTTCTTCCTCTTTTAAAGTAGGAGGTAACAACATTCTACTTTTTAAAGATAATAGTGTGGCTGCCATCACCATAAACTCACTTGCGATTTCCATATTCCATGCTTTTGCATCATTCAAAACAGTAAGATATTGATCCGTAATGGTAGAAATAGACACCTCATAGATGTCTACTTCTGCTTTATCAATTAAATGTAGTAACAGATCAAAAGGACCTTCAAAAGCATCTAGTTTTATTTGTAGCGTTGTAATTTACATCACAGCCTTTATTGCCTTTTGTAAATTTGCCATCTCAATGGCATTCACTGCAATTTCATGTCCTTTATTTCCAGCTTTTGTCCCTGCACGTTCAATTGCCTGTTCGATATTATTTACTGTCAAAATCCCAAATAGAACTGGCAATTGGTACTTTGTGCTTGCAGCAGCAACCCCTTTGGCAACCTCTTTACATACATAATCATAATGAGTGGTTGCTCCACGAATTACTGTTCCAAGCGTGATCACAGCATCATAACGACCTGTTGCAGCTAGCTGTTCTGCGATCAGTGGGATTTCAAATGCACCTGGAACCCAAGCAATATCGATATGCTGTGAGTCAGCTCCATGTCGATAAAGTGCATCTTGTGCACCTGTGAGTAGTTTTTGCGTAATAAATTCATTAAAACGACTGACAACAACAGCAAACCGTAAACCTTCTGCTACTAGCTTTCCTTCTAATAAATTAGCCATATTTCTTCTACCTCTTTACGTTTTATAGATGAAGGAGATGTCCAAGTTTTTCTTTCTTGGTCTCCATATATCTTTTGTTATGTTCTCCTGTTGGAAGCTGGATAGGTACTGTTTCCACTATTTCAATACCATGTTCATCCAATCCTTTGATTTTCCTTGGATTATTGGTAATTAATTTGATTTTTGTCGCTTTCAAATCTTTAAGCATCTGCGCACATAAATCATATGTCCTTAAATCATCAGCAAATCCCAAGCGTAGATTTGCCTCTACTGTGTCATATCCTTCTTCTTGTAGTTTATAAGCCAGTAGCTTGTTAAGAAGACCAATTCCTCTTCCCTCTTGTCTCATATAGAGAACAATTCCTGAACCTGTTTCTTCAATTTGATGCAGAGCTGCATGAAGTTGTGGACCACAATCGCATCTTCTAGAACCAAATACATCACCAGTTAAACACTCTGAGTGAATCCGAACCAAAATAGGCTCATCTGGATTAATTTCGCCTTTTACAATGGCAACATGCTCTTTATTATCGACTGTATTCGAATAACCTACCATCTTAAAATCTCCATAATCGGTGGGCAGTTGAATAGAGACAACGCGTTCTACTAGTGGTTCAGCCGCACGGCGATATTGGATCAAATCTTGAATGGAGATCATTTTTAATTGATGCTTTTGAGAGAAAGTAGCGAGCTGTGGTAATCTTGCCATGCTACCATCTTCATTCAATACTTCACAGATCACTCCTGCCGGTGTACCTCCTGCCAATCTAGCTAAATCCAATGCAGCTTCTGTGTGACCTGCGCGTCCCAATACACCTTCAGGGTTAGCAATCAATGGGAAAATATGACCAGGTCTACGAAAATGAAATGCTTTCTTTGTGGGATCACACAACGCACGAATGGTGGTTGCTCGTTCTGCAGCTGAAATACCTGTTGTCACTTCATCCGCATCTACTGATACAGTAAATGCTGTTCCATGTCGCTCTGTATTTGATGTAACCATTGGTGTCAGCTCTAATTCGTCTGCTCTTTCTTTGGAAATCGAAGCACAGACCAATCCTCGTCCATGAGTCACCATAAAATTGATGATCTCAGGTGTAACTTTATCAGCAAGACATATCAGGTCTCCTTCATTTTCACGATCTTGTGCATCTACTACAATCACCATGCGTCCAGCTCGTAAATCTTCAAGTGCTTCTTCTACAGTATGAAACATCTCTCTACTCCTTCCAGATTAAAAGCCGTACTTTGCTAGTTTTTCTTTATCTAATACTTGTTCTTTTTCTTCAGTTCTTCTCCATTTAAATAAATACTTTCCAATAATATCGCATTCTATATTTACTAATTCTCCAACTTGGAGCACTTTAAATTGAGTTTGATTAAGGGAGTGGGGAATGAGAGATACAGCAAATGTATCTTGGATAACTTCTGTTAAGGTTAGACTTACCCCATTAATGGCAATAGAACCAGTTTCAACTAATAGTGCAGCAACTTCTGGAGTGGATTGGAATTGAAAATATGTAGCACTTCCATTATCTAACCGTTCCAGTACCGTTGCCACTCCATCTACATGGCCCTGCACAATATGTCCTCCTAATCGATCTGAAGCCTTCATTGCACGTTCTAAATTCACTACAGTAGATGAACGATAGTTTGCCAAGCCACTTTTCCGAACTGTTTCCGCCATTATATCTGCAACAAAAAATCCTTGTCCCATCTCTGTTACAGTCAGACAAACACCGTTCACAGCAATACTGTCTCCTATGTTGGTGTTTTCTAGGACTCTAGAGCAAGAAATAGTTAACTCCATTCCGTCCCCACTCTGCAAAATCTGTACAACACGACCAACTTCCTCAATAAGTCCTGTAAAAATAATGCTTTCCTCCTTAAGCAGTGGGGTAACCGATGATGCATAAATCCTCGCCATACTGCTTCCAAGATACTTGGTGGAGTGGTATTGCCTCTGCCATTTTATCTGGTCCCTCTCCTCCTATAGAGCTAGGACTTTTTACACCTCCCAACAATTTCGGAGCAAGAAAAGTAATAAATTTATTTACATGATTCCCTCTTAACATGGCAGCATTTACTTCACTTCCACCCTCTACCAACAAGGATAGTATTCCTTTACTTCCAAGTATCTTTAACATCTGTTCTATACTTACTCTTGAATCAGAACCAGTTGAAAATACTTGAACACCAGCTTCTTGAAAAGCAGCCTCTTTAAAAGGATCTTTGGCATCCGTCGTAAAAATCCAGGTAGGAGCTTTCGTCGTGTTTAATATTTTTGCCGTAAGTGGTATTCGTAAAGTGCTGTCTAAAATAATGCGAACTGGATGGATACCATTTCCTTCCGGCAGTCGAGTCGTCAGCTCTGGATCATCTGCGATTACTGTGTTTGCCCCCACTAAAATTGCGTCTTGCTCGTGGCGAAGTTGATGTACAATTGCTCTCGATTCTACACCAGTAATCCATCTACTATCACCGTTTTTGGTAGCAATTTTTCCATCTAACGTCGTTGCCGTCTTTAGTGTAACAAAAGGTTTTCCTGTTTTTCTATGATGAAAATAAGCTTCATTCAACTGTAAACATTCTTGTTTGTTAACTCCTTCTAAAACTTCAATTCCTGCTTCTTTTAATCTAGCAATTCCTTTTCCTGCCACTAATGAATCTGGATCACCAGAACCTATGACTACACGTTTTACACCACATTCAATAATCTTCTCCGTACAGGGCGGTGTACGTCCAAAGTGATTGCAAGGCTCAAGGGTTACGTATATCGTACTTCCTTTCGCTTCATCTGCCGCCATATGTAGTGCATGTACTTCTGCATGTGGAGTTCCTGCTTTTAGATGGGCACCTGTTCCAAGTAAACGGTTATCTTTTACTACAACTGCACCTACCATAGGATTTGGTGAAGTTTGTCCAGTCGTTGCTTTTGCTAATTGAATAGCCAAATTCATCCAGTGTTCATGAATTCCCACCTGATACCTCCTAATTTACGACTTATACAAAAAAACGACCAAACTAGTGTTTTGGTCGAGGTTTAACTTGCATGCCGAATGAACCTTTATGTTTGTTCAAACAAAAAAGGTTCGTTCTATCCCTCTCCCATCCAGACTATACTGTCGGCTTTGGATTTTCACCAAATCCACCGCAGAATACGAAACGATTCTGCGGGTCACGGGCTTAGGCCTCATGGCACCTCACCGCCGGTTGGGAATTTCACCCTACCCCGAAGGACACTATATATATCTTATATTCGAAATTATTGACATCGTAACACAAACATATCGTACTAATCAATAGTTAGTCGCTAACCCCAATTTTTCGATGTCGCCATATACAATAGGACTGTGAAAAATAGAGAAATAATGGTAGTATGCAGCAACGCTGCAAGTAATTGTCCACCACTTAAAACCACAATAATACCTGATACTGCTTGTAGTGTTATCAAAATAAAGCCTAACGAAGCTGTCTTCTTGAGTTGTATTCTATCTTGGTATTTTACCAAAATGACAAAAAGTAATACCAACATCAAAATCCACAATGAAAATGCTGCATACCGATGGAGTACTTGAATACCAGCTGGTGTAGAAAGACTGGGCAACAACTGAGGTCCACATAAAGGAACATTGTACCCGCAAGCCATTGTAGCATCTGCATGACGCACTAGAGCACCAGAATATACGACGATATACGTATAGATGACATACAGCCAAAGAAATATGCTGAACTTCTTCCCTACAGGAAAACGAGTAGGTTGATTCTCTTTCATCAGTCGAGTTAGTTCAATATTGAGCAATACAACACTAGCAAAAGAAACCAAAGAAAACCCAAAATGAAGTGCTAGAGCTGCATTTCTTTCGAATTCTCCTTGAAAAACAACGGTAAGTGCTCCAAGAGCTCCTTGCAACACTACAAAAAACAAACTATAAAATGCTAACCAACGAATTCTTTTCTCTTTCCAGAAGGAAATCCAGCACCAGATTGTAAGAAATAAAATAAGGAAACCAACCCCTCCAGAAACAATCCGATGACTATATTCGATGACAGTAGCAACAGATACATTACTTGGTATGAGTTGTCCTTGGCAAACCGGCCAACTATTTCCACAGCCTTGTCCAGATTCGGTAATGGTAACGATGGAACCATGGATGAGCATAAGATAAGCCCCAAATACTGTTAGCCAAGTGAGAACACGTAAATATCGATATTGTTTATGCACGTGAATAGACCCTCCCTATCCAATTACACATTGTAACACAGATAAGACCTATTCTTAGAATAGACATAAAAATGTCAAAATCACAGAAAGGTAAATATTCATAAAAAAAGCACTCCGATTGAGTGCTTAAATTTTAGGTGGCGGGAATATTCATACAGGCTTCACGGTTTGTTTTAAAAGTCTTGACGGAATTTTGTCTTTTTTGACAATATCTTCATATGTTTCGCGTTCCACGATGACTTCAGCTCGACCATTTTGCACTAATACAACAGCCGGTTTAGGCAGACGATTGTAATTGCTAGCCATGGAATAATTATAGGCACCAGTGCAACTAACAGCTAATATATCTCCTTTTTTTACAGGTGGAAGATGAACATCCCAAATCAACATATCCCCAGATTCACAGCACTTTCCAGCTATGGAAACCAATTCAGTTGCTTCTTCATTTGCTCGATTGGCCAGCATTGCTTCATATTTTGCATTGTATAGTGCCGGTCTTGGATTGTCAGCTATTCCACCGTCTACTGCTACATACTTACGAATACCTGGAATCTCTTTCATCGTTCCGACAGTATAGAGTGTTGTGCCTGATTCTCCAATGATCCATCTACCTGGCTCTAACCAGATTTCAGGGTACCTTTCTGGAAATGCTTTTTCGATAATAGCTGTTATTCCTTGAATTATTTCTTCGATCGACCTTGGCGTATCTTGTTCTGTATAACGAATCCCAAAACCACCACCAATATTTAGTACTGCAGGAAAGAAAGCATACTCTCTATGACAGTCATGGATTAGCTCTACTAAACGATTGATAGCAACTGCAAAAGCATCTGCGTCAAAAATTTGTGAACCTATATGTGAGTGAAATCCTTTTAATAATAAGGATGAACTTCCTAATACGTATCGTACAGCTTGATCTGCTTGCCCACTTGATAAATCAAATCCAAATTTTGAATCTTCTTGTCCAGTTTGCACAAAATTGTGTGTATGTGCTTCTACTCCAGGAGTGATCCGAAACAAAATCGGAACAATTTTTCCCATTTCACTTGCTAAATCCTCTAACATGGTCAATTCAACCATATTATCCACTACGATATACTTTACTCCGTGATTTATCGCTTCTCTCAATTCCTCTATAGACTTATTATTTCCATGAAAATAAATACGATCTGCTGGAAACTCTGCTTGAATTGCTGTATACAATTCCCCTCCAGATACAACATCTAATAAATAACCTTCTTCTTCTACTATTCGACACATAGCAAGCGTATTAAAGGCTTTACTTGCATACGCAACACGATAAGGAATGGATGTCTGTTCACAAGCTGATTTTAGCCGTCTCATTTGATTACGAATATTCGTTTCATCCATCACATACAGCGGAGAACCAAACTGTTTCACTAGTTGTGTTGTATCGCATGATCCGATTTCTAGATTGCCATCATGATTGATTTTTGCAGTCCCATGTAAATACATTTCGCCTTATTCCCCTTTGTGCCAATAATACTCTACTATACGCTAGTCTGTTAGAGGATAAAAGCATTATTTTCACTCATTTTGATAATGAATATTTAAGATGAGCTGTATGGCTTTGGTTGTTATGGGGGAACCGATGGACATAGTATCTCGATGGTGCATCTTACCGATATCTCCTATACCAATAATAACGGGAATAAATAACTGATTTAATATTTCTACCGTGTCTCCATATATTCTTGCTGTGCGTTGTTGTTGAAGATAACCAAATTTATTCACACCTGTACTTACTACATTTCCATAACAATCCAATGACATATGTACGGGTGTTCCTCGACTTCTCATACAATTAGATGCAACTACAATCGCTCCTAGCACCTCTATATCTGGATGAGTCGCAACATTATACATACTGTTCTCTCCAGCACCAATCTTGCTCGATCCGCAATCATCAAACATCACAAGCACTGGATCATAAGGTGTTTGCTGGATAAAAGAGACCAATTCATCTCCAGTAAGCGGTGAAGGATTTCCAGCAGATAAGGAGATACACCGTCCTCCAATGTTTCTTGCTGCCTGCTCCAAACTATCTTTTGCTATTTGATCTCCATCGGTGACTAATATCACTTGTCGCTTAGCCATGATTTATCCTTTTGGTTTAAAAATAAACGCAGTTAAAAGACCAAAGATGATTGCGGCTGATATTCCGGCGCTTGTAATTTGAAAAATACCCGAAAGCACTCCGATTAAACCTTCTTCCTCTACTGCTTGCAAGGCTCCATGTACCAAAGAATTACCAAAGTTTACAATCGGAACAGTAGCCCCAGCACCAGCAAAGGAAATTAACGGGTCATAGAGTCCTATCCCATCCAGAACTGCTCCTGCAACTACTAAAATACTCAAAACATGTGCAGGGGTAAGTGGAGTTAAATCCATCATTAATTGTCCAATAACACAAATGAGTCCTCCGACAATAAAAGCACTAAGAAATGATCCCAATGACAAACCCCACCTTATCATGTGATATATGAAAGGTAGTATGTCCAAAAGCTTAGTCAAGATACAATTGGGGGTTTAGTATAAATAACTACAACTTCCTAATACTATATTTAATTCATTTTGAAGTTTAAACGAGGTCTTATGATGGAAACAAATCCAAATAACACACAGGACAACAAACAAAACAGCAATCCTATCTCCAGTGACATCATGGTGAATATAGATTACATTTCCAATAGATTCTCTCATAGCCCTGATTTAATGATTCGTTCATTCCAAACAAAAGGCGGAGAAAATGTTGCGTTATTATTTTTTAGTTGTCTTATCGATAAAGTTTCCATAAATGAAAATATATTACGACCCTTAATGTTCCATTTGGACAATATCAGCGATATATTTCAACCTGAAATACCACTTCCCGTTGGGAGTGTTCAAAAGTTAAGTTCTTGGGTTGACATTGAAAAAGCTATGTTCCGAGGAGAGTCAGTCCTCTTTATCGATAGCATCTCCCATGCACTGGCATTTTGCACTCAAGGATGGCCACAACGTGCTATTACAGAACCACAAATAGAATCCTCTCTAAAAGGCGGACATCAAGGATTTGTAGAATCGCTAGAAATAAATCTTGCGTTAGTTCGAAGATACATAACAGATGATAACTTAGTGGTGAAAGAACATTCCGTAGGAAAACGTGCTCCTGCCAAAGTGTTCATCCTATATATAGAAGACGTAGTTAATCCAGATTATGTACAAGAGGTGACAAATCGCATTCAAAATATAAAAAAAGATGCGGTATTAGATTTAGGTGAGCTAGAAGAAATGATCGAAGATGTACCACTTACTGTCTTCCCTCAATTTTTGATTTCAGAACGACCAGATAATATTGCTTCCAATCTCTTACAAGGGCGAGTAGCAGTTCTAATGGATCACTCCCCTAACGCTATCGTTGCCCCTATGACATTGGCTGCATTCTTTCAAAGTCAAGACGACTACAGCTCTCGATGGATAGTCGCTTCTTTTATACGATTGTTGCGATTGGGTGCATTTTTTTTAGCCATCATATTGCCAGCCCTGTACATTGCCGTTATTTCTTTTCACTATGAAGTAATCCCCCTGGATTTAATGTTATCAATAGGTGAATCTCGTTCTAAAGTCCCATTCCCACCGATATTAGAAGCGATTTTAATGGAAATCGCGATTGAAATGCTCCGCGAAGCAGGATTACGTCTACCAAGTCCAATCGGGCAGACAGTAGGGGTTGTTGGAGGGATTGTAATTGGAGAAGCTGCAGTCCAAGCAGGGATTGTGAGCAATATCATGGTCATTGTTGTATCCGTTACTGCAATCGCTGGATTTATTATCCCAAACTATGACATGTCAAGCGCTGTCCGATTAATCCGTTTTCCCATTATGTTCATATCTGCTCTATTTGGAATCGTCGGATTATCAGTAGGATTAATGGTACTATTCGCTCATCTCATTGCACTCAAATCACTTGGTGTTCCTTTTGGAAGTCCCATTTCACCCATTCATTTAAGGGATTGGAAAGATGTTTTTGTACGCGTTCCGCTAAAGTGGATGAAACAAAGACCTTTCTCCGTTAACCCACAGCAATCTAGACGTCTTGGAGAGGAAAAAGAATAACATGCAAAAGAAAACTCCATTATCTTTTGGTCAATATATTTTCGTTATCTATAAAACACAGATTGGAGTAGGTGTGTTAACTCTTCCTCACGATCTGTTTCTCTCTAGTGGAATGGATGGATGGATTGCGGTTATCTTTGGGTGGATCATTAGCATCATTATCGGATTCCTTATTATTAACACCTTGGAAAAACACCCGAATGAAACGCTTTATGATTTACTTCCAAAGTATTTTGGTAAATGGCTCGGAAAAGGGATGCTTTTTTGCTGGATAATGTACACGCTGTATGCTGCAAGTTATGTGTTTATGTACACCATTTATCTCATTAAAGTCTGGGTTTTGCCCAATACTGATCCGATCCTACTTGGGTTACTTTTTATTGTTCCGATCTTAACCGTACGTGGTCTACCAATGATCAATCGATATGCAGAATTCACTTTTCTTATTACGATATGGATGTATCCCGTCATCTTAATTACAGCCCGTTATGGATTGTGGTTTAACTTACTTCCTATCATAAAAGATGGTTGGATGCCTATTTTTAAGTCTACTCCTACAACAGCACTTTCCTTTTTGGGCTTTGAACTCATCTATCTTATATATCCCCATCTGAAAAATAAAAAACAAGCCTATAAAGGCATGTTTATAGCGAATACCATGACAGCTATTGTGTTATTACTCGTCACCATTTTAAGTTATGTACGCTTAAGTGAAGCAGAACTTTCTTATGCTATCTGGCCAACATTAGACCTTATCAAATTAATTCGTTTTCCTTTTTTAGAACGCTTGGAAATTGTCTTCATTTCCGCTTATATCATTATCTTATTAATGACGATTATCCCATACCTTTACATGGCTTTATCTGGAACTTCTCAACTCTTCCAGCGATCTTCATTAAAAAAAACATCTCTTATAGCCGTATTATTACTTTGGATTATCATTCTTTATTTTCCGATTATCGGATTTCAACCTATCATCTACTTTAAAAAATGGTTCGCTAATTTAGGTATGATTTTTGTCTTCGCATTTCCTGTCCTGCTTTGGCTATATAGCAAAGTATTTTTGGCTTTACGAAAGGGGCAGATAAAAGGATGAAAATCAAATGGATTACAGCCATCTTTTTTAGTTTGTGCTTGCTCATAAGTGGTTGTGGCGATCAGATGTATCTAGAAAGATCGGATATTATCCTTTTACTTGGTATTGATTTGAATGATAAAAATGAACTGATATTTTATGCAGATACTCCTGTTTTCAGTACGGATGCCAAAAAGAAAGATCGTCAGATGAAGGTAAAAGCAAAAAGTTTACGTGAAGCTAGGTATCAGTTTGATTCCTTGAGTCCAGGAGAAATCGTCAAAGGAAAAATTCAGACTATCTTACTTGGAAAAAAGCTTTTACAAAACAAAGCAGTTTTACCTTTCATAGATGTTATATTACGTGATCCGAAAGATGATCTAAATAGCAAAGTTGTTATGGTAGATGGGTCTATAGATGATATTTTTAACGCAAATATGAGTGATAAAGGCCGTCTTGCTGTTGTGATAAGAAATATGGTAGACACCTCTTTTAGTAGTGGGGTAATTGCCAATCCAAATTTACAACAGTACGTTGCCCAGCAGTTAGATACAAGATTTACACCCATGATACCTGCGATAAAAGTAATCAAGAACGAGCCCAAAATTACAGGTATGGCATTACTATCTCATAAAGGTTTTTATGTAATGACATTGAATTTGTCTGATAGCCCATTAGTATTAAGTATACAAAAATTCTTTACCGAAAGAATTCCCTTGAATATACAGATTACATCTGACAAAATTCATGCAAAAAAAGAACTTAAACTTATCAGTATACAGATTAAAGAAATCAGACGAAAAGTAAACACAAAATTTGTGAATGGACATTTTGAATTTGATGTTCAGTTAACGTTGTATGCAGACCTGATAGAAAGAATGTTCTTTTTAGATGCAGAAAAACATGCTGCACTTCTAAAAAAAGTCATTGAGGAACAGTTGGATAAAGAATACAACAACCTGGTACAAAAAATACAAAAAAAGAAGATTGATCCTATTGGTTTTGGTGTTTATGCAAAAGCAATGCAATATGATCAATGGAAAAAAATCAAAGGTGACTGGTTTAACGAAAACGCCAAAGCAAAAATAAAAATCCGGACAAAATTAATCTTAATTAACACAGGTGTCAGCCATTAAAATAGGGTGGAACAAGCGTACAATCTGGTATATCTGCTTGATTTGGAACATAACAAGATAATTTCTTTAAGAAGTAACACGTTTCTGGAAGATGGTGCTCCAAAAACCGGTAAGTCAATCTATTTAACAATTGATTATCTTTATATTCCTGCAAAATACGGATGACCAATTGGTTGAACTCGTTTACAGCTACGATTACTTGATGGACAAATTTCTCCTGTTGGGGTACGTCCTCATGTGTAAAGTGTTCCATTTGTGCTAATACTCGATTGTGAAATAAATAGGATAAAAATTGTCTAGCTAACACTTGTGATTTGGCAATGATCTCCCCTTCCAGTGGATCTAGTCCGTTAGCTACTAGCTCTGCATGTCCCGCTTGATCTTCCAGCCACAAATCAAGTAGTTGAACAAGAGACAAGGGAGGAGCTTCTTTGCCACATGACAAATAACCTAAAATTCGAAGGTACTCCTGATTTTCCAATAAAGTTCCAGTTAAAAAAGAAGGAGTTAAATTAAGGTTTACCTTATTTCTTAATCTTAAATATTGCAAATTAGACTCTAAAGTAAAATACCCATATGCTACAGGATGAACTTCTCTGGCAAAATGAATCAATTCCGGTGAAGAAATTTCTAGATAAGGATCAATTTGTGTTAGCCTTTTTCTCAAATATCTAAATTGATCAATGTACTGATTTGCAGTCCTTACGTACTCTTTTTCTGTTGGGGATAAATAATCTCTAACAAAATGAGCGTGATCATCTAATATTTTTAACCAGAATTGATGCTCTTCCCACGGAGAAATATAACACTTATCCATCTATTTTTCCCCCTCTTCTTATTCGTATCATTTTATTAGATGGGTTATGGCTTTATCCCCTTTTATTGAAAAAAGAAGACCTTACAGGGGTCTTCTTTTCTTACAAAAGATGTGATTTCATTTGCGATATTATTTTCTTCTCCAACCTTGATACTTGGACTTGAGATATCCCTAACCTTTTCGCCACATCAGATTGAGTCTGATCTTTGTAATAACGCAGATACACAATCAATTTTTCTCGCTCTGTTAAATGCTCAATCGCTTCCTTTAAAGCTAATTTATCAAACCAAGTTATATCAGATTCATCTGCAATTTGATCCATGAGCGTAATTGGATCACCATCATTTTCATATACCGTTTCATGTATAGAAGTAGGCGCTCTATTTGCTTCTTGAGCAAATACGATCTCTTCTGGTGTCAGCTCTAATTCATCTGCAACTTCTTTTAGTGTAGGAATTCTATTTAATTTTTTGCTGAGCTCGTCTTTCTTTTTCCTAACTTTGGTAGCTATTTCTTTTAGTGATCTACTCACTTTTACCATTCCATCATCACGCAAAAAACGCTGAATTTCCCCAATGATCATTGGAACTGCATAAGTAGAAAATTTGACATCGTAGGATAAATCAAATTTATCAATTGCTTTGAGTAATCCAATTGACCCGATTTGAAACAAATCCTCTGCATCATAACCTCGACCTAAAAATCGTTGCACAACAGACCAAACCAATCGAATGTTGTGTTTTATTAAATGATCTCTAGCGGAATTGTCTCCACTCTGGCTTTCTTGAATCAGTTGCTTTACCTCTTTGTCTGGTAAGTACCGGTGCCTTGTATTCCTTACATCAGCTTCCATTTTACCATCCCTCAATTCGCCATCGTTTGAGGATGATTTTTCAACTGCTTCACAAGATAAACGGTTGTTCCTTGACCTGGATTTGAACGAATCGCGACCTCATCCATGAAATTCTCCATGATGGTGAACCCCATACCTGATCTTTCAAGTTCCGGCTTTGAGGTATAGAGCGGCTGACGAGCCTGCCCTATATCATCAATTCCAACCCCTTTGTCAGTGATTTGAATCGAAATTTTGGTACCTTGAATTTCAGCACGAATATATACCTGTTCTTCCGGATGTTCTTCATATCCATGAATGATTGCATTGGTTACTGCTTCAGAAACTACCGTTTTAATATCATTTAGCTCATCTAAACTCGGGTCTAATTGAGATACAAAAGCTGCAACGGCAATTCGTGCGAAAGACTCATTCTCCGAAAGACTAGAAAAGGTAAGTTCCATTACATTTCGATAAGCATTACTCATGAGGCCACCTCACATGCATAAACAGCACTACGCTCATCTTGATAAGTAGGCAAAATTTGAAATAATCCTGACATCTCCATCAATTTAAAAATAGATGTTGAAACAGAACAGAGATACATTTTTCCGCCCTTGCTGGTCATTTGTTTATATCTACCTAAAATCATCCCTAAACCTGAACTATCCATAAATCGAAGGTTCTCAAGATTCAAAATAAGATGAGTATGGATATCCTTCACCAACTCTGCTTCTATTTTTCTTCGTACATCTGAGGCAGTATGATGATCCAAATCTCCATTCAGTCTAACAATAAGCACTCGATGATTGGAAGTTATATTTACAGATAACGACAAACCTAGCACGCTCCTCTCCATCCTTTAACGAATACATTCTCTCTATTCCCTTATATTTCCTGCTAACAAAAACCCGATGTGCAGCTCTCCTTATACAAAAAGTACCCTATCGAGTAGGATTTTTTTACGGGTCTACACAATAGGGTACTCTTTATAAAATTGTCTAAAATAATGTATCTTCTAACACTCGTTTGACAGAAGACCAAAAACTAGCTCTTCCGATATCAATCGAACTTATCAATTCAAGTGAGGCAACTCTTCTTCCCTCTTTATGAAACTCCACCGTTCCTAAAACTTGTCCCTTTTTGATAGGGACTTGTAAGGTGCGCCATTTAATAACTTTGCGTATACCGTTTGGATTTTCTCCTCTTTTTAACATCATACTAATTGGATGACGAGCACGAATGGAGATATACTCCGGATCCCCTTTTTCTATCCGTAGTTTCGCAATTACTTGACCTTTTTTGTAGAATACCTGATTGGTGAACTGAGCGAATGCATAGTCAAGCATTTGAGATATTTCTGCATTTCTTGTTTTTACATCTGGTTCACCCATGACAACCGCTATAACCCGAAAGTTTTCTCGTTTTGCAGTAGCAGTGAGACAAAAACGTGCTTCACCCGTAAAACCTGTCTTAAGACCGTCGAGACCAGGATAAAAGCGAACCAATTTATTAGTATTTACTAACCAAAATGGTTTTTTACTTCCTTTACGTAAGTAATCTTGGTATAGACCTGTAAACTTCGTAATTTCCGGATGTTTCAACAACTCACGGGACATAAGTGCAATATCATGCGCAGAAGAATAATGATCTGCTATTGGCAGTCCATTAGAGTTTTGGAATTTCGTATCATTCATCCCTATTTCCTTCGCCCGGGCATTCATCATTTGGGCAAAACGTTGTTCCGTTCCACCTAATTTTTCCGCCATAGCCGCAGAAGCATCATTTGCAGAACCTACTGCGATCCCCTTCAGCATATCACGAACACTCATTTGTTCTCCAGGTTCCAAAAATATTTGTGAACCACCTTTAGAAGCTGCATTTTCGCTCACACTAACTTGATCCGTCCACTTCAATTGTCCTCGTTCGATGGTTTCCATGATCAATAGCATGGTCATTACTTTGGTAATACTAGCCGGTGGTAATTTATCGTGTCCGTTTTTCTCAAAGATGATAGCACCTGTATCAGCATCCAAAAGTACCGCTGATCGAGCGTTTGGTGCTAAATCAGATGAATTGTCTGGACCTGCAAAAGCGAGCGCAGGAATACCTGCCAAACCCAAACAAAAAACAGAAAAAAGAATGCTAAATCTTTTCCACATTTATCTTCATTCCTCCTATCGTACGACCATAGTGTGCGCAGCAGACAGGAAGAATATTCTTGTACAAAATGTCACCGTGCAAAACATATCAAATCATTTTCCTTTATCATCCAGCCAGAATGAAATAGCGGATATAAGGAAAACAACTTATGGTATAATAACAAGGTTTGGAAATCTTATTATCAAGAGGTTACTGACATGATCATCCAGTTCATTCGATTTCGGTAATGTAGGTACAGAAAATGAATACTCACTCCTTTTTTATTTATAATGGAGTGGGTTTGTTTCTCTGTGCCTTTTTTCATTCACCGATACTGATTATGAATGGATGAGGTGTTTCTTTATGTCTACAGACAAAAAAAAGACTTTACAAGAAAAGCTTTTTTTAGGAAATCAAAGTATTTTTAAATGCCCACTATGCTCCCAACCAATGAAAATGGTTTACAATAAAAGCTTGGTATGTTCCAAAAATCATTGTTTTGATTTATCCAAAAGGGGATATGTGAACTTTTTAAACCATTCTCAAAAAACAAAATACGAAAAAACTTTGTTTGAATCTCGGAGAATGATTTGGAAAGGTGGATTTTTTGAACCATTAATTGAGGAAATTAGTGTAAAGATCAAAAATGAACCTTTCAAAAATGAGCGAATGACTATTTTAGATGCAGGCTGTGGGGAAGGATCTACATTATCCAGTCTACGAGAAAAAACCTTGGCTCAGACCACAAACGATTTTTTGGGGATAGGCATAGATATTTCCAAAGCAGGTATTGATCTAGCTTCACGAGATTACACAAATCTAATCTGGTGTGTTGCTGATATTGCTAATTCTCCATTTGGTGAAGATCGATTCCATTTTATTTTGAATATTTTATCGCCATCTAATTATACAGAATTCAAAAGAATATTAACGGATGATGGGATGGTAATAAAGGTAATCCCTGAAAAGAACTATCTTCACGAATGGAGAAGCTTTTTTTACAAACATACAGACAAACAAATTTATTCAAATCAAAAAACCTTGCAACGATTTCGAGAGCATTTTAAACTTCTAGATGTGAAACAGGTACAATATTCTGTAAAATTAAACAGTACACTTGTAAAACCGCTCATTCAAATGACTCCGTTGTCTTGGAGAGCTACAGAAATGCAACTCCAACAATTTTTAAACACAAATTCCAAAACCATAACGGTTGATTTAGTTATTCTCTTTGGAAAACCTCACTAAAACTAATAAACGAAAACACCAACTAGGTCTTGACTCACAATGCCCAGTTGGTGTTTTGTTTCGTAACCTATATCATTCTATTGTCATACCACGACTATATTGTTAACTTCTTCCCATTCGTTTTTACGAATGATTTCCGCTATCTTCATTCCTTAAACCTCATTTATTATCCCTTTTACTAACTTGATAAACTTAGGTTTTGTACGATTGGCTGTTTCCATCACCTGTTCATGCGAGAGTGGCTCCAATTCTTCTCCAATCGCCATATCTGTAATGCAAGAGATTCCAAGTACATCTAATCCAAGAAAACTTCCTGCGATTACTTCTGGAACGGTAGACATCCCTATGGCATCCCCACCTAAGTTACGAAGCATAATGAGTTCAGCTGGTGTCATATAAGTAGGTCCACTAATACCAGCATATACTCCTTTTTGAATGAAGAAATCATGCTGTTTAGCAACTTTTTCAGCTAACGAAATCAGTTTAGGTGTATATGCGCTGCTCATGTCTGGAAAGCGTGGGCCTAATTCGTCGAGATGTGTTCCAATAAGCGGGTTGGACCCGGTCATATTCAGATGATCTGTGATCACCATCAAGTCCCCTGCTTGAAAATTTGCATTCATTCCTCCTGCTGCATTGGTGACTATCAGGTTTTCAATTCCTAATAATTTCATCACAAACACAGGAAACACAACCTGTTGTTGGGTATAGCCCTCATAAAAATGAATTCTTCCTTGCATGGCTACTACTGTTTTTCCTTCTAATTCACCTATGACCAATTGTCCTGTATGACCTTCAACTGTCGAAATGGGGAAATGGGGAATTTGATCATAAGTAATCTTAGCAGGATTTTGGATTTGGTCTGCTAGACCTCCTAACCCTGACCCAAGTATCAACCCTATTGACGGTTTTATATCACTTATTCTTTTAATAGCTTCAGCTGCATCTTTTATCTGTTTCCAACTATCCATGTTATAACTCCTAACGTATTTCTTTAAGAATACTGTGAAGCAATTGTATAAAGTCACCTTTCACACGTTCTGCTGTCTCCATTACCTCAGCATGACTGAGCGGTTGTGGTAAGATACCTGCCGCCATATTGGTGATACAAGAAATACCTAATACCCGAATACCTGCATGACGCGCAACAATTACTTCCGGCACGGTAGACATTCCAACTGCATCTGCCCCAACTGCCCGAATCATCCGAATTTCTGCTGGAGTCTCATAAGATGGACCAAGGACAGCTGCATATACACCTGATTGAAGCTTTATTCCTTGCTGTGCCGCTAATTTGGCTGTCAGTTCTCGTAATTTCACATCGTATGCAGTGGACATATCGGGGAAACGCTCTCCTAACGAAGCATCGTTTGGCCCAATCAATGGATTGCGGTACATCAGATTGATATGATCTTGAATCAGCATTAAGTTACCAGGTTCAAAGGAGGTATTTACTCCTCCGGCAGCATTGGTAACCAAGATAGTCTCTACACCAAGTGCTTTCATCACCCGAATAGGGAATGTAACCGCGTCAAGAGCATGACCTTCATAGAGATGAAACCTTCCACGCATGGTAATAACCTGCTGCCCTTCTAATTCACCAACTACTAATTCTCCAGCATGCCCTTCTACTGTAGAAACTGGGAAATGGGGAATCTGATCGTATGTGATGGTGACAGCATCTTGAATTTCATCGGCAAGCATTCCTAATCCTGATCCCAAAATCAACCCAATTTTTGGCTCAACCTTCACCTTTTTCTGTATGAAAGCTACTGCTTCCTGTAATGATGTCATCTCGCTCATCCCTTTATTTTTTGATAAAAACTCTCTCCAAGAGGCGACTTTACTTGAAAAATATCAGCAATCGTAGCACCGACATCTGCAAATGTTTTACGAACTCCTAAACTTTTTCCCCCATCGGTTCGGTTTAGATTGTAAGCTAATATTGGTGTATATTCTCTTGTATGATCTGTTCCATGAAATGTCGGATCATTTCCATGGTCAGCAGTAATAATCAGTAAATCTTGCTCGGTTAATTTTCCTATAATCTCTGGAAGACGAGCATCGAAGTCTTCGAGTGCTTTCCCATATCCTACTGGATCGCGCCGATGGCCAAACTTCGCGTCAAAATCAACCAAGTTGATAAAAATGAGTCCTTCTTTTGTTTCATCACAACAAGTTAACAGTTTATCTACCCCATCCATGTTTGACTCAGTATGGACAGATTTGCTAATACCTTCCCCATCAAAGATATCAGATATTTTGCCGACTGCAACAACTTCAATTCCAGCATCTTGTAAGTAGTTTAAAACTGTTTTATATGGTGGTTTCACACTATAATCTTTTCGATTTGCTGTTCTTGTAAAGTTTCCTGGTTGTCCTACAAATGGTCTGGCAATTACCCGAACAACTGACCAACGATCCTCTAACGTAAGCTCTCTGGCAACTTCACAGATATGATACAGTTCTTTCAATGGAACTACTTCTTCGTGGGCAGCAATTTGGAAAACACTATCAGCAGAAGTGTAGACGATAATATTTCCGGTTTCCATATGTTCTGCTCCAAGTTCTTCAATAATCTGGGTACCGGATGCGACACAATTACCAATGACTTTACGACCAACTCTTACTTCTAATGCTTGAATAAGTTCAAGAGGAAACCCATTTGGATAACTTGGAAACGGAGTACTTGTTTCTAACCCCATCATCTCCCAGTGTCCCGTAGACGTATCTTTTCCTTTTGATATTTCTACCATTTTCCCATAAAAGGCTGTTGGATGATGTACAGCTTTTACCCCTACAAGTTCTTCAATGTTTCCTAAACCCATCTCCTGCATATTGGGCAGTCGTAACCCGTTTTGATGCTGAGAAATATGTAGCAATGTATGCGAGCCAACATCATTAAATTTACCCGCATCTGGTAATTCTCCTATTCCAACACTATCTAAAACAATTAGTATTACTCGTGACATGGACACTTTTTTCACCTCTATAAGCCAATAGTCAAAAAATCCTCTTTGGTGCTTCTTCCTTTCAGAAATAGATTTTAAGCTTCCTTCTTCTATGTATCATGCACTTTCTAATCTATCAAAAAAGGGATTCAACGCATAGCCTTAGCATGCACCGTATCCCCTGTTACCATGCTTTGAACTTATTCACCCATGCCATAAAAAACAACTAATCGATCTAGCCAACTCATTTTAGGAGATAATATCGGTTCCATGGTTTCATTTGTAGATACTTTTACTGCATTACCATATGGCTCTTGATACGGTGATCGTAGTGGAAATATATTTGAAAATAGTTGGAACAGCTGGACAAGGATAAACAGAAACAAAAAAAATAAACAAAAAAACAAACTAACTTTCTTTATCTTTCTAAGCGATAGAATCATAAAATCACCCTTTATCCATTAATAATTCACTTTATGGAGAAGGGTGATAAAATATGTTAGAGAATTACTAGATTCATGACATCGTTTAATGGTGTGTATGACAGTTGAAGACTCTCAGCAACAGCTTCATAAGTAATATGCCCATTCATTACATTTACCCCTTTTGCTAAGGGGCGATTGGAAGCAATCGCCTTTTGGGCACCTTGTGTTGCGATCTGAACTGCATATGGAATCGTCACATTTGTCAACGCAATCGTGGAGGTACGCGGAACTGCACCTGGCATATTTGCAACGGAATAATGAACAACCCCATATTTTTCATATATTGGATTACTATGAGTTGTCACTCGATCTATGGTTTCAATCGATCCTCCTTGATCAATAGCCACATCAACAATAACTGAGCCAGCTTCCATCTCTGCTACCATATCTTCCGTTACTAGCCTTGGAGCTCTTCTTCCAGGTATGAGAACTGCTCCAATTAGCAAATCCGTTTTGCGAACTGCTTCTCTTATATTGTAAGCATTAGACATAACTGTATTAAGCCGGCCTGCGAAAATATCATCCAATTGACGTAAACGCTCAGGGTTTACATCTAATAGTGTTACATTCGCCCCGAGTCCCATCGCCATTTTAGCTGCATTTGTTCCTACTACTCCTCCACCGATAATAACTACATTACCTGCTGGTACACCAGGGACACCACCTAAGAGCACCCCTTTACCTCCATGTGGCTTCTCCAAAAATTGAGCACCTATTTGGACTGACATTCTCCCTGCGACTTCACTCATAGGTGTAAGCAAAGGTAATGCACCATTATCTAGCTGGATCGTCTCATAAGCGATAGCTGTTACTTTTTTCTCCATTAATGCCTTTGTTAACTCCAATTCTGGAGCTAGATGTAAATATGTAAAGAGAATTAAATTCTCACGAAAATATTCATATTCAGCGGCTAAGGGCTCTTTTACTTTCATGATCATTTCTGCTTTCGACCATACTTCTTTTGCTGAACCTAATATTTCTGCCCCATGTTCTGCATATTCTTCATCCGTGAAACCGCTTCCAACGCCGGCGTTTGTTTCAATGATTATACTATGACCAGCACGCGTTAAAGCATCAATACCGGCAGGTGTTATGGCAACACGGTTTTCATTGTTTTTAATCTCTTTTGGAATACCAACTATCATGACTTTTCCTCCTTTGCATTACAAAGTATATATTACCACTTTTTAAATTAATTTAGTCGATAAAAAAAGAGATCTTTTAATGATCTCTTCTTCATCACGTAACCCGTGCACCTACTAATTTTTTAGGATCTGCAACGACTTCTTTACAACGTCTACAGACACCATGAAAAGTTAGTCGATGGTCTACTATCTGAAATTGATATTCTTCTTCTACTTTCGCTTCAATCGGTGTCAACAAATCTTCCATAATTTCGTCTACTTCTCCACAGTTTAAGCAAATCAAGTGATGATGATGATGTTCTGCCCCTTCAGCCCGAAATTCATATCGAGTAACACCATCGCCAAAGTTAAGTTTATGAATGACAGAGAGGTCACTTAACAACTCCAGAGTACGATATACAGTAGCTAATCCAATCTCTGGTGCCTTCTCCTTCACCAACAGGTAGACATCCTCTGCACTGAGGTGTGCTTCTTCATTCTCGATCAGAACGCGGACAGTTGCTTCCCGTTGGGGGGTTAACTTGTAGTTATGGGCAGATAGTTGTTGTTTTATTTGATTCACCCGTTTTTCCACAGACACACCCCCTATGCCATATGTTTATTATAGGTGAGAAATTAGGGGGAAGTCAAACTAAATGAAAAGAACTATCAAATAAGAATCATTATAAGGGAATAACATTTTTCATCAAGGATGGAGAAATGTACGCTTCCGTTGCTGCAACCAATACCAAACAAATAGTCAATGCTGTTGCAAGTAAAGAATATCGAACAAATTGAGGATATATTGGTCCCCTGTTGTGGATAAATCGATTTTTAACAAGTGTGATAGAAAACTGAATTCCTGCGACAGATAGCACGAGTAAAATTGGAATTACAATTATATTGATGGGAACCACTGCAGCAATTGCAAACCAAAAACCTTTCCACGATAGTTGATTAATCAAAAAACCAATTGTAAACCCAGTGACCAAACCTTTGAAAAATAAATAAACCAACATGATAGGAATACCAATGACAGAAAGTCCAAGGATCCACATCAAAGCGAGCATTTTCAAGTAATCTCCAATAGAATGTTGAAATGCCACACTTGGGTCTGCAATATCATCTTGAGCTAAACCACGAAAAAAGTAATGTAAATATTGCAGTAACTCCCCTTTTTTGTTTGCATCCAGTGTGTTAACAATCACAGCACCAAACACTACACCAACTAGAAATAGTACACCTACAAACAAATAGATAGATTTCTGTGCTAGAATGTGTTCCGCAAGCATACGAACAAAATGTTTTTTTCGCTTCATTTTTGAATCCCCGCCTTTCTATTCCCTCCTATTCTATGAATCTAAATGAGCAGATATGATAGGAAGAAAACAAAGAAGAAACTAGAACAAAAAACTTTATTTTTGTTCCATAATTTGATAAGTTACCCAGCCAGTAATATCTTTTTGTCCATCATTTCCACTTACGAAACACCAGATATCCGAATCTTCATCATCTACTTTTGTATTGTCAATATGCAGTTTTTGCCCCTTGATAACCTGCTGGATGATGTTCGATTTCTCATCAGGATTTTCATATACATTTCCTTGGTCAACCGTCACCTGTTGATCCGTACCCTTAAGTTCTTCTGCTTTTTTCACTGCTGCTTGATGTTTTTCATCTTGTTGAACTGGTTGTCCTTCTCCATCTTTTGGCGGTGTTTCTTCTTGTGTTGGTGTTGGAGAATCTGTTGGAGGATTATTTTTTGAGGGATCTGATGCTCGGACAACTTTTACAGGAACGTCAACTTTAATGGGTATACTAGGCTTGTCCTTCTTGGTTATAGTGGTAATCCTCTCTTGAATAGGATGAATATACGTCTTATCATCCTTTTTCATGACCATTTGTGTCTGCCCGTTGGTTGATTTATTAGAAAAACGCAACATATTCTTCTGAGGTGGCTGATTATTTTTCTGTGATGTCGATTGGTTTTCTTGTGATACTTCTTTTGATGGAAACGTTACCAAACCACAACCCGGGAGAATAAAAAAAAGAGTTACTGCCATGATCATATAAGAAATACGCTGCATGTTTGGACCTCCAAATAGAGCAATTATTTCAAAAAAATACATGCTGAATAGCTACGATTATTTTCCGAGAAAACTGCAAATAAATCAATATATAAATTACGAAAATTGTTACTTTTTTATTAACAAAAAAAACAAGTAGCTAAAACCCCGCTACCTGTAAATGAAAAATACATTAAAATCGGTATATACTCTCTACGATAACACCACAGAAGTACGTTAAACCTAGACAAATAGAACTAATCATCCCAGGTGCTTCTAAAAACATGGATATATCAGAGTGATAAGAAAGATACAGCAAGGCATATGTAATGGGAAAGATCGTATTCAATACCAATATAATACGAGAGACAATCCCGCATGCTGTTATATTCCTCCGATAGTAATAACCAAGTAGTGTGTTGACAAGGAATACAAAGGTGAGTAATCCGTAAAGCAGGGCATCACCTAAAGCCTTGCCAAGTATCATAATCCCAAAAAAACAAGCAGCATAGAGCTGAAAGATAATGGGATAACGAGCAATTGGCTTTCGATACCAATCATTTAACACTACTACTAGATTAAAGACAATCACCATTAATGTTGTTAGAAGTAGTAGCATCGGCCATAAATAGGACCACTCAAAGAAATTGGTAATGATTAATCCTGATACAAAAGGCAATACATATAATACCCATAGCCTAAGTGTGTAGCGTGCTGCTGTGAGGGAAATGTTTCTGTTTTGTGTCTCTTGAGTCACTTCCATCACCCCGAAGTAATAAACAGAATACTTCCATTATACCATAAAAGATGTTTTTTCACAAAACTTTCAATTCTACAACTGTTTTAATTGCCATAATGTGATAGCGTGCAAGGTTTTAGCATCACATATCTCTCCGGAAGCGATCTTCTCCCTGCATTCCATCAATGTTAATTCCACACATTCCACAAATTCATCCTCATCAAAAGATGTTTCCCCTGCTGTCAACTGACTAGCTTCAAACAAATGAATGTATTCATCAGCAAAACCAGGCGATGTATAGAATCCTATGAGTTTCTCCCAGTTTTTTGCACTATACCCTGTTTCTTCTTTTAGTTCCCTGCGAGCACAAACTTCAGCTTCTTCACCTGCATCTAATTTTCCTGCTGGAATCTCATAAATAGTTTTTTCTAAAGCCTTACGAAATTGCCGAACCAATATCAATTTGTTTTCATCAGTAATAGCCATGATAGCTACGGCTCCCGGATGTTTCACAATCTCTCTATTGGATGTTCCTCCATTTGGTAAATTCACCTTATCCAATTGAACACGAATGATTTTTCCTTCATATATTTGCTCTGTTGAGATTGTTTTTTCCTCTAAATTTTTCATAGTTATGTATCCTCCTCGTTCAACATATTTTTTATTATATCTTTTTTCTGGCAACACTGGACGAAAAGCGACGAATGGAGGACAATTAAGTTGAATAAAAGTATAAAACTTACTGGTAAAGCGTGGCAGATCCAAGCACAATTGCGTCAGTGGGCAAAGTCTCCAATTACGTTAGCAGAATTTATCGATCGTAATACGAGAAAAGGAAAACACCTTCGCCTTATTAAGTAAGAATAACATTTGAGGTGAAACATTCTGAACGCATATCAAGCAGACACTTTAGAATCTTTACAAGAAGCATTACAACAAATAAAAAAATGGGAAAACGATCAATCTGACCTCTGGTTTTGGGAAAAGATTGGTCGGATCCCTTTTGCTATCCTCGACAAGTTAACACCGAAACTAATCCAAAAATATATTGGCATCGCCTTGGATGAACTAGGAAGCTACATTCAAACAGGCGGGCAATACTTGATTGCACAGGATAAAATCTTACAAAAATACAAACCACATTTGTTTTTACAATCATCTTCAGAGGTTACGATCGAGAGAGTTTCCGAAGTCCCTCTTTCTTTCATGAACCAAGTAGCCAAAGATAACAAAGATAACCATACCAATTTTGCAACTGTTCAAGGAGCCACAACTGGATTTGGTGGAATTTTCACTTTGGCTATCGATATCCCCCTACTCCTTGGAACATCGTTAAAAGTTTTACAAGAGATGGCGATCACATATGGTTATGATCCACGGAAAAAAGAAGAACGCATTTTCATCGTAAAATGTCTACAGTTTTCTAATTCGGATTTTGTAGGAAAAAAAGCCATATTGAAGGAATTAACAGAAACAGCTACTGAACAAGAAGCCATTTCAAGGCTCCAAGGTTGGAGAGAAGTTATTCTTTCCTATCGTGACAATTATGGCTGGAAGAAGCTATTTCAAATGGTTCCCGTTTTGGGGATGATTTTTGGTGCGATTATCAATCGGTATACCATTCAAGATGTTGCGGAAGCTGGTGAAATGTTATATCAAAAGCGCCGGGTTTTAGCTAAGTTACATGAATTAGAACAGAAACAACAAGAGCTAGAAACCCAGCCTGAATTTTTTGACAAGGAAAAAAAAGAGGAAAACGATGAAAATCTATGATATTAGTGAACCCTTATATAATGAAATGACGGTCTGGCCTGGTGATAAAACATACCACTTTAAACTCACTTCTGTCATAGGAAGTGACAGCTGTGCCAATGTTGGACAGGTCTCTTTTAGCACCCATACCGGGACTCATATTGATGCCCCCTATCATTTTGATAATAACGGAAAACAGGTGCATGAATTAGACCTCTCTTTGTACTTTGGGCCATGTAAAGTAATTCACCTATTTGGAAAGCAGTCCATCACAATAGAAGATTTACAATTCTTCCATCTGCATCACACGCAGCGTCTTCTCATTCGTACTGATTCATGGAAAGATAGAACTTCTTTTCCAAAAACATTCACCTACCTTGAGACTGAAGCAGCAGCTTATTTGCAATCTCTAGATATAAGACTCATAGGAGTAGATGTCCCTTCCGTAGATCCTGCCGACAGTGAGACACTGCCTGCTCACCACGCCTTGCATCAATCAGGTATTCACATATTAGAAAGGGTTGTTCTAACAGAAGTACCGGCAGGTGAATATGAACTTTCTGCTTTACCCCTTCCCATTGTCGGCGGGGATGGCAGTCCTGTTCGAGCTGTACTACGGCCGTATTCCGCAGATTAAGAGCCTTCATTTATATGGAGGTTTTATTATTTATATCTCTAAAGTGCTTTAGCAATAATCATAAAATACATACAATTCGTTTGGTTAAGAAATAAAGAAAGCGCTTGCATAATGAATATTCTTCGTTATAATACTTGTATACAAGTATACTTGAGTGTTGGGAGGTGCTTACATGGATGAAACGAAAGAGCATTTATACCCTGTTAAATGGCTTGCCAAAGCTTCTGCTGGTGATCGAGTAGCGAGTGAGCTTAGAATGCGTGTTATCTCTGGCACAATTGAAAGCGGTACCATTCTATCTGAAAATAAAATCGCAGCAGATTTTGCTGTGAGTCGCTCTCCTGTTCGTGAGGCGTTAAAAACACTTGCTGCGGAAAATATCATCCGCTTAGAGAGAATGGGTGCAGTTGTTATCGGTTTAACGGAAAAAGAAATAGAAGAAATTTATGATGTCCGCCTATTGATAGAGACATTTGTCTTTGAAAGACTCGCACAGATGAATGTACATGTTTTAGTAAACGAACTTAGTAAAATACTAGAAATGATGAAAGTAGCGATCAAGTATCAAGATGCAGATGAATTTTCCTATCAGGATGTCCTATTCCATGAAACTATTATTCGTGCTATTAACCATTCTTATATGCTCATGATCTGGAATAATTTAAAACCTGTGATGGAAAGTTTCATTCTTTTATCGATGCGTGTCCGTATAAAGGAGAAATACGACGATTTTACACGAATTATAAAAAATCATGAGCTTTATATTGAAGCGATAAAATCAAAAGATAGAGCCCTGATGATAAAGTCTCTGCATAAAAACTTTGATGATGTTCAAGGTAAAGTGGAAGACTTATGGAGATCACAGCAATTGCTTGCAAAAGGAGAAGAGCAAGAAAATGACTAGCTATATGTTAGGAATCGATATCGGTACAACAAGTACAAAAGCTGTTTTGTTTACCGAAAAAGGAGAAGTGATCCAAAAAGAAAATATTGGCTATCCTTTGTATACACCAGATATGTCCACAGCGGAGCAAAATCCTGAAGAGATTTTCCAGGCAGTGTTACAGGTTATTTCCAATATAACGAGAAAACATGCAGATAAAAAACCTGCATTCCTCTCCTTTAGTAGTGCAATGCACAGTGTCATTGCCATCGATGAAAAAGATAAAGCCCTGACACCATGTATCACATGGGCAGACAATCGAAGTGAGGAATGGGCGCATAAAATTAAACATGAGTTTCATGGTCATGAAATCTACAGACGAACGGGAACACCGATTCATCCAATGTCCCCCTTCGCCAAAATCGCATGGCTTGTACACGAACATCCCGAAATAGCAATCAAGACAAAAAAATATATTGGCATCAAAGAATATATCTTCAAACGTTTTTTTGATCGCTATGTAGTCGACCATTCTCTAGCTTCTGCGATGGGGATGATGAATCTCCAGACACTGGACTGGGATACAGAGGCTTTAGAAGTTGCTGGCATCACTTCCGACCAACTCTCAGAGCTCGTACCGACAACCACAATATATCGTAACTGTTGTCCTGATTTAGCAGAGCAGATCGGAATTGACCCTGCTATCCCATTTGTTATCGGAGCTAGTGATGGTGTCCTTTCCAATTTAGGAGTAAATGCGATAAACCGAGGAGAAATAGCCGTCACCATCGGGACAAGCGGTGCTATTCGCACGATTATCGAACAACCACGAACGGATGAAAAAGGTCGGATATTTTGCTATGCCTTAACAGAAAATCATTGGGTGATTGGCGGTCCTGTGAATAATGGAGGAATGGTTCTTCGCTGGATTCGCGATGAGCTCGCTTCTTCTGAAGTGGAGACGGCAAAGAGATTGGGGATTGATCCCTATGATGTTTTAACAAAGATCGCTGAACGGGTTAGACCAGGTGCAGAGGGATTATTATTCCACCCTTATCTCGCTGGAGAACGTGCCCCATTGTGGAATCCAGACGTTCGAGGCTCCTTTTTTGGACTAACGATGTCACATAAGAAAGAGCATATGATTCGAGCAGCATTGGAAGGCGTTATTTACAATTTATATACGGTGTTTCTAGCATTGATCGAATGCATGGATTCTCCTGTGACCCACATCAAAGCAACTGGCGGATTTGCCCGCTCGAATATTTGGCGCCAGATGATGTCCGATATATTTGAATCCATTGTGGTTGTACCGGAAAGCTACGAAAGTTCTTGTTTAGGAGCATGCATTTTAGGACTATATGCCACCGATAAAATCGAGTCCTTTGAAGTCGTTTCCCAAATGATCGGCAATACGTATCAACACACACCACAAGAAAACGCCGTTAAGGAATATCGACAACTATTACCGATCTTCATTCATCTTTCTCGAGTACTAGAAGAAAATTATACACAAATCGCAAAATATCAAAGGAGCTTTCTACACAACTAGAGAAATAGGGAGGACTTATCATGCCACTACTCATTGTCGCAGTTGGAATTTTAGTCTTATTACTACTGATCATGGGCTTAAAATTAAATACATTTATTTCCCTCATCATTGTGTCATTTGGTGTTGCCTTAACCCTAGGAATGCCGATGGATGATGTAGTAGCCTCAATCGAGAAAGGATTAGGCGGCACACTTGGCCATTTGGCATTGATCTTTGGGCTTGGTGCAATGCTTGGAAAATTACTAGCAGATTCCGGTGGCGCACAACGAATTGCGATGACCCTTGTCAACAAATTTGGCGAACGAAATATTCAATGGGCAGTAGTCTTCGCATCTTTTATTATCGGTATCGCTTTATTCTTTGAAGTTGGACTTGTATTGTTAATCCCGATTGTATTTGCCATTTCAAAAGAATTAAAAGTATCTATTTTGTATCTAGGGATACCGATGGCAACAGCACTATCTGTCACACATGGTTTTCTGCCCCCACATCCAGGCCCAACAGCTATCGCTGGTGAATTTAAAGCCGATCTTGGACAAGTATTACTTTATGGATTCATCGTTGCTATTCCAACCGTCATTATTGCAGGACCTCTATTCACCAAACTCGCTAAAAAACTCGTACCTGATTCCTTTAACAAGACTGGTAACATCGCCTCTTTGGGCGAACAAAAAGTATTTAAATTAGAAGATACACCTGGTTTTGGAGTCAGTGTACTCACTGCTATTCTTCCTGTTATTTTAATGGCGATAGCCACAATTATTACCTTGCTCCAAGAAACAATGGGAATAAAAGATAATGTATTGTTAGCAAGTATCCGCTTTATCGGCAGTGCAGCTCCTGCCATGCTGATTTCCATATTAGTTGCCATTTATACCATGGGACTGGCTCGGAAGATTCCGATGAAATCCGTGATGGACTCCTGTACAACCGCTATTACCCAAATCGGCATGATGCTCTTGATCATCGGTGGTGGTGGAGCATTCAAACAAGTACTGATCGATGGCGGCGTAGGTGACTATGTAGCAGAGTTATTTAAAGGCACTGCGATTTCCCCTATCTTGCTCGCGTGGATCATCGCTGCAATCTTACGGATTTCCCTGGGGTCTGCTACCGTTGCTGCTTTAACCACCGCAGGACTTGTCATTCCGATGTTAGGACAAACCGATGTCAATCTCGCTCTAGTTGTACTTGCTACAGGTGCAGGCAGCTTGATCGCCTCCCATGTTAACGATGCAGGCTTCTGGATGTTTAAAGAGTACTTTGGTTTGAGTATGAAAGAAACATTTGCCACTTGGACATTGCTGGAAACGATTATCTCTGTATCTGGATTGGTGTTTACGCTGTTATTGAGTACTGTCGTCTAAACTTTACACTTTTCCTTAAAAAAGCAAAACGGCTTAAAATCAAGTCGCTTTGCTTTTTTCATCTATATTATCTTTACCCTTTTGTACGTCTTTACCATCTGATACTTGTGCTAATTTATCCAAGTAATATTTCTCCTCACGATACATATGATCAGCCATTAACGGGGCAATCGTTCCAAGTAATGTTTTGTTTGAAGTCATTTCTTCTATTTCTTTCAAAAAATTTTGGAAAATCTTTATCTGTAACTCCACATCTCGATTAAAACGGCTAAGAGCAGGAAATTGCATACAGTTAGTGCGTAAATAGCCAGCTAATTCAATCGCTTTTAAATAAAAAGCCTCAAATCGATCCGTAAAAAAAATGGTCTTTTCCAGCCATTCTTTCTCCACACCATCTGTATTTTCATTTAGTGCTGTAGCGTGCCCTGCTGCATCAGGCAGCCATAGGAGGTGATGATGCAGAGAATGAAGATTAGGCGGGAGTTGGTTTTGCTGAAAACAATCCAGTATGCGCATATATTCTTCGAGTTCATTTAACATATGATTGAGAAAAGTTGGAGTCAGATGAAAGGAGATTTGTTCCGTCAATAATCGTTTTAATAAATGGAGCTTAAACTTCCTCAACTTACTTACGGCATCATAAACAGCATCAAAATCATATTGCCGATGTTGATACAAATCATCAAATAATGCATATAACTTTTGAGCCTTGTTTATTTCCTTTTCTTCATTAGGAGCAAGTGCCTCCAAAATAAACTGACAATGATCGCGAAGGATATGCAGCCAGAATTGTTGCTCATATTCAAGTGCTTCTTTTAATTTGTCCAATTGATCCACCTCTTCTTGTTTCGCTATCCTAGGTATATGAGAAAGTGGAAAAAGTTATTATCTGAATGAAAATACACGATTGAAGTGGTGTAAAAAAAGAAAATAGAGGAGATTTTTATCCCCTCTCTTCCTCTTACCATTTTTGCTTTGTATCCATACTATTTATTTCCACCATACTTCTCCGATAATCTAGAAATATCCTCTTCTTCAATCCGTTTAAACAATAAATCTGGCACATCAAAAGAATGACTTTCTGATAGATATTCCAAATCAACTGCATCTTGAAATGGAATAAATTGATCATCTTCTGAAAGGTTTAAAGCTTGAAATACTTTTGCTGTTGTAAATGGAATAAGTGGGTTCGCAGCAATAGCAAAAATACGAATCAAGTTTATTGCTGTACGTAATACCATTCCGGCTTTTTCCGTATCTTGTTTGATTAAACTCCAAGGCGCTCTCTCATCCAGATAAAGATTCCCTTGAGTCCATAATTCTCTTAAAGTGAGTATAGCTTTGCGAAACTCTTGTTTTCGAAGTAACCCTGTGTATTCTTGGATCAATTGTTCACATTTATCTTGTAATTTTCTTTCTACTTCTCCTATTGATCCACCACTTGGTATGGTATTACCTAATTTAGATGAAGATAGTTTTAAAGTGCGATTGACAAAATTACCAAATGTACCAACTAAATCTTTGTTTATAACACTAGCAAATAATTCCCAAGTGAAGTCAGAATCAGCAGACTCAGGAGATTGGGCAATTAAGTAATACCTCCAATAATCTGCTGGCAGTTCTTCTAACGCTTGGTCCATAAATACACCACGTTTTTGACTCGTAGAAAATTTACCACCATAATAATTTAACCAGTTGAACCCTTTAATCTGTGTTGCTTGTGTCCATGGTTCTCTAGTGCCAAGGATAGTAGCAGGCCAA
Source organism: Shimazuella sp. NTD250 (assembly GCF_059510375.1). Taxonomy (NCBI): domain Bacteria; kingdom Bacillati; phylum Bacillota; class Bacilli; order Caryophanales; family Thermoactinomycetaceae; genus Shimazuella; species Shimazuella sp. NTD250. The sequence continues at coordinate 285,578 of NZ_JCAJZS010000003.1, read as the reverse complement.
AATACAGTATGAAACGGGATATTATCCTTCGCCATAAACTGTGTATACACAACGTCATCTACGTTGTACCACCAGTCTTTCCAATTCCTCTCATAAGGCTTTTGATCAGACCATTCTTTTGTCGCTCCTACATATTCAATTGGTGCATCAAACCAAACATAAAATACTTTGTTCTCAAAACCTTCTTTTGGTACAGGTATTCCCCAATCGAGATCACGGGTAATACCACGTGATTGTAATCCTTCATTGATCCATTTCAACGCAATCGAAGATGTCAATCGAGGCCAATCGGGATGCGATTCGACCCATCTCTTTATTTCATCACTTAATTTATCCAATCGTAAAAAAAGATGCTTCGTTGACCGAATTTCAATTGCTCTACTACCAGACAATGCAGATCGTGGTTCCAATAATTCAGTTGGGTCTAACACAGAAGTACAGTTTTCACATTGGTCACCGCGAGCTGCTTCATAGCCACACTTCGGACATGTTCCTTCTACATAACGATCTGGCAAGAATCTTTTATCATCAAGTGAATAGACCTGTTGAATGTCCTTTTCCTCAATAAATCCATTTTTCTCTAGCTGTTTGTAGAAATGTTGCGTTAATTCATGATTCTGCTTAGAAGAACTTCTACCAAAATAATCAAATGCCAAGCCTAATTCTTCATATATTTCTGCTTGTACATCATGCATTTCTCTGCAATACGTTTCAATATCTTTTCCAGCTTTTAAAGCAGATAGTTCAGCAGGTGTTCCATGCTCATCTGTGGCACAAATAAATAGTACCTCTTCTCTTTCTTGGCGTAAGAATCTTGCATATACATCAGCTGGTAATAGGGAGCCTGCAAGATTTCCTAAGTGTTTGATACCATTTATGTATGGGAGTGCACTTGTGATTAGGTATTTTGTCATAGGTTAACCTCCGAATCGATCATTACATTATTGACGAACCAAATTTGATTCATACTTCCTACCATTTTATCACTAATATTTTAGTAAGTTCATATACTTCCGATAATTTTTTATAATTAATTTATAGATAAGAAAAGCCCTCACTTAGGGCTTAGAATTATCAGGCAGAGTTACACGTAAATTTTTGGGAACATTTTCACTTAACTTATGACTTTCGCGATCATAAGGTCCACCTAATCCTTGATGTCCTGCACCTGTTACATACATAGCAACTTCATGTATTCCATCTATCCCTAGAATAGGTTCAACGAAACTTTCTTTAACTGCACCTGTTACAAATACCCCTAAATTCAATGCTGTGCCTGTAAGTAAGAAATTTTGTGCATAGTGCGCTGTTTCAAAATGCATTAAACGATAAACTCGACTACTTTTATATTTCCACATCAGTCTGTCCACGATACTTGTGTAAAAAACAGTTACTGATGCATCTAGAAAATAATCTTGTCCGTAGAGAGCTTCTTTTAAAAAAGGCTTTACTTCCTCTTCTTTAATTAAATTTAAGGCATGATGTTGCTGGCAATAATGATAAAAACCTTTTGACAAACCAATGCATTCATTTATGACTGGATATAATTCTGTAGTATGTCTTCCACCTGGAGAAGGAGCAGTCTTTTTGGAAACCGTTCCGTAATACACTGTATCATTTGTAAATAGAACACCTGCTGTGAAAAATAATAAATCTGACAGCTCCTGTAATGTAATTGGTTCACCACTATAATTTCGGCAAGTTCTTCGTAATGTTAGTGCATCAACAAGTGTACTCTCTGAAAGGCGACTTGGCGTCGGGAGATCAATTTTAGAAAATGAACAATTACAAGAATATATTTCAGGAGAAGCAGGAGAATTCTGTTTAAAATTCTCAGCCAAAATAATTCTTTCTTCTAGATTTGTCTCGTAAGGAGCATCTTTACTATGAAGGTGTAAGAACCAAGAGGCTTCCCCCCAATCTTCCCATTTTCGTATAAATTGAGCGGTTTGTATGTTCTTGTTTTCTTTTTCTGAGACTAATATTCCAACACATATTAAGCTTTTGCAAATATCCTGTATTAGATTTTTAGTAAGAATAACATGGAGTTGATCCCATAGATTTGTACTATTATCAATAAAGGCATTAATGACAGATAATACTTTCCAATCTACTTTCACTTGACAACGTGACGAAGCAACATGTAATCGAGGAAAACCGTCTGTATAGGTTATAACTAAATCAGGTGCTAGTTTAAACCCTGTACTAGGTGAGATACCAATCATGATTATCCTCCCTTAATATAAAAAGACGCATTCCTCCCCGACCCAATCGGGGTCTCATGCGTAATAATATCAAGACTATTTATTCCTAATTACTGAACTATTTCATCGTTAGGATGCATCAATAACTTATCTTCGATCTGCACTTCAAATTTAAAATCTTCTTGATTTTCAAGGGTAATTTCTTCTATTTTTAGATTCATGACCTCACCCCCTCTTACTCTCTATGTATAATTTACCAATTTTCCATGTCTAATTCAATGAATTTTATTAATTTAATGAAAATAATAACAATTCCTCTCCTGCCAATAATTATCCTCGAAAACACATCCAAAATCTTTCAAAATCGAAAATGCCAATCATTCCATTCTACTCGATTGGCAAAAATGAACATAAAAAAGAACCCTAGCAATCTAGGATTCTAAAAACTTTATTGACCAGAATCAGCATCATCATCAGCAGGACCTGATCCAAAACATTTCATATTCTACACCCCCATAACTTTATAGAAATATCATTAAAGCTTTTCTTTGTAATAGTGAAGATTCTCTAAATCGTTCGTCTTTGAATAACAACTACATAAACTAGCAATGATTTCGTGTAACTTGGAGTCCTGATCATGCTGTCGAGATAAATCCTCCGCTTGTTGATAAGAACGTATTGCCTCTTCATATAATTGTTGCCCTAAAAAACTTCTTCCTAAAACAATAAGCAAATTTATTTTCCTTGTAATCCGTCCCTCTTCATCGCTAATTTCCATTGCTTTCTCTAACATTTCTTTTGCTAGTAACCAATTGTTCAGTTCGAAAGAGACAAGCGCTAAGTTTTCATAAGCAGGAACAAGTAGATACTTTTTGGTTGGAGTAATCCTATCCTTTAACTCTAAAGCCTTTAGATAATATTTTTGTGCTTCTGAAAAATTTCCAATTGAAAAATATACATTACCACAGGTAATACGCAAACCTAATATACGATCATAGTTCTTATTTTTCAAAGCGATGCGCATACCTTGGCGGGAATACTCCAATGCTTTTTGTGGTTGATTTAATTGCCGTAATATAGCTCCATACATCATATTCATCTGAATCACAATATCCAGTGGAATATCATAAGGTTGATTGTTTTGTTTCAATACCTCAATTTCATGATCAAGCACCTTAACTGCTTCATAAGCAAGTTCAACTTTTTCTAATCGATTGAGGTAAATCACTCTATTTAATAGCAAATGATACAAATGTACTTTTCGTTCTCCATTTCTAACAAATATCTCTAAGCCCTTCTCTACACACTCCAATGCACGATTTATATCCCTTTGAAAATGAAAAACTCTGCTCATTTCATTTAAGCTTGCTGCTTGTAAATTAGAATTCTCCAACTCTGGAATTGAATTCACAAGTTCAATTGTTTTTTGAAAACAATCATGCGCATGATCCCATTGTTTTTCATAGTAGTAGTATACACCTTCAATATAACATTTCACTGGAACTACCATTGGAACATCAGAAATATCAAGTTGCTTCACCTGTTCTGCCGCTTCTTTTGGATCAATACCTACCATCTCCTCCAATTCATTTATAGCCGCTCGCACTTCTTGTTCATGTTTTTCTTTCTCTGTTATGAGTCCTAATAACTTCTCTAATATCCCTAACTTCTTCGCAAGGTAAATGTACTTCTCTGGATGAACATTGCGCACATTTAATTCAATATTCGAAATGGTGGATGCAGAGATAAACTCATCTGCCAGCTCTTCTTGGTTGATCTTCATTTCTTTGCGCATACTGCGAAATAAGTGACCAGTTTTGCCCCATTGAATCATATCGACTGCCATTTTTTCCAAATCCATCGATCGTTCCCCTTTTTGCCAATAGTGCAATTTTATTTGCCTAGTATTTCGATGAATGACAGCATTTTCCTGCTATATTTCGACAATTTGCCAAGCACACGACTGAAAAATATAAAAATTGAAAATATTTAATATTTGATTTATTATTTTTATAAAACAAGGCAAATAAGGAGGCTGTTCCATGAATTTGAAAATATCGCTAGATGGCAATTATCAAGAAGTGAATACCTTTGTAGAGAGAATGAAATTTTTGTTTCACCTGCCTGTCTACATCCATTCCAAGTTATCGATGAGCAGAGAAAAAAAGCGAGTGGAGTATGAGTTTGTGGATGTTGAAGTTCCCGTATTTGAACAGCAAAAAAATAAAACGATTTTCTTAAAATTGATGGACGGTAATACCATTGAGTTAATATTATCCGATGTAGAACAATTTGATCTGTCTGATCAGTGTACGGTAATCATCGGAAAATCTCCTTTTCTTCCAGAGCCATTATCCTTATCAAGTCCCCCTCCTTCGGAGGGGATCGGGTGGAAGCAATAAAGGCACTTGCTTGTCAGTTTGTAAATACTTACAGGGAAGATTATCTTTTTCAGTTCATCACGGGAGACCCTTATGATCGAGGGAAATTGATCCAGATGATAAACGATAGTTTGCAGCAAAAAAAGACGAAAGTTCTGCTCACTGCTGAACATATCCATACTATCTCTTCTATTTTATTACAAAAAGACGAAGAAATAATACTGGCGTTTCATTATGATTTAGCCATGTGTATTTTGTTACTGCTGCTCAAACAGATGCAAATGCAACTTCAACATCTTGATGATCGATACGATGAAGAGGCTGAGTGAATAAAACTCAGCCTTTTTCGTAAGAACTATTCATTTTTTCTACTTGAAGCATACCGTTTCCTACACGGTATAATTTGCTGCCAGCAATGCTTCTCCATCTAAGGGTAAAAATCTTTTTATGTTTGCTTCCTTTTCTTTATCATCCACACAACAAATCCAATTAGAATGATAGCTAAGACCAACCAAAAGATACTTTTATGTAATAGTAAGGTATATTCTTTCCAATGCTCACCAAAGAAGATCCCTAGATTTACAAATACCATCACCCAAATGATACTCCCAGTCAAGGCATAGAGGAAGAAAGTTCCATAGGACCACCTGCTTATGCCAGCGTAGATCGCAGTCACTTGTCGTACCCCAGGAACAAAATAACCAAAAATGATGGTCCGTTTTCCAAAGCGTTCAAACCATCCTTCTACTTTTTCATATCTTTCCATCGTTAGCCCTATACGTTTTCCAAAGCGATGGAGAAACGGCAATCCTAAATACCGACCGACCGAGAAGCTGATGGTTACGCCAAACATACTTCCAGCAATAGCGGTTAATATCGTCCATATATAATGCAACTGATGAATTTTCACCAGATATCCCGATAAGGTCATCAAAAATTCATCTGGTACTGGAATTCCCAACAGACCAAACATCAATAATCCGAAAATACCTGTATAGCCATAGTGGCTGACAATATGTAGAATCCGTCCCATCCTATCTTTCCTCCTCCCCTCAGGATTACCGTTTTACATTCAAATGATCCTACATCTTATAAAAATGGGTTGAGTACGTTTGTTAAACAACAAATATAAATAACATTTTACCTATTAAATCCTGTTCATAAACGGCACGCGGCGGCGCCAACTATTGTTGACACCGCCGCTCAGCCCTCTATACACATAAGATTCATCCCGCGATTCTCATACGATTATGAGGGCAGTGATCGATACAGTTCCCACAGAACTGCCCACAACGAAACAACTTGGAGTGAGCAAAAGAACTGCATTTCTGACCAAACGTTGACACATGAGAACAGGGGTGGTGCTCATGGCAATAGTTTTCTCTCTTTACCAATGACCATTGCTCCCCCATTCCCATTACAGGGAGTGGAATAACATGCTCGCTATTCTCCTGCATCTCTCTCGGAATGCACTGAAGCTGACATTGCTTCCCAGTTGGTGCCGTATGGACACACCTGTATAGCTCAGTCAGGAGACATTCATACCAAGAGGGATTTGAGTCATAAACTTCCCATCTCGGATAAGCACCACTTTTCACCATTCGATAGAAGGTCTGCTTGTACTCCAAATGAACCCTAAGCCAAATGTCAGCAGGAATAATCCGTTTGCGAGTCCAATTTCTTGCTATCGATACAAGTGACGCAGCATCTACCAATACTCCGTGAACTTCAGCATATGGTCGAATCTCCTGTACAAGACGAAGAATTGCTTCCCGTTGTCCACGATTCGGACCAGCATCAGTGATGACAACAATTCCGGGTTTGGAAAGAACTTCCCTGAGTTTATCTAGCGCATACCCCATTGTGGGATCTACTTCTTCAACAGGAACTTCTCCTACCCAGTCTCCGCCCCCAAGAAACTCATCAGGGTCAACCTCATGAAGTTTCACCCGTGGAAAACGAATCAAAACTGCATTCGAACTGCTGTAATCCTCGGGGAGGACTTGAAGATTCGGCAAATTCACCCGGAGCTGATCTACCAGAAAACTTTTCCCAGCGCCACATTCTCCTGTAAGCAGGATTACAGCATCTTCATTAAACAAGTCCAGCATTAATTCTGGTGAGCTAATTAGTGAAAGCTCCCTCTGATCCCTCAAAATTTGCAGTTCTTCATATCGTTTACTGGAGTAATTTTCCATTTCTCTCAGTATCTGAGTAATTTCCTCTGAATCTAGATGAGGAGGGGCAAACTTTACTTCCAATTCTCTTGCCCTCAGCCTCATGGCAGCTACAACATTAACACGAGCCTGAAATTCACCAGCACTGAATGGAGGTTTCATCACAAGACCATATACATATGGTCTATCCCTAAAGACAATCGGAACAAAACCAGATTGGAAGAATAAACTCATGTGGATCCCCTCTTGTTGCATTCTACAATAGCGATCCAACAAATATTTGATTCCTGTCTGGCGGATATCTTGGAGATCTTCCTCGGTGGCAATTCTCCTCTTCATCTTCCCTCTTTCTATCTGAAGACGATTAGCTAACTTAATTATAAATTAACCCCGAAATCGTTTAAACATCCTTTTACAACTTCCAACAAATATACACTAGATAATACAAAAAAAGCTGAGTAGAAACTCAGCATCTTTCTTGATCTTTTTTACTCTTTAAGCGATAAGGCATTGTGACAACTACAATGCCCTTTTTCACAGATAATACGACCCGAATAATGATCGCTGTCTGATTATGTAACAAACGCTGCCACCAACGACCAGGAATAAACTCAGGAATGAGAACGGTCAACTGGCGTTTTGACTCTTTTACTTGAAGATGTTCCAAAAAACGAAGCATTGGTCCCATTATACTGCGATATCGTGACTTTGTTACGATTAAAGGAATACCAGGATTCCACTCTTCCCAGCGTTCTTCTAACTTCTTTGCACTTTCATCATCAAAAGCGATATAAAAAGCGATGACATGGGAACTGATCATTTTCGCATATGCAATAGAGGATTGAACTACTCGATTTACCCCACTGATAGGAAGAACAACTAGGTGGTCTGTTGGCGGCTCACACTTTAGATTTTCATCAAATCTCAGTTGATCTGCCACCATCTCATAGTGCTTTCGAATCTTATAGAATATAAAGATAAACAAAGGAATAACAACAATCACAACCCAAGCACCTTCAGAAAACTTGGTGACTGCAAAGATTATGAGGACAATAAAAGAAACTACGCAGCCTAATGCGTTAATCGTTAACTTCAGTTGCCACCCTTTTGGTTTGAGTTTTAACCAGCGTTTAACCATTCCCAATTGCGCCAGAGTAAAAGATAAAAATACTCCAATAGCATACAGCGGAATCAATCGATCAATGTCCCCTTGGAATACAACAATTAGAAAGATTGCTGCGAAGGCAACGGTAATAATTCCATTAGAAAAGTTTAACCGATCTCCTCTAGCAGAGAAAAATCGTGGCATAAATTTATCTTTAGCCATGATTGAGGAGAGCAAAGGGAATCCAGAGAAACTAGTATTAGCAGCAAGAATCAAAATAAGGGCAGTCGTTGCTTGAATATAATAATAAGGCAATGTTCTACCGAAGGTATGCTCCGCAATCTGCGACAATACCGTTTCTGTTTCTTTTGGAGTGATATGATACAAAAAGGCTAATAAACTCGTTCCTGCAAATAAAACCCCTAACAAAATACCCAGCATGGATAACGTTTTAGCCGCATTTACCGTTTCTGGTTTCCGAAAGGTCGGAGTAGCATTCGAAATTGCTTCTACTCCTGTTAACGCCGTACACCCTGAAGAAAAAGCACGAAGCAACAAAAACCAAGTCAAACCTTCTGGGATTTTCTCATGAACAGGCGGCACATCACTTGGCAATCCATGGAAAGCTATTCCAAATAACCCTACTGCAACAAGGACAATAATCCCCAATATGAATAAATAAGTCGGAAACGAGAAAATCGTCCCAGATTCCCGCAACCCGCGAAGATTCAGTACCATAATGATAAAGACAAAAACTACCGATATAATGGTTGCATGTTTATGTAATGCTGGAAAAGCAGAAGTAAGAGCAGCTGTACCTGCCGTAATACTCACTGCTATCGTAAGCGTGTAATCAATTAACAAGGAAGCACCTGCAACCAATCCAGACTGCCATCCTAAATTATCCGTTGAAACGATATAGGCTCCGCCACCATCTGGATAACTGGCAATGATTTGTCGATAGGAGATGATCAAAAGCGCTAATAAAAAAATGATCGCTGCCGTAATCGGCAAAGAATACCAAAGCGCAAATAGTCCCAATGGAGCGAGCACTGTAAGTAATTGTTCGGTTCCATATGCAAGCGAAGACAAAGCATCCGAAGATAATATAGGAAGCGCTTTCCATTTTGGAATTTTTTCTTCTGTCAATTGTTCGGTTCGTAGTGGACGTCCGATGATGAGTCGTTTAACAAAACCTAACATGTTCATTCGAACCCCTTTTTGGGTAGATATGTATTAGTATTTCGAGTTTCCCTTTATTCATAGGAGGTATCATTTTCCTATCTGGAAATACAATAAAATCTATCTTAACCCATTTCAAAATGAAAATCTATATAAAAATATAAAAAAATAACTTAATATTTATCAATTGGCAATGTACCACTGTAATTCAAAAAAGAAAACAGCCTTTGATTTTAACAAAGACTGTTTTCTTGATCTATCTATAGAAAATGATTATATTCGAGCCCAGACACCCAAATAACCCAAGTGTCTGGTTCCCCCAAATTACAATTTTGGTAAAAGGGGGGAGGTTGATGGTTTCTCTGGGTTGGCGACCCAGCATCAACGCCCTGGACGGGACTCTGAAACTGAGTCTGCCGCGAAGGATGAGAGAATTGCCGATCCAATCACCCAACAACGCCGTAATCGGTGGCCACCGAACAAGACATCCCCTTTGATTTCCTGTCTACAAGAAACCAAAGGCGGGGTCCTGAATCGGTTAAGGTGAAAGGATGTCTCATCAACTTCAACAGAAGAAAACCAACTGAATTTAGAGTATCATCACTTTTCAGCATTGTCAATATAGTATGAAAACCATAATAAATAGCTAATCCGAACAGATCATCGGATTAGCTTTTTGTAAGAAATATATAAGTCCCATTTTTAACATTAAAGCAGTAAAGTATAAGTAACTGCGCTTATGTTTATCCCACTCATTGGGCACTCTCTTTTACAAGCGCAACGACCAGTTCTGCTGCTTTTACTAACTCCGGAATGGACATCCGTTCGTTAGTCGTATGAATATTTTCGTACCCAATACTGAGATTAACAGTTGGAATACCATATCCTGCGATCACATTGGCATCACTGCCACCACCACTAACACCTAAGTGTGGGGTACGGCCTACTTTTTTGACACCTGCTATCGCCTTTTGGACAACAAGGTCATCTGCCGAAAAAGAGTAACCAGGATACAGTGATTTTGTTTCTACTTCCGCTGTTGCACCCATTTGTTTGGCTGTCAGTTCAAAAGCCATGACCATTTCTTCCACTTGATGAACCAATTTTTTCTCGTTTCTACTTCTGGCTTCGGCAAAAATTTTCACATATTCTGGTACGACATTTGTCGCAATTCCACCTTGGAACATGCCTATATTTGCTGTCGTTTCTGCATCGATTCTCCCTAACTTCATACGGGAAATCGCTTGGCTTGCTACTTGGATTGCACTGATGCCGGATTCCGGACTGGAACCTGCATGAGCAGCTTTCCCGTGAATGGCTGCTTCGATTTTTACTTGAGCTGGTGCAGAAGTGATAATTTCTCCTACTTGCCCACCTGCATCAAAAGCAAATCCATACTCTGCTTCCATTAACGATTTATCTAAATGACGAGCTCCCACTAAACCTGACTCTTCTCCAACTGTAAAGACAAATTGTAAGTTTCCATGAGGAATATTCCATTCTCGTAAGATTCGAATCCCCTCTATAATAGCAGCGATGCCAGCTTTATCATCACTACCCAATACAGTTGTCCCATCTGTCACGATATAATCTCCGAGTATGGAGGGTTTTACCCTCTTGCCTGGCGCAACGGTATCCATGTGTGAAGTGAAGTAGATCGTTGGAGCATCTGCAATACTGCCTGTATACGTAGCAATTAAATTTCCTGCACCATGTTTCGTAAACCTAGCAGATTCATCTTCTACAACATCTAACCCCAAAGAAGAAAGTTTCTCCTTCAAGAAATCACAAATTTTTCGTTCGTTCCCCGATTCACTGTCTATTTGCACCAACCGCATAAATTCGTCGATCAACCGATTTTTATTTACCACCGTACTGTATGCTACCTTTTAATGCAGGATCAATTTTTCCGTTCTTTTCCCCATGATCCTACATTTTTCCTCTTTCGACGTGTCGCTATTAAAGAGCGTTTGGTGTAACACTCCAGAGGCGTTAATTCCGACAAGTCCTGCCGTATTGTACCTATTCCTACTAGTCAAAATAGGTACATGTAGCTCTCCTTTCTTCTTTTGTCTGCTACGACACCAATAACATAGCTTTGCTTTCCATTTTTTATAGATAAAATCACGTTTCGTTGTCCCCCGATCGAATAGACCATGTTTTCGCAAATACGAATATGCTCCTTTTGTAGAGGAGGAGATTTGCTCAGATTAGAACGGACAGGTATAGTAATTTATATGTTAATTTTTACATTGTTTCATCGCTTATATGAGAAGGACAGCGCATTAATATTACAGATATATTATACTTATTTTACAGAATTATTACAAGGGGATATTGCCGTGTTTTTTAGGTGGTAAATGGGCTTGTTTGCGCTCTAGCATCTCCAGCGATTGTTTTAATTTTAATCTTGTCTCTCTTGGATCAATTACATCGTCTACCATACCGTACGCAGCAGCTACATAAGGGTTCGCAAATTGATCTTTGTACTCACTTATCTTGGCTTGTCTCATCTCTTCTGGGGTATTGCTCTCGTCAATTTCACGCTGAAAAATAATATTAGCTGCACCTTCTGGTCCCATAACAGCTACTTCGGCTGTTGGCCAAGCATATACGATATCTGCCCCTATCGACTTACTATTGAGAGCGACATATGCCCCGCCATATGCTTTGCGGAGAATCACCGTAATTTTCGGAACAGTAGCTTCGGTATAAGCATATAAAATCTTTGCTCCGTGCCGAATAATACCACGGTGTTCCTGACCAACACCAGGAAAGAAACCAGTGACATCTACAAAAGTGATGAGTGGAATTTGGAAACAATCACAAAATCGCACAAATCTACTCAGCTTGTCAGATGCGTCAATATCCAACCCCCCTGCCATGAACTTTGGCTGATTGGCTACCACACCTACTGGTTTTCCATCTAAATGGGCAAATCCTACAACCAAGTTACGAGCAAATTTTTGATGTACTTCTAAAAACTCACCATCATCAAAAACGTGCTCTATTACTTTTTTTACATCGTAGGCTTTCATTCCTTCCGTCGGCACTACATTTATTAAATCTTCTACCCAATCTTCTTGTTTTGGCTTATGGGCAACAGGAGGTAAAGCTTGATTGCTATTTGGTAAATATTTTAATAAACGGCGAACATTTTCAAAAACTTCTGCTTCTGACGGAGAAGTAAAATGTACGTTCCCACTAATACTCGCATGTACACCTGCACCGCCAAGTTGTTCTGCTGATATTTTCTCTTTGGTGACAGTTTCAATCACCTTTGGTCCAGTAATAAACATTTGACTTTTTTGTTCCACCATAAAGACAAAATCAGTTAATGCAGGAGAATACACTGCTCCACCTGCACATGGACCAAGGATGACAGAGATTTGCGGGACTACTCCAGAATACAGCACATTTCGTTTAAAAACATGTCCATATCCGTCCAAAGATAGTACACCTTCTTGAATTCGTGCACCACCTGAATCATTTAGACCGATGATCGGCGCTCCATTTTGAGCAGCCAAATCCATCACCTTGGCAATTTTCATCGCATGCATTTCCCCAAGAGCCCCTCCAAATACAGTGAAATCTTGGGCAAATAAATAAACTAATCTACCATCGATCTTTCCACTTCCTGTTACCACCCCCTCTCCAGGAGCTTCTTCTTTATCCATTCCAAAAGCTGTGATCCGATGCTGGACAAAAGGATTTAGTTCAACGAACGTCCCTTCATCAAGGAGCATCTCAATTCGTTCTCGTGCCGTTAATTTCCCACGTTTATGTTGGGATGCAATTCGTTTCTCTCCCCCACCTGCAAAAATTTTTGCCCGTCTTGCGTTTAGTTCATCAATTTTTTTCTGCATCATCTAGTCCTCCTGTGATTGCGATTGGCAGAGTTCTGTTAATACTTTTCCTGTTGAAGAAGGATGTAGAAAAGCAATCTGTGACTGGTGGGCACCTCTTTTTGGCTCTTTATGTATCAAGGAAATACCCTTTTGCTCAAGGTCTAAGAGGGATGTAGCAACATCGTCCACCTCATAGGCAATATGGTGAAATCCTTCTCCTCTTGTTTGCAGATGTTTGGCAATAGGACTTGAATCATCTGTTGGTTCAAGTAATTCAAGTCTACTCTCGCCAATTTGAAAAAAAGCTACTTGTACCTTTTCGCTCGCAACAAATTCTTTTCCAAGAAAAGATAGTCCAAGTGTATCTCGATAATAAGGTATCCATTTTTCTAGTGATTCTACTGCGATACCAATATGACTGATCTTTTGAATACTCATGTTATCACTCCTTAGAAAACATGTTTCGAACAAAAGCTATCGTATCTTTTATCGTACTGCCCGGCGGAAAGATTTCTTTGATCCCTAATTGTTTGAGATGAGGAATATCCGCCGCTGGAATAACACCGCCTGCAAAGATTGGGATATCTGATGCTCCTTGCACTTTTAATAGACGTATCACTTCAGCGAAAAGTTCATTATGCGCACCTGAAAGGCAAGAAAGACCAATTAAATCAACATCTTCTTGAATGGCAGAGACAACGATTTGCTCCGGTGTTTGACGTATACCTGTATAAATTACTTCCATTCCCTCATCCCGCAATGCTTGAGCAATGATCAATGCCCCTCGATCATGTCCATCCAAGCCCGGTTTTGCGATTAATACACGGATAGGTCTTTGCACAACACTCTCTCCTTTCTAGATGACATATTCTCCATAAATTTCTCGCAAAGTGTTACAGATCTCCCCAACTGTGGCATAGGCGCGTACAGCATTTAAAATATAAGGCATCACATTTTGGCTGCTGTTAGCAGCTTGTCTCAATTGAGTTAGCTCGGTTTGAACAAGTTTATTATCCCTTTGCTCCCTTAACTTTTGGAGGGATGCTATTTGCTTTTTAGCTAAAGCAGGGTCTACACGAAGCAGTTCTGGAGCAATCTCGTTATCCAATTGAAACTGATTCATCCCAACGATGATCTGCTCTTGAGATTCTATCTGTCTCTGAGTAGCAAGAGCTGCTTTCCGTATTTCCCGCTGCATAAAACCTTGTTCTACTGCTGTAACAGCACCGCCTAGTTCTTCGATTTGACTTAAATAGATAATGGCTGCTTCCTCTATTTGATCCGTTAAACTTTCTACTGCATATGATCCGCCGAAAGGATCAACCGTATCAGCTACTCCACTTTCATAAGCGATGATCTGTTGAGTACGAAGTGCAATCCGAGCTGACTCTTCAGTAGGGAGTGCCAATGCCTCATCCCGTGCATTAGTATGGAGACTTTGCGTGCCTCCCAATATTGCTGCAAGCGCTTGCAAAGTGACCCGAACAATATTGTTATCTGGTTGTTGTGCGGTTAATGTCGAACCTGCTGTTTGCGTATGAAACCGTAATTGCCATGATTTTGGGGATTTTGCTTGAAAACGTTCTTTCATGATTTTCGCCCACATTCTACGGACTGCACGAAATTTAGCAATTTCCTCAAAAAAGTGATTATGAGCATTAAAGAAAAACGAAAGTCTTGGGGCAAATAAATCAATATCCAAACCTGCTGATAGTGCTGTTTCCACATAAGCTATGGCGTTTGCCAATGTAAAAGCAACCTCTTGTACCGCAGTTGAACCTGCTTCACGAATATGATAGCCGCTGATGCTTATCGTATTAAACTGAGGGGTGTGCTCCATGCAGTATTGAAAAATATCCGTAATAATTTTCATAGAAGGTTTCGGAGGAAAGATATAAGTACCTCGTGCAATATATTCTTTTAAAATATCATTTTGAATCGTACCTTTGATCAGCTTAGGGTCTACACCTTGTTTCTCTGCTGTCGCAATATACATCGCTAACAAAATGGATGCAGGTGCATTAATTGTCATCGACGTGCTCACTTGATCCAGTGGAATTCCTGCAAACAATTTTTCCATATCTTGAAGCGAATCAATAGCAACTCCAACTTTTCCTACTTCCCCAATGCTCATCTGATCATCTGAATCATAACCAATTTGTGTTGGAAGATCAAAAGCCACACTGAGTCCTGTTTGACCTTGCTCCAGCAGATAACGATATCTTTCGTTGGTCTCTTCTGCGGAGCCAAAACCAGCATATTGTCTCATCGTCCAAAGTCTACTTCGATACATCTTTTGATGGATGCCTCTTGTATAAGGATATTCTCCTGGCGGGCTTGTATGTTTAGGAGAATCAGATTCGTCATATACTGTCTTTAACGGAATATCAGAAAGCGTTTCAAACTTCTCTTTACGTTCCATCTATTTTCCTCCATTGGTCAAGTGAACCTTGTGATGAAGAAGTCATGAAAAGTTGTTTCGGGATTGTTTTTTCTTTACTATTATGAGTATACTCTTTTATGTGGATGTTTACGGAAAGCAGGTGAATTCATTTATGGAATATTTTATGGTACCACTACTTGTAATCATCAGTATTCTTGCAGTTATTGGAACTACATACAACAAGCGAACTGGTAACACAGCGGGCTTTTATATTGGAGGAGTATTCACTTTAGGTGTAGTTGTGGTGACTCTCCTGTCCCTTTATGATTTATTTGTTGGAATTCAATAAGAAAAGTGAATAATGGGTAAGATGGAACCGCGGTAAAAGTATTGTACCGCGGTTTTTTACGTGAAAATTTCCTTCATCGCCATCTCAACTTCATCCATAACAATATCCATGTCCACTACTTCACCTAAAATTTGAGACATAGAAGTCACCCCGTAGTCCGTAATTCCACAAGGAACAATCGTCGAAAAGTACTGAAGATCTGTGTTGACGTTAAGGGCAAAACCATGACTTGTGATATATCCTTTTTTGTTACGTGCTTTATGAAATTTCACTCCGATAGCCGCTACTTTTTCATCCTTTACCCATACTCCAGTATGTTTCTCCATCCGTCCCCCATTAATTCCAAAGGAAGACAATACACGGATAAGTGCTTCTTCTATATCTCGAAGATAGGAATGTGCATCATGCTTTTGATCGCCTAAATAAAAGATCGGATAACCAACTAGCTGACCTGGTCCATGATAGGTAACATCTCCACCTCGATCAATTTCCACTATATCGATCCCTTTGGACTCGTAATCTTGTGTAGACAGAAGCAAGTTACTCAAGTGGCTTCCCCGTCCCATCGTCACAGTATGAGGATGTTCCAACAACAATAATTGATCAGGTATCTTCCCTTCATCTACGAAACGTACAATATTTCTTTGCTCGTCCCATGTTGGCTGATAAGCCGCCATTCCAAGGCGTTGTACCTCAAACATGATGAACACTCTTTTCTAAGCAAAATTTACTCTCTTATAAGGCAGTATTGACTTGGTATGACTCTAATCTTTCTTTTACTCGTGCTAAAAATTGTCCAGCAGTCAAACCATCTAATACACGATGATCCAACGATAAACAGAGATTCATTCTATTACGAATTGCGATCATGTCGTCGATTACTACTGGTTTCTTTACAATCGATTCAAAAGATAAAATAGCTACTTGAGGTTGATTAATAATCGGTTGAGAAGCAATTGAACCAAAACTTCCTGTATTATTAACCGTAAATGTTCCCCCTTGCGTATCAGCGATACCCAAGTTTCCGTTTCTCGTCTTATGAATCAAATGCTGCAAAGATCGTGCAATCCCAAAAATATTTTTTTCGTCTGCTTGATGAATAACAGGGACATATAGAGCATCATTTGCAGCAATCGCAACAGAGATATTGATATCTTTCTTTAAAATGATCTTATCCTCTGCCCAAACCGAGTTTACATAAGGAAACTCACGCAATGTATCTACCGTCGCTTTGATGAAAAATGGCATAAAGGTTAAAGGGATACCATTTGCAGCAAAATCGTCTTTGTACTTATTGCGCAAGGCAACAAGACCACTGACGTCCGCTTCCATCATTGTCCATGCATGAGGAATCTCTGTTTTGGATTTCACCATTCGCTCCGCGATCGTACGACGAATCGAGGAAACAGGCACGATTTTATCTTCCACTAATATTTCAGGTGGTAGAGTTTCCTTTACTTTTTTCTTCTCCACTGGAGCAGTTACATTCTTAGTAGGAACAGACGCAGCAGCAGATTTGTTTTCCACCGCATATAAGACATCTTTGCGCGTAATTCGTCCACCTTTTCCACTGCCTGATAGTTTCGTGAGATCAATCTGATTTTCTTGTGCGATACGAAGAACGGCAGGAGAATAACGATGTTTCATCGAAGTATCCGCTTCATTTCGTTCTTGGGTTATAGAAGTTGGCTCATCAGGCTCAACAGTCTGTGAGGCTGTTTCGGTTTCGACTTCCATTTTGCAGATGATTCCACCTACCTCAATGGTTTGTCCCTCATGAGCTAAAATTTCTCCCATTTTACCGTTGTACAAAGAAGGAATTTCCGTATTCACTTTGTCAGTTTCTACTTCACAAATTGGCTCATATTCTTCTACTTCATCTCCCGGCTTTTTCAACCAGCGGGAAATGGTTCCTTCTGTTACACTTTCACCTAACTGAGGCATGACAATATCAATAGTCATTTATTCCGCTCCTCGTCAACTACAGTTCTGCTAGTTCGCGAATGGCTGCTGCTATTTTTTCTGGGCTCAGCATAAATGCCTTTTCGAGTTTAGAATTATACGGCATGGATGGCACATCTGGACTGCATAGTCGACTTACTGGTGCATCCAAATCAAAAAACGCTTCTTCGGCAATGACTGCTGCAACCTCTGCACCAAATCCACTCGTTTTATTATCTTCATGTACAATAAGTACTTTTCCTGTTTTCCTAGTTGCTTCTAGAACAGCTTCTTTATCGAGCGGAATCAATGTACGTAAATCCAATACATGCACATCAATCCCCTCTTCAGCTAACTTTTTAGCTGCGTCCAATGTGTAATGCACCATCAGACCATATGTAATGACGGTAATGTCGTTTCCTTCTCGTTTCACATCTGCTTTCCCAAGAGGAATCGTATATTCTTCACTTGGTACTTCATCTTTTATTAAACGATACAACTTCTTGTGCTCAAAGAAAAGCACAGGATCATTATCTCGTATAGAGGAAAGAAGCAATCCTTTTACATCATAGGGTGTACTAGGAGTAACAATTTTTAAACCTGGTACACCAGTAAATAATGCTTCGATGCTTTGAGAGTGATACAGTGCACCATGAATTCCTCCACCATATGGGGCACGAATAACCATCGGACACTGCCAATCTCCATTGGAACGATACCTCATCTTAGCAGCCTCACTGATGATCTGATTTATTGCCGGCATGATGAAATCGGCAAATTGGATTTCGGCAATAGGTCTTAGACCATATGCTGCTGCACCAATTCCAACTCCTACAATGGCTGATTCTGTTAAGGGGGTGTCTAAGACTCTATCTTCGCCATATAGATCTATCAAGCCGTTGGTGGCTCGAAACACACCACCTCTTACACCTACATCTTCCCCTAGAACAAAGACACTTTTATCGCGACCCATCTCTTCGGAAATTGCCTCTGTAACAGCATCGATATAAGAAATTACAGGCATTTAAATTCTCTCCTCTCTATCCGGCAAAAACATGCTTGGATAAATCATTTGGGTTAGGATGGTCTGCCGCTTCAGCGAATTTGATCGCTTCCGTTATCTCTGCGTCCATTTCTTTACTCAACGCCTCTTTCTCATCGGCTGTCCACAACTGATGTTCGTCTAAGTAAGTTTCCAACACAAATAAACCATCGCGTTTTTTTGCTTCATCTACTTCTTCTTTTGTCCGATAAGTCAAATCATCGTCATCACTCGAATGTGGCGTTAGACGGTAAGAGACTGCCTCAATCAGTGTAGGTCCTTCTCCTTTTCTCGCCCGTTCTACTGCTTGCTTCATCACATCATATACTTGAAAAACATCATTACCATCTACACGGATTCCTGGCATTCCATAACCTTGTCCACGGGCAGCAACATTTTCTCCAGCTAATTGTTTACTGAGTGGCACAGATATGGCGTACATATTGTTTTCTACTAAAAACACCACAGGAAGTTTATGAACACCTGCAAAATTCAATGCTTCATGCCAATCTCCCTGGTTACTAGAACCTTCGCCACATGAGGTTAATACCACATGATCTTCTCCTGTTACTTTACCTGCATATGCAATTCCAACAGCATGGAGCATTTGGGTCGTAACAGGACTAGAACCAGATAAAATCCGATAACGACGATCCCCGAAGTGATTTGGCATCTGACGCCCCCCGCTATTGGGGTCATCTTTTTTGGCAAAAGCAGATAGCATTTGATCACGAGCTGTTTGACCAAACAACAGCACCATACCTAAATCACGATAATAAGGACATAGCCAGTCTTTCTGCCGATCTAGCGCATATACTGCTCCAATCTGTGTTGCTTCTTGTCCTTGGCAGGAAACAACAAAAGGCAGCTTTCCTGCACGGTTCAAAAGCCACATTTTTTCATCCACTTTTCTAGCTAACAGCATATAGCGGTACATTTCTCGAACCTGCTCATCTGTTAACCCCAGTTCTCGATGTTTCAAACTGGAATCCCTCCCTTGCTTGTCTATTTATATCCTTGTGTTACTTCTCCAAATACTTCAGAAAAAGTAGGATGAGGAAAAATAACCTGTCCGATTTCCCAAGGTGAAGCATCTAAAAATTTAGCTAAACTAGCTGTTGCGATCAACTCAGTAGCCTGTACACCTATCAAATGGACTCCTAGCAAGTCTTGCGTTTTTTTGTCACTTACTATTTTTATAAATCCGTCAGCATTTCCATATACTAAAGGCTTACCAAGATATCTCAAAGGATATTTGCTTGCTGCAACATCGTAACCTTGTTCTTTTGCTGCTTTTTCCGTCAATCCAATACTCGCTATCTCCGGACGACTATACGTACAACGTGGCACTTGGTTAGGATTTACTAATTCTATCTCATCTCCCATCATGTGGTTTACAGCAAGTATTCCTTCACGAGATGCAACATGAGCCAATTGATATCCACCGATAACATCACCAATCGCATAGACATGGGCCTCTGCGGTCTGGTAAGAATGATTTACTTGGATAATCCCACGTTCTACTTGAATATTGGTATTATCCAATCCTAAATCCTCTGTATTTGCATCTCTTCCCACAGATACTAACACCTGATTGATGGTGATCGTATGCTCTGTGTCTGAATCATTTCGTATAATAGAAAGCGTTACTTGTCCATCTTCTATATGTACACTATGCGCCTCTACTTGTGCATTTGTCCATATGGTAACATTTCGTTTTTCCAGAATTCGTTTCATCTCGCTGCTTATTTCTTCATCTTCCAAAGGCAAGATTCGGTCCGCATATTCCACTAGAACTACTTGCACACCCATATCACTTAACATGGAAGCCCATTCGACACCAATGGCTCCTCCACCTACAATCAACATCGATGCAGGTAATTCCTGTAGTTCTAAAGCATCATCAGATGTGAGTATATGAGTATGATCCACTTCTAATCCACTTAACATCCTTGGACGAGAGCCGGTTGCTAGTAATACAAATTTAGGGACAAGCATTTCTGCTTCACCTTCTTGTTTTTCGACAGCAATCGCTCCACCTGCGAGTGGGGAAAAAATCGATGGTCCCATTAACCTGCCTGTACCATGATATATGTCAACCTTATGACCACGCAACAAATTATTTACTCCTTGGTGCAACCGATCTACCACTTCTGTTTTTCGCTTTTGTACCAATTCCATGTTTAAGCGAACACTCTCTGTCTCTACTCCATATGAGGTGCTTTCTTTTATCGCATGATACATCTCGGCACTTTTCAGTAGCGATTTACTTGGAATACATCCTTTATGCAGACATATTCCCCCTACTTTTTCTTTTTCTACCAATGCTACTTTCCATCCCTTTTGAGCAGCATGTGCTGCCGCTACGTAACCACCGGGACCTCCACCTATCACGACTAAGTCATAATGATGTGCCATGCACCCACTTCTCTCTTCTATGTAATTATGTAAATTTCGACGATAGCTCTACGCTAAATCCGTTTGCTTTACGTATGTAAATAAGATTTGCAATGGTAAATCTTATTACTAAAAAAAACCAATTTCACTTGACCAGCCCAATCCTATTTTTAGATTGGGCTAATTTTTCTATCCATACTATCTTCCGTTTTTTTCTAAATTCAAAGCATGTCTGGCATTTCGATTAAACCGGCTTCGCACATGTTTCATCTTAGCAATTCGCTCTTCTGCGAGGTGGTCAGCAGCAAGGTGTGTAGTAAGGCCTTCACGCTTTGCAATCGCAAATATATCGAGTACTGTGCCATAAATATTTGCTACTTTTTGCATGACTCGATCCTCATTATATCCAGTCAGCTCGTCTGCAACCTGAATCACTCCGCCTGCATTGATCACATAATCTGGTACATACAAAATGCCTTTTTGTTGTAATAACTCGCCATGTCTTGGTTGGTGTAACTGATTATTCGCAGCTCCTGCAACAATTTTACACTTCAAGCGATCAATGGTTTTGTCATTGATGACAGCACCGAGCGCACAAGGTGCAAAAATATCGCAGTCTGCATCATAAATTTCATCAGGCAAAACGGAAGTTGCCCCATATTCGACAACTGCTCTTGCCACTTGTTCTTCATGAATATCGGTTACAATCAGACTGGCTCCTTCTTTAGCCAAGTGACCGAGCAGACGAAAAGCCACATTTCCTACACCCTGTACTGCAATTGTTTTCCCTTCAAGCGAGGAGGTCCCAAACGCTTCTTGAGCAGCTGCTCGAATCCCTTGATAGACACCATAAGCAGTAGCGGGAGATGGGTTTCCAGCAGATCCGGATGCTGAAGAATAACCAGTGACATAACTGGTCTCCAAGTGAATCAATTCCATATCGTTTTCCGTTGTACCAACATCTTCAGCCGTTATATACCTTCCATTCAGCCCTTCTACATAGCGGCCAAACATACGAAAAAGAGCCTCACTCTTATCCTTCCGTGAATCTCCGATAATAACAGCTTTTCCTCCACCTAAGTTCAATCCAGCTACAGCTGCCTTATATGTCATCCCTTTTGCCAATCGTAAAACATCTTCTATCGCATCTTCATCTGATTGGTAGTTCCACATTCTTAGCCCACCAAGTGCAGGCCCTAGTGTAGTATCATGTATACAAATGATTGCCTTTAAACCTGAAACTTCATCTTGACAAAATACCAGCTGCTCATAATTACTCTCTTGTAATCGATTAAACAATTCCACGAGGAGATCCCTTCATTTCTAACGATTTGAATTTGCTACTTGTACTGCTGCTAAGGCAATCGAATACAGCTTTGCCTCCGCAGAGTCCGCACGTGATGTTAACACAATTGGAGCTTTAGCCCCCAATACCAAAGCACCAATCTTCGCTTTTGCGAAGTAGACCATCGATTTATAAAGAATATTGCCAGCTTCAATATCTGGTACCAAAAGGACATCCGCTTTCCCTGCAACTGGACTTTCGATTCCTTTATGTTCTGCTGATTCCACAGATACTGCATTATCTAAGGCGAAAGGGCCATCGATGATCGCTCCTTTTATTTGCTTACGACGATTCATCTGGGTAAGAGCAGCAGCATCAAGCGTCGCTTGCATATTGGGATTGACAACCTCAACCGCTGCAAGAGCAGCTATTTTTGGTTCCTCACATCCTAATGCATGACACAATTCAATGATGTTTTCCACAATTTGAAACTTCTCTGGCAGTGTAGGTGCTACGTTTAAAGCCGGATCTGTCACATGGATGAGGTGATCATAACCTGTCACTTCAAAGGTAGCCACATGACTGAGTACCTTTCCACTCCGCAAACCTTTTTCCTTATGTAAAATTGCCCGAAGGAAGTCAGCAGTCTGTACCATACCTTTCATCACAACATCTGCTTTTCCTTCTCTCACTGCTGACACTGCTGCAATGCAAGCAGCATGTACATCAGAAGTATCCGTAATAAATTCCCCAGCAGTTAAAGTAAGTCCGATTTCCCTACTAATACGTTCGATCTCTTGTTTTTTTCCGTACAATTGAAACTGAGCAATCCCATGTTTTTTTGCATCTAGGACTGCTTCCAAGACTTCTCGATCATCAGCAGCTGCTACTGCAACTGTGACCGAAGGAAGTGATTCTGCCTTCACTACTATTTCTTGAAATGTCTTCAACTTACTCAAACATATTCCTCTTTCCTCTGTCTGGATTGTCTTATTAGGGTTCGCGAAAAAGACTTTTTGAATACCTAGATCCTTTTATATCCTAGAGAAAACAAGAGAATGAGTCAATCTATCCAGCCGAATTATGTATGGAAAACAGCACACTCCTATCATACCACACAGGTGGATATCGTGCCGGAAATGAAGTAAAATGATCGTGGACATAGGAAGGTGACTTGACATGCAAAAGGAAGTTTTTCAAAGACTTATTGCCATTATTCTCATGTGTATCCCTGGGGGAATCAGTGTTTATGGTTGGACACTCATGCGTGACATTCTCTTTTCTACAGCAGCTGGTGAATCTTTTCCCCTTTTCACTTTTGTACTCGGACTGATCTTGTTTTTACTCGGTTTAACGATTGTAGGAGGATTTATTTTTTACCGCGATAAAAAGCGAAACAAAATTCAGCCTAAACTGCTGAAAAAGACGGATGAATATAAAAAAGAAAAACATGCTTTTCTTGACAAAGTTTAGATCCTTGACCGAAAGGGATCTTTTTTTTATGCATGTTTTAGATACAGTTGCATATTTTCCTATTGGGAGGGATTTCGTATGTCAACGTATCAAGAGTGGTATGAGAAATGGTTAAAAGAACCGATTCTCGAGACGATCCGTTTTCATCAGCAATGGTTATTACAAGACCCTTTTGACTTAGAAACAAGTAGTCATGAATCATTGAAAAAAAGATTAAAAAAATTGGAAGCAGAAGTGAAATCTGCCTCACCCGATCCAAATAGCTACTATCAATATTTGAAAAAGTTGGTAGATATCGAAAAGGAATATACTACTTTTCAAGAAGAAAACATCTACGAACCTTATTATGGAACCGCATACCTCAGTAGTGAAGAAACGAGTGAAACACATACATATGACCCTGTTCCTATTGGAGGGCATACATTACCCCCCTTACCTTATGCTTACAACGCTTTAGAACCATACATCGATGAACAGACCATGTATTTGCACCATGATGAACATCATAAAAAATATGTAGATGATCTGAATAAAGCAGAAAAAATGCTGGAAAAAGCGAGAATCACCAATCAATATGACCTCATAAAACATTGGGAACGCGAACTCGCTTTCAACGGTGCCGGACACTATTTACATACTATCTTTTGGGAAGTGATGAGTCCAAACGGTGGTGGAGAACCGAGCGGTTCCTTAAAAAGAGAAATTTGCCGCGATTTTGGGAGCTTTCACCAATTTAAAAAACATTTCTCTGAGGCAGCTGAAAAAGTAGAAGGCGGCGGGTGGGCAATTCTTGTCTACAGCCCTAGGTCACAACGTTTGGAAATTTTACAAGCAGAGAAACACCAAAACCTCTCCCAATGGGATGTCATTCCACTTTTAACTCTTGATGTTTGGGAGCATGCCTATTATTTAAAATATCCCAACAAACGGAAAGAATATATCAAAAATTGGTGGCATGTCGTCAACTGGCCAGCAGTACAGGAACGTTATCGTAAAGCAAAAAAATTAGCTTGGACTCCATATTAAGGGTAATAGAAAAGCACTTTCCTATATAATAAAAATAAGCAATGCGGAATAGAACATACTTTTATACACATCCCACCACATACCACCATTCACCCTACTATTGGCTATTTTTTTATAGAGGGGACAGGGATGATGAGTAAAAAAAGAAAGACGAGAGATAAAGAAAGTCAACAAAAAGCCAAAGCACGCTACACCAATCGAGCAAATATCTTCTACAAAGAAGAAGTAGCTCCTCTAGAGAAAGCTTACAAACGTGCTTTATCAGGAGAGCAATACCGAGAAGCTGAAGACATTTTCAGGAAGATTCGGGAATCGAAGAAACGGCATCGCACAATATTAATGAGGAAAGAGTTTGTGAGGATAAAATGAAAGACAACGAGTGCGGCCGGGTCCCTCCTGGAGTGGAGCGAACCCGGCCGTTTCACAAGCAGCTAACTTCCTTTTTTGTCTTTGGGAAGTCAGTTACTTCTTGTCCGCCTTGGAAGATTCGTTCTTCTCTTCCTTTGTACGGATATCATGTGCCGTCTTGGCATTGGCCATGGCAACAATCACTCCCGCCGTAAAGAGCAGGAAAGGACTCTTACCAGAAGCCTTATCAATCTGTTCGAAGAGATCAACCGGCTTTTCCTTGATGTACCAAGCTGCGTTGGTATAACCAACAGTCCCATAAAGCTTCGCGAGAGACGTGGTCAGGGGATAGGCAATGGCGAAACAACACTTGTTGAACAGCCAGTACCCGAACTGATACTTCTTGAAGCGTCCAACGAAGGGAGAAATCCACTCGTGAACAGTGTGGACTCGCCTTGCCAGACGGTGGAGGAACAGGAACAGGATGACGGTAACGCATACGGAGATGTTTTCCATCACCTTCCGCATACTTGCTTCCGCATCTTCCTGCTGCAACTTCAACTTCGTGTAACCCTGCTGCTTCGCACGGACAATGCAGAGCAGATCCTTGATCGAGAAGTTGTTCCTGCCGAACTCCTTGATGATCATCCGATCCGCGAGCTCATAGAGCTCTGCGACAGGAGCGGTAGCCATCTCCCACTCCTGCTCAAGACGATGCTCAGCCGAAGATCGAATCGCCTCGACGATGTCATCGTTGTAGACCTGAATGGACTTCGATGCCGAATCGACGATTCGAACAATTGGGTTTGTCTTTCCGACATCACCACTCTGCCAATCCTGTCCAGCGTGCTCCTTGTTCTGAGTGGCGATCCCATCAGCAATGGTCTCGTCAGATGCGAGGAGTGGCTCATCTCCAACCAAAGCTTTCTTGACGGTGCCTCGAAGCGTACCTTCTACTTCCTCACCGCACTTCTGTGACACAAGGTTGAGGAAATCGTCCCCGAGGTCTCCGATGATGTCCATGGTCAGAGCCGTGATGATTTGGTGACACGTTTCACGGTGCCGCATCTCCTCATCAACCGCCCTCTGACACTGTTCAAGTGTCAGTTCGGGGAACCGCTTCCGCTTCTTCGGGTCGGTGACCATCTCAAGATACAGCGCAACTGCGATGCTGTGGTATCCCAGTTCCTTGATTCGAGGAATCTTGATGTGAGGGTTTTCTTCCTCGATCTTACGAAGACTCGCGGGAAGCTCTTCGTCAGCCCACGGGATAGCGATCTTCGGATACTTCTCCTGCAGATATTGCTTGATCTCAGGGAGTTCCGGGTTGATCAGACGGAGGCGGTGATCGAGCAACCTCCGCGCGTCTTCGTACAGCTGTTCACTGTGGTAGCCACTTGCCAAATTACTGGTGCCCACTTACTGTCCTTTCAACGTGGGGGGACCGACTTGGTCTTAATCCCATTATAAAGACGTTGTGCTCTAAGAAGCAAATTTATTTTCTCTGTATTAACAAAAATTTAAAAAACCCTTTCAAAATTGAAAGGGTATACATTTTCTAATATTTCGATTTTACTTTGCGAATTTTATGCCATTTTATGTTCAATCCTTAATTTATCGGCAACCATCGCGATGAATTCACTATTGGTAGGTTTTGCTTTGGTAACATTTATCGTATAACCAAATAAATTTTTAATGGAATCCATATTCCCTCTACTCCAAGCAACCTCGATGGCATGACGAATAGCTCTTTCCACTCGGCTAGGGGTAGTATTGAATTTTTTGGCAATTCGAGGGTATAACGTTTTTGTAATTGCTCCGAGCAAGTCAACTTCATTATACACCATGGTGATCGCTTCTCTTAAATACAAATAACCTTTTATATGAGCTGGAACTCCGATCTCATGAATGACGGTAGTAATATTTGCATCTAAATTACCAAGGCGTGATGATACGGGAACCGCAGCACGAACACGGGAAGTAGTTGGTGCAGTTTGTCCGATCATTTGACGAATTCGCTCTGTGAGCACATCCATATCAAATGGCTTCAAAATGTAGTAAGATGCCCCTAGCTCCACGGCGCGCTGGGTAATATTTTCTTGGCCAAAAGCAGTTAACATGACAATTTTTGGTGCTGGTGACAAGTTCATCTGCTGGAGTTGTTCCAATACCCCTAATCCGTCCAAATGAGGCATGATAATATCTAATACGAGTACATCTGGAGTCCGCTCCTTTATCAGTTCTAGTACCTCTCCACCATTGTGAGCTGCTCCCAATACTTCCATATCTTCTTGACTGTTAAAATGATCTTTTAATAATTGCGTAAACTCTCGATTATCATCCGCAATAATCAATTTAATCAAATCTCTCTCCCCCTTCTCTCATCAAAACTGTTGTTTAACATTTTCGACAAATGAATTCTTCTTTCCTTCTTCCTATAATTACCACAAAGAGATATCATTTCAAAAAACGGGGCACCTACAGAAAAAAGCGGCACCTGTTAAGGTATCCGCAATGGTTTGTATTCCCGCATCCTTGAGCATCCATTCGATAAAAGTACCATATCCAGCAGAAGGATCATTAACAAAAACATGAGTCACCGCACCTATTATTTTACCATTTTGTATAATCGGACTTCCACTCATCCCTTGAACTATCCCCCCAGTTAGTTTCAAGAGTCGTGGATCTGTCACTTTTAGAATAAGACCTTTTGT
This sequence comes from Shimazuella sp. NTD250, assembly GCF_059510375.1. Lineage (NCBI taxonomy): Bacteria > Bacillati > Bacillota > Bacilli > Caryophanales > Thermoactinomycetaceae > Shimazuella > Shimazuella sp. NTD250. Next base: position 257,723 of record NZ_JCAJZS010000003.1, on the reverse strand, counting down.
GGAAGCAGAGCGCTGTTTGTTCACACTCACAATTTGGATTTTAAAGGACTCTACTTTTTGTCCATTTACCACCGTTAATATGTTTGCTGGACCTTCTTTCACTTCTTCTTGTAATCCTACAGCTATCGGCTTATTATATAACCCTTTATTTGGTAATTCACGCATTTCCCCAAATATTCCAAAGGGAGTGTTCCGGACAATATTCCCAAGTATTTGATCTTCATCGGTAAAAATCGCACGCTTTTCACCCGGTTCGCCTGATTCACCCTTTTGAATCGAGGTAACATGTGAACGAAGAACTTTTCCTTGTCCTACTACGATCGGCTGCCCTGTATCAACATCTGATATCACATGACCAAGTGCTCCGTATTTGTGTGCTATTGGATCTAAAAAAGTTAATGTCCCAACACCAGCTGCCGTATCGCGTACATACATCCCCATTCGATAAGTCTGTTCCTTTTGATCCATAAGTGGTTTTAAACGTACCTGATGCTGTTTGTTTGCTCTTAGTACAATAAAATGTAAAAACTTATTTGCCTTTCCTGCTTCCATAGCAAGTAGACCAAGTGTCTTTACACTCGTAGCTGCTTGACCATTGACACGTAAAATGGTATCTCCTACTTGAATCCCAGCTCTTTCAGCAGGAGAAATATTACCAGCAGATGTTTGAATCAAATTATGTCCTACCACCATAATCCCTTTGGATTTCAATTTAATCCCGATTGACTGACCACCTGGAATTACCTTCACAGGAGGAACTACTTGGACAGTTGCGCGTTTGACGGGTATTTTCCCAATGTTTAGGGTAGCATAATGAATACCTGCTTTATCCGCGCTATATTGGACTGGTAAATGAGCAGGTTTTATTAACAGTTCTCCATTCACCATCCGGATTTTGCTTGGAAAGGCCATGAAATCTTGCCAAGTCGGCGACAAACTGACAACGGTTAGGAGAAGGACAAAAATAAGGCCTAAACTTCTCTTCAACCATTTTTGCTGCACACTACCACTCTCCTGCGAGTTCTACCTATTCCTTCGCACTTGAGAGGCTTGTGAAGTTAATTTGCCCTTGATACTGTTTCCTTATAAGTAACAAATGCTTCCTAGCCCATAAACAGTTTGGAACATTTTCGTTACTGTCTTGTTTTGACTTTATTCGCTAAAAATAACATTTCAGCAGCATGCTGCTTTGTTCTGGCTGTAACTTCTGCCCCGCCGAGCATTCGAGATAATTCCATAATTCTCCCTGCTTTATCCAGCTTTACAACTCCAGAACTTGTCTTTTGATCACTGATCTGTTTGGATACATAAAAATGGACATCAGCCATACACGCCACTTGCGGCAAATGGGTAACACACAGCACTTGGTTTTCAGAAGCAAGTAAGGCTATTTTTTCAGCAATCGCCTGAGCCGCTCGACCACTCACCCCTGTGTCTACTTCGTCAAATATCAACGTTTGTACTGGATCACGCCCACTAAAAATGCATTTTAATGCCAGCATGATCCGAGATAACTCCCCGCCTGAGGCAATTTTGGTTAATGACTTGAGAGGTTCTCCAGGGCCTGGGGAAAGTTGAAACTCGACTTGATCCATCCCAGTCACCGTGATTGCTGCTTTTTGCAAGGGATCAGGAAAAAAAGAAACATGAAAAACACTGGAACCCATCATCAAATCAGCTAATTGCACTTCGACTTGTACTTCCAGCTCTGAAGCTGCTTGTTTTCTTAACTGAGTCAACCCTGCTGCTTTTTGCAATAACTCATTCTTCAACTGCTTTTGTTTCTCGTATAGATGTTCTTTATTTTCTTCCACATTCAAAAGCCGCTCTAATTCTTCTTCTGCACTCTCCAGATAGTTCAAAATATCAGAGGTGGTCTCTCCATATTTGCGCTGCAATTGCCGGATCGTATGAATTCGATCCTGTACTTCATATAACCGCTCTGGCGAAAAGTCTAAGCTGTCTTGATAAATACTCAGATCTCGAGCTGCTTCCTCTAATTGAAAAGTAGCTGCTTCCATCGTTTCTAATATGCTTTGGATAGCGGAATCAAGTCCTGCCACTTCTTGCAAATTGTATACCGCTCGACGCAGCTGAGTGATTCCACCGCCTTCAGCCGATAAAATCTGATAGGCTCCTGATACCCGGGAAACTAATTTTTCACCACCAGCTAACCGTTTTTCTTCTTCTTGCAATGTCTCTTCTTCCCCAGACACCAATCTTGCATCTTTTATTTCAGATACCTGAAACTGGAGCATATCTACTCGCCGTTCCATCTCTTGCTGATCGAGATCGAGCTGTGCAATTTGTTTGGTTATCTCTTGATATTGACGATATACATTTTGGTATTCCCTACGTTTATCTAAGATTTTAGATCCACCAAACTGATCCAACCAGACAAGATGCTCTTCTACTTGCAGCAATCCCGTATGCTCATGTTGACCATGTATATGAATGAGATAATTTCCTAATTGTTTTAACATAGCTAAAGTGATCATACGTCCATTAACTCGACAAGTGCTCTTCCCATTTATTGCAATCTCTCTGCGAATGATGAGATACTCTTCTTCTGCCTCAATATCCCATTCTTTTAACAATGCGATAGCAGGATGGTCTGCTGGGAAGTCGAAACTAGCCTCAATAATTGCTTTTGGAGAACCATGACGAACAAAATCACTAGAAGCTCTGCCTCCAATGACTAGTCCAAGAGCATCTATTAAGATGGATTTCCCTGCCCCAGTTTCCCCCGTCAATACGTGGAAACCTTGGTCAAAAGTCAGGTTTATATTTTCTACGATGGCAAATTGATGGATGGACAGTTCTTTTAGCATAAACTCATCTTCCCCTACAACATGTCTAAGAACCGTTGAACTATTTCTTCCGCTACTGGTTTGGATCGACAAATGATCAAAATCGTATCGTCTCCAGCAATCGTCCCCAATATTTCATCCCAATCAAGATTATCTAATAAAGCTGCTATAGCATGGGCATTACCTGGCAATGTATTCATGACGACTAGATTTTCAGCAAAGTCTATCCCAACGAAAGATTCTTGCAATAATCGCTTTAATTTTTGCAATGGGTTAAAGCGACGGTCTGCAGGCAAGGAGTATTTATAGGCCCCATTGCTAAGTGGAACTTTTACGAGATGCAATTCTTTGATATCACGGGAAATCGTCGCTTGTGTGACGTTATAGCCAGCTTTTTTTAACTCCGCTACTAAATCATCCTGCGTTTCAATATCTTTACTTGTTATGATCTCCCGAATACGAATATGACGCTGTGCTTTCATGAAAATCGCTCCTACTGCTCTTGCAATTTTTTGCGGATTACTTCAAAGAAAGTACGCTCTTTCCATTTGATCAAATGTGTGGAACAAGGTGACTTCCCAATTCGAACAATATCTCCACGTTCTAACGTAAATCCTTCTTGACCATCTATTGTAACACCAATTTCGTTGTGATTGGCTGCAACCTCGATTTCTAAAATACTATTTGCCGGAAGCACCATAGGACGTGAAGTTAAGGTATGCGGGCAGATTGGCGTGAGTAAAATACACTCCAAGCCTGGCCAAACAATAGGACCCCCACAGGAAAGGGAGTAAGCAGTGGAACCCGTTGGAGTAGAAATAATAACCCCATCCCCAGAGTAAGTACTGACAAAGGTTCCGTCCATTTTTACGGTACACGTAATCATCCGGCTAAAAGAACCTTTTGCGATTCCAATATCATTTAAGGAAATTCCTCTTTTGATCACTTCATCTTGGCGAATCACTTCTGCTTCTAGCATGAGTCTTTTCTCGACACAATAATCTCCCGCTAATATTCGATCAACGGATGCAGAGAGGTCTTCTGGTTCTGCTTCGGATAAAAAACCGAGGTATCCCAAATTAATCCCCAATATGGGGATGCGGGAACCGGCTAATTTTCTCGCCACTCCAAGTAGTGTACCATCTCCACCGAGCACAAAGGTACAGTCTACATGTATAGGAAAGTCATCCAAAGGAATCCCTTTATGTTCTTGACCAAGTACTTTTGCCAGATCTGTATCAAGACATACAGTAGCACCTTTGTATTCAATCAGATCTGTCAGCTTTTTTGCAACCGTCAGTGCCGTAGATTTAGTTTGATTAGCCATGATGCCTATTGTTTTCATCTGTCCACCTCAAGGTTACGCTTATCATTTTTGTATTATCCACATCAAAATCATACCAATTAAGAAAGTAATCACATAACCCATTGGAAATTTTTTTTGTGATTCCAATAACGCCGCATGAGAAAACTGTACAAGTGACACTTTATTTTTTGCTTTATCGACATATACAATTCCTGCTGGTCGATAGAGCAAAAAAAATGGGAAAAGATGATCACGGATAGCTGCTCCTGTTTTGCGTAAAGGTTTTCTCTCTTTTGCGACAAGCACCACATATAATAAATCTTCTTTCATCGCCAAAAAATCGATAAACATTCTGCTCTCATATGGCTCTTTATCCAATTCGATGGAGATAGGAATTTTTTTCTTTCCTTCAATGGGTTCATAACCATATTCTCGAAGTAAATCTGCTACTTCGCCTTTTATCTGTTTGGGTTCTTTTTGTGTTTTGTTCAATAGTATGTCTTTGGCAAATTGAAAAGAAACCCATTTTCTCAGTATCAAAAATAAAATAAATAGAATGATAAGTACTAAAACAATGGAATCACCTGAGTGTGACACGCTCCCTCCCTCTCTCCATAAGAAAACTATTCTTCCAACATGGGGGATTGATGAGCTTCTTGTAATACCAGCTCGATCTGCTCCTCTATAGAAAAAGAACGTTCGTCCGTTCCCTTTATCAGATACGCTAAAAATTCTATATTTCCTTTTCCTCCCCTTATCGGCGAGGAAGAAAGACCTGCGATTCCATAACCTTCTCGGGTGAACATTTCGATCATTCTTTTCAATACATCACGATGAACAGCTGCATCACGCACTATTCCTTTTTTCTCCACTTGATCTTTTTGAGCTTCAAATTGTGGTTTAATCAAAGCTACTACTTCACTTTTATCAAGTAGTAATCGATTTAACGTCGGAATGATATTCGATAAGGAGATAAAAGAAACATCGATAGTTGCAAAATTAGGAACTGGTCCTATTAAGTCTTTGGCTTGTACATGACGAAAATTCGTACGTTCCATCACTTTTACTCGTTCATCTGTACGAAGTTTCCAAGCAAGCTGACCATATCCCACATCTATGGCATATACATAGGAAGCTCCGTTTTGCAGGGAACAATCCGTAAAGCCGCCAGTGGACGCACCAATATCCAATACCACTTTATTCTTCATATCAATAGAAAAAACGTGAAGTGCTTTTTCTAGTTTTAAGCCTCCGCGGCTTACATAAGGATGGGTTTCTCCTTTTATGTGAATTGAACTATCCACTGGATACTTAGTACCCACTTTGGTCGAAGACTCATTGTCTACAAAAACAAGCCCAGCCATAATGGCCCGCTGGGCTTGTTCCCGACTGGGATAATATCCTTTTTGTACAAGGAGAATGTCTAATCTTTCCTTAGCCATTCGATTACCTCAGATCTTTTGAATATCAGGGACACAACTTTTCCTTGCAATCTCGCAAATCCCCTCAGCTGTCAAACCAATTTCTGCTCGTTGTTCACTGACACTGCCATGTTCTACATAGTAATCAGGTACACCGAGGATAGACACTCGCTGATTTTTGTTTTGTTCCGCGAAAAACTCCAATACGGCGCTGCCAAAACCACCAATTTTGGAGCCCTCTTCGACTGTGATGATGGGCAATCCCTCTTGATGGATAGAGAGCAACAGTTCTTCATCTAAGGGCTTTGCAAAACGAGCATTGACCACTTTCGCTTGAATTCCTTCTTCGGCCAGTTGTTCTGCTGCTTCTACAGCTACAGAAACCATGTTTCCGAACGCAAGAATTGCCACATGATTCCCTTCTCGAATTGTTTCCGATTTTCCGATCGGGATCAATTGAAAGTCCTCATCCATCGGAACTCCTTCGCCTTCACTTTTGGAGTATCTCACCGCAATCGGCCCTGATTCGTATTGGGTAGCAGTATAAAGCATATGTTGTAATTCGTTTTCATCTTTTGGCATCATGATCACTAATCCGGGTTGAGAGCGCATGAAGTTGATGTCATATACACCTTGGTGTGTCTCGCCATCTTCCCCAACAAAACCAGCTCGATCAACTGCAAAAACAACATTTAAATGTTGGCGGCAAACATCGTGAATCAATTGATCATATCCACGCTGTAAAAAAGTCGAATAGATGGCTAGCACAGGCTTCAACCCTTGTGTCGCTAACCCCGCTGCAAATGTTGTGGCATGCTGCTCTGCAATTCCTACATCAAAACAACGCTCTGGATAGGTTTGCTGAAATTTGTCCAATTTAGAACCTGTGATCATAGCTGGTGTGATAGCGACGATCTTTTGATTTTTCGCAGCAAGTTTGATCATTGTTTCTCCAAATACGGCTGGATAAGCAGGAGCATTAGCCTTTTTCTTTTGAAAAGCACCCGACTCAATTTTATAAGTCCCTACGCCGTGGAAGTTGACTGAATCGTCTTCTGCTGGTTTATATCCTTGGCCTTTTTTCGTAATAACATGCACAAGTACAGGTCCCTTTGTATTTTCAGCTTGACGCAAACACTCCATTAGTTCATCCATATGGTGACCATCAACTGGACCTAGATAAGTAAAACCAAGCGTTTCAAAAAGCACACCTGAAACCAATAAAAATTTAATGCTGTCTTTTACTCGTTCTAGTGTTTTTGCCACTGGCCCCCCAATAGTAGGGATTTTTTTCAGTACTTGTTCTACTTCTGCCTTCATTTTGTTGTAATGGCGATGAGTACGTAGTCTACCCAAGTAGTTATGTAATGCACCTACATTAGGACTAATAGACATTTCATTATCATTTAAAATGACAATTAAATCTTTTTGTTCTTGACCGATATGGTTAAGTGCTTCTAGAGCCATACCACCTGTTAGCGCACCATCCCCAATTATCGCTACTACTTTGTTACTTTCCCCTTTGATATCTCGAGCAGCAGCCATTCCCATCGCTCCAGATAAAGAAGTACTACTGTGCCCTGTCTCCCATACATCATGCTCACTTTCACTCATCTTAGGAAATCCGCAAAGACCTTTGTATTGCCGAAGAGTGGAGAATTTGTCTCCTCGTCCAGTTAATAATTTGTGTACATAGGCTTGATGACCTACGTCCCATAAAAACTTATCATTTGGACTGTTAAATAAATAGTGCAGGGCAATTGTTAATTCTACTACACCAAGGTTTGATGCTAAATGACCACCTGTACTGGACAGACTGTTAATGAGAAACTGCCTTATTTCTTCCGCCAACTGAGGAAGTTGATCCTCCGATAATTTCTTTAAGTCTGTAGGTGTTTGGATCTGCTCGAGGAGCAAGAAAGACCGCCTCGCTTTCATAGTTGTATATTCGTTCAGAAAAATGCCGGTCTATTTGAAGACCGGTAACGATGAACGTTTCTATGTATCTTTGGTCACAAAAAGGTGTTCAAATTACTAGATTTTGAAATACATTATAGCATAGGTAAGCCTTACCTGTCCCGTAAGAGTAAATAATCTGCTAGCTCCAATAACCGAGTTGGATCTAAGTCTTCTCTATTCTGAATCGATCCACGTGCGATGTGAATACAATCTTGTAATCTTTTTCTCGACTCATCTAATCCAAGTAAGGATGGATATGTAGCCTTCCTATTATGTTCATCACTACCAACAGGTTTTCCGATGACTTCTTGGTCTCCAACCACATCCAATATATCGTCTTGAATTTGGAATGCCAATCCCAACTGATAAGAAAAAGTCATCAATGCTTCTAATGTTTCTTGTTTTGCTCCAGCAATTAATGCTCCAACTCGTATAGAATAAGTAATTAAATCACCTGTTTTCCGACGATGTATTTCTTCCAATTCATCTAATGTAATGGATTTGGATTCACTTTCCATGTCTTGCACCTGACCATTGATCATGCCCTGTGTACCTGCATACCGCACTGCTTCTTGAATTAAATCGAGAGAAACGCCAGCAGGTAAATGAGCTTCTCTTGCTCCTTTTGCGATCAACCCGAAGGCCTCGGTCAATAAACCATCTCCTGCAAGAATAGCCATTGCTTCCCCGAACACTTTATGGTTCGTCAACTTTCCGCGGCGATAATCATCATCATCCATCGCTGGTAAATCATCATGAATTAAAGAATAGGTATGGATCATTTCAATCGCACAGCCAAAAGGGAAAGCCGTTTCTATGCTTCCTCCTAGTGCTTCTGTTGTAGCAATGGTAAGAACAGGGCGGATCCGCTTTCCACCTGCGAGTAAGGAATAGCGCATTGCTTTTTGCAGTGTGGCAGGGATACTTGTCCATTCCATACTAATGGTATCCAGCTCTTGATGAACTATTTCTGCCATATTTTTTATGTATGTTCTTGCCTCTGTCATGATCGTAATCTTCCTTCCTCACGCACATCATTCGAAAAACATCTACGCTCATTTGTAAAATTTTTGCACGAATAGATTGGAACACTGGATTAAGTCGTTTGATATATGTGTTTTCCGCGACTGCCTACGAAAAAACACAAAGGACGCTCCCAATCACATATGCATTTTTGCGTTGAATCATGCAACAGGCACTTATGTATTTTCTTCTCGAATAGGCTGAAATGGCTTTTTCGTCCATTCACCGTTCTCTTCTACCAATATTTCCACTTGTTGCTCTGCCCAGTCCAACTTCTTACGACAAATGCCTGCTAACTTTGTACCTTCTCCATATAACTTAATCGCTTCTTCCAAAGGGATATCACCATGTTCCAATTGGGCTACAACTTCTTCCAATCGCTCCATTGCCTGTTCAAAAGTTAAATCGCTCATGTTCATTCCTCCTTCTTCCATACCTGACACTTTAATTTCCCTTCTGCGAGTTGTACATCAATCAAATCGCCAGGGTTCACTTGTTCAGCAGAGGTAACTAACTCATTTCCAGATAAACGATATACTAATGAATATCCCCGTTTCATTACAGCGAGAGGGCTTACCGATTCTAAACGTGTAATAAGTCTTTCAAATCGCTTCTCTTTCTGTTCCAGTGATTGCTGAAACAAATAGTCTTTCTCCCTCGAAATTCGTTCCAATTTAGCCTTAGCATTTGCAACTTGTGTTCGAGGCTGGCGAGATTCCAGTTGGTGAATAAATCGTTCTAATCTTCGATCCTCTCTCGAATAATTGGTTGCTAACGTTTGGTTCAATCGCTTTGTCAAGTATTGAAATTTCTCTTGGTGAGGGATCAATTTACGATTGGGATGCTGAAAAATCGGTCGTTCTATCAGTCGATTAACCTCAGTACGACGAGAATCTAGCAGCTTTTTAGGCAGTAGAGCTAATCTCGAAGCAAGAGAGGAAAATCTCATCTTTAAGTCTTCTTGATTCGGCACAGCTAACTCTGCTGCTGCAGTTGGAGTAGCAGCCCGAACATCCGCTGCAAAATCACTGAGTGTCGTATCTGTTTCATGACCAACAGCAGAAATAATCGGGATGGTAGAATTTGCAATACTCCTTACGACGATTTCCTCATTGAAAGCCCATAATTCTTCAATCGAGCCTCCACCACGCCCAACAATCAACACATCCACTTCAACCCGTCGATTCATTTCTTCAATAGCTTGTGAAATTTCCCAAGCTGCCACATCGCCCTGAACTTGTACAGGGTAGAGTAAAACATTTGCTTGTGGATAACGACGTTGCAAAGTAGTGACCATATCTCTGACAGCCGCTCCATGTGGCGAAGTGATTAAGCCAATCCGCTTTGGATGAGGAGGTAAAGGAAGTTTCTCGCGATGGAAAACCCCTTCTTTCTCTAACTGTTCTTTGAGAGATTGAAATCGGGTAAACAAATCTCCTTGACCGCTGTTTCGCATTTCCAACGCCCGAATCTGCACTTGTCCATCACGATCATACACATCAAGCTGTCCACGAATTGTAACTCTATCTCCATTTTTCGGTTTAAACAACAAATATCTAGCAAACCGAGCAAAAAAGACAACCCGCATTCTCGCTGATTCATCTTTTAAAGTAAAGTACATGTGGCCGCTTGCATGATGAGTAAAGTTAGAAATTTCACCTTCAACCCGAAGTGACTGTGACTTAGGATCTTTGGTAACAAGTGAGGTAAGATGGGCTACTAACTGGCGTACCGTCCATACCTCTTTGGCCATTATCTTGCATGCCTTTTTGCAGATTCAATCGTGTTCGCCATTAACATAGTAATTGTCATAGGGCCCACACCACCCGGAACTGGTGTGATCGCAGATGCAATTTCGCTTACTTCATCAAACTTAACATCTCCAACTAATCCTTCTTCCGTTCTATTCACCCCAACATCAATGACGACTGCACCAGGTTTTACATGATCACGTGTGATCATTTCTGCACGTCCTACTGCAGCGATCAAAATATCTGCTTGTTTGGTAATAGCTGCTAAATCACTTGTTTTTGAGTGACAGATGGTCACCGTCGCATCTTTCTGCAATAACAGCATGGCTACAGGTTTTCCTACAATATTACTTCTGCCCACTACAACAGCATGTTTTCCTTGGATAGGCACATCGGTTCTTTCAAGTAACTCGATGATTCCCTGTGGTGTACAAGACAAAAAGGTCTCTAACCCTATCACCATCCGGCCAACACTCTCAGGATGGAAACCATCGACATCTTTTTCCGCAGCAATTGCTTCAATGATGCGCTGCTCTGAAATTTGTTTTGGCAATGGAAGTTGAACCAATATCCCATGAACAGTAGTATCTTGGTTCAACTTCTCTACTTTATCCAATAGTTCTTGTTCACTGATCGTCTCTTCTAAACGAATCAAAACAGACTCCATACCAATCTCTTCGGCTGCACGGATTTTTCCTTTGACATAAGATTCAGACGCAGGATGATTTCCTACTAAAACTACTACTAATTTAGGAAAAATCTGATTTTTCCTCAACTCACTTACTTCTGCTTTTAACTCTTGACGAATATCTGCTGCTATTTGTTTTCCACTAATAATTTTTGCTGGCATTCTTGTTTCACCTCTTTATATAATATCTATAGTTTACCATTTGTTTGGAAACATGTAACTATTTAGCTAGGAGGAGTAGAAGATGAACCGGATATTTGCTGACCTTCATATCCACCTAGGAAGAACCGAAAGCAATTTACCTGTGAAAATAACTGCTGCCCGTAATATGACCTTCCGTCATGTCGTAAAAGAGGCAAGTGGAAATAAAGGCTTGTCTATGATTGGTATTATCGATGCGCATTCTCCGCCTGTTCAAGCAGAAATTCAAGCTGGCCTTGCCGAAGGTATCTATCAAGAACATCCAGATGGCGGAATTGTATATCAAAATACGGTTTGTTTGCTGGGAGTCGAAGTAGAGTGCAGGGAACCGAATACGGCTCCTTTTCACATGTTGGCTTACTTTCCAACGCTAAAGTCAATCAAACAGTTTACAGCATGGCTGGAATTGCATATGAAAAATGTCCAACTCAGCACCCAGCGGCTCTATCAACCTGTATCGGCTTTCATGGCTAAAGTAAAAAGCTTGCAAGGTTTAGTGGTACCTGCACATATTTTTACTCCTTTTAAAAGTCTATACGGAAGTGCGACAACTTCCATCAGAAATCTATTGGATCTATCTTTACTAGACGCAGTGGAGATAGGATTGAGTGCAGATACCTTAATGGCAGATCAGATCAGCGAATTAGCATCTCTACCATTTTTAACAAATTCAGATGCTCATTCCCTCCCAAAAATCGGAAGAGAGTACAATGAATTTTTGGTAAAAGAACCTAGTTTCCAAGAATTTACGTATGTGCTGCAACAAAAGAGAGGCAGAAAAATTGTTGCCAATTATGGACTAAATCCACGATTAGGCAAATATTATCAAACTTTTTGCCTGGTCTGTGAGCTTCAAAAAGAGACAGCCAAAGAGACCTGTCCTAATTGTGGCAGCATCAAAGAAGTGACTGGAGTAAAAGATCGTATTGAAATGATAAGAGATCAACTTTCTACATCTCCAAAAAACCGTCCACCCTATATCCACCAAATACCTTTAGCTTTTATTCCGAAAGTAGGTCAGAAAACTATTTCCAAGCTTATATCGCATTTTGGATCGGAAATGAATATTTTGCATCATGCACCGATTGAGGAAATTGCCAAAGTAACAAATGTTACGTTAGCAGATTATATCGATCGAGCACGCAAAAATAACTTAGCAGTAGAAAGAGGGGGAGGAGGGACATTTGGAAAAGTTATTTCTTCACCTCTAACTCAGCAATAATCTTGCCGAGAATACCATTTACAAAACGTCCAGCTTCTTCACCACTAAATGCTTTTGCCAAATCTATTGCTTCATTCACAACGACTTTGGAAGGGATATCCTTTTGATAGAGCAATTCATAAACTGCCAAACGGAGAACTGCTCGATCAACGATGGAAAGACGATCGAGTGACCATCCGCTTTTTACATACCGACGGATGTAAGGATCAATCTCTTCCATATGTGTTGTTATTCCATTTCGCACGATCTCATAGTAACTTTTATCCTCACTAGAAAGCTTTGCTTCATTCGGTGCAAAAATATCCCCCTGATCTTCGGGGTGCACTAATTGTTGATATTGGCGTTGAATAACGAGCTCACGAACTAACCGACGACTCATAGGTCTTTCACCTCCAAAAAAATCCCGAGCCAAAAGGCTCGGTATCTTTATAACAATCTTTTATAGTACAAAAGAACCAACACTTTTTTGCATAACAATCCTTATTTTAAACGATTTGGCTTCTCTTGTTTCTCTTTCGGTTTCTCAGGTTGTGGAACACGAATTCCTTCTACTTGAACGATAACTTGATCCACAACAATACCTGTCATCGCTTCAATTGCTGATTTTACTTGTTCTTGCACTTCTTGACCGACGTTAGGAATATGGTATCCATATTCGACAATGATCGATACTTGAATGGCAGTTTGCTCGTCTAAAGCTACTTGAATACCTTGTCGTAAGTTTTTACGTCCGAGTAGTTGGTTGATATCTCCGACTACCCCACCTTTCATGCCACTGACACCTTCCACTTTAGAAGCTGCCATTCCAGCTATTATCTCAAGCACTTCTGGTGCAATCTCCACTTTTCCTAAAGGCCCTACACGTTCCATCATATTTCACCTTCTTCGAACAAGTTTATCCCTTCCAAAAACTGAATATGAAAATCTCCCTCTACAAAGTTAGGTTGAGACATCATTTTGATATGGAAAGGAATGGTGGTATGCACTCCCTGAATAGCAAATTCAGTAAGTGCCCGGCTCATTCTCGCAACAGCTTCATTTCGATCTTTACCCCAAACGATCAATTTCGCAACCATTGAATCGTAGTAGGGGGTAATAGTATACCCCGGATAACATGCGCTATCAACTCGCACACCTGTTCCACCGGGAGGCAGATAAAATTGTATCGTCCCAGGAGAAGGAAGGAAGTTTTTCTCTGGTCGTTCCGCATTAATGCGACATTCAATAGCCCAACCATTGATTTGGATATCTTCTTGAGTGACAGATAACGGATGTCCTGCTGCTACTAAAATTTGCTCTTTTACTAAGTCTACACCAGTAATTAACTCTGTAACAGGGTGTTCTACTTGAATTCGAGTATTCATCTCCATAAAATAAAAGTTTTGGTCACGATCAAATAGAAATTCAATGGTACCTGCTCCGGAATAGTTTACTGATTTTGCTGCTGAAATCGCAGCTTGACCCATCTTTTCTCTTATTTCGGGAGAAATTGCAGGAGATGGAGCTTCCTCGATCAATTTTTGATAACGCCGTTGAATCGAACAATCTCTTTCCCCAAGATGAATGACATTGCCATGATTGTCTGCTAAAACTTGAATCTCAATATGCCGAGGTTCGACAAGGAATTTTTCCAAGTATACACCGGGATTTCCAAAGTTAGCTTCTGCTTCTTTCTGTGCGAGATTCACTGCATTCACTAGTTCTTCTTCGCTGTATACGACTCGCATTCCTTTTCCGCCACCGCCAGCCGTCGCTTTGACGATAACAGGGAAACCGATTTCTTTGGCTGTTTCCAATGCTACTTGGATATCTTTGATGACACCTTCGGTACCCGGTACAACTGGTACACCGCTATCCATCATCGTTTCCCGTGCAGTTGTTTTGTCTCCCATTTTAACAATCGCTTCTGGAGATGGACCGATAAAGATAATATTACAGCTGGCACATAACTCTGCAAAAGCAGCGTTTTCTGCCAAAAAACCGTAACCTGGATGAATCGCATCGACTTCTAACAATGTTGCAGCACTCATAATATTGGTCATGTTCAGATAGCTGTCACGGGACATTGCTGGACCGACACAATATGCTTCATCTGCAAGGGTTACATGGAGAGCTTCTCGATCTGCTTCGGAATAAATGGCAACAGTCGCAATCCCGAGCTCACGGCATGCTCGAATAATTCGAACCGCAATCTCTCCACGGTTGGCTACTAATATTTTTTTAAACATCATTGTCTCCTCCTTCCCTAAGAAGGTTTCACAAGAAATAGGGCTTGACCATACTCTACTAGCTGTCCATTCTCTACTAGTACTTTCTCAATGGTACCACTTACTTCTGCTTCTAGCTCATTCATCAACTTCATAGCTTCGACAATACAGACTACTGAGTTACTGTTGATGGCATCTCCTTCTTTTACATAAGGATCGGAATCTGGAGAAGACGCACGATAAAACGTCCCTACCATTGGTGAAACAATTTTATGTAAGTTGCTGTCTGTTGATTCCTCAGCAGGGGTAGATACAGCTGGTGTCGTTGCCTCTGCTACTTGTACTGGGGCAACGGCTTGTGGCACAAAAGGAACAGGTGCGGTAACTTGTCCAGTGATCACTTCTGCTTTTGCCTTCTTAATCGCTACTTTCTCTCCATCTTTTTCAAGCTCAAATTCATCAATAGAAGATTCATCAATTAAACGAATAAGTTCACGTATTTCATGCATTTTTAATGTCATTGTGCCTTTTTCCTCCTTGAAAACATTACGTCCTTATCATATCCATTTTTGTTGGAAAAGGCTAGTGTAGAAGTAAGATGATACATTTTTATGATTCATTTTATTATTAAAGTAAATATGTTGAAATTTAAATATTTCTCTATTATGATGAAGTTACTCGATGGAAACATCGTTTTTGTGGGAAGGGGAATTATGAACATCTTTGGACCGTCCTCGCCGCTCGCTTCGTCCATCGCGAGGGTACTGATGCTGCCGATCACGCTGTACCTCTGGATATGGGGTCAGATAGGTTGGTGGCTGGGCAAGCTGCTGATCTGGATGAACGTTCCCGATGTCACTCAGAGTGACATGAGGGACTTCTTCGTAATCATCGGTTTGATCGTGCTCGGTGTCGCGGTCTGGAAGGGTGGCGGCCGAGACCTCTGGGCGAAGAGGCCGTTCAAGAAGAAGTAACCCCTTACCGTCTGTGCACTTCTGGCGACAGAAGTGCACAGACGGTTCCCCACCAAATTAAAAATAAACTGACCCAATATCGGGTCAGTTTTCTAATTTCTGCTTCCACTCTGCTATAATAAATAAAGTAAATGACCATATTTTCACCCTTTAGGAGGACCCTTTGATGTCCAAATTACCATTACGTTCTGAGCAAGACAAAGCTACTCAGTGGAAATTAGAAACGATTTTCCCTACTGATGATGCTTGGGAAGCAGAATTTGCTGCCGTAAAGAAATTGATTCCAAACTTACGTCAGTTTGAAGGAAAACTGGCAGACTCTGCTTCTACGTTTTATCAAGCACTTTCCACTCGAGATGAACTTTCCCAGCGCATCGGCAAACTATTTGTCTATGCCCGTATGCGTTACGATCAAGACACGACCAATTCCCACTATCAAGCATTCAACGATCGCGCCACCAGCTTGACGACAGAAGCAGGCAGTGCACTTTCTTATATGCGTCCAGAAATATTGGCTATACCAGCAAACACGATTCAGAAATTTTTACAATCAGAGCCAAAATTACAGCTATATGCTTATGAACTGGAAGAATTGGATCGTTTCCGTCCACATGTATTATCTGCCAAAGAAGAAGCTCTGCTCGCGGAAGCTAGTGAAGTGTTAGGTGCATCACGGAATACATATGGTTTACTCAATAACGCCGATATCAAGTTCCCTACCATCAAAGATGAGAATGGGGAAGAAATCGAGATCACTCATGGCCGGATGATTCAACTCTTGGAAAATACGGATGATCGCGTTCGTAAAGATACTTTTCATGCTATCTATGAAACCTATGGCGGGTTAAAAAATACATTTGCAAGTACCCTTTCTTCTCATGTAAAAAAACACAATCTCATCGCTCGCTTACGACACTATGATTCTGCTCGGCAGCGGTCACTCAGCGGTTACAATATTCCAGAAAAAGTGTACGATCAATTAATCGCGATCGTTCATGAAAACTTACCTTTGCTGCACCGCTATATCAATCTCCGAAAAAAAGCAATGGGTGTGAAAAAGCTTCATATGTATGATCTCTACACTCCATTTATCCAGCACACACCAAAAAAGATCACTTATGATGAAGCCAAAGACATCGTCATCACTGGGCTTTCTCCACTAGGAAAAGAGTATAGCAATACCTTGCACCAAGCTTTTCGTGATGGTTGGATCGATGTATATGAAAACCAAGGAAAACGCAGTGGCGCATATTCTTTTGGTACCTATGGTACGAACCCATTTGTGTTATTAAACTGGCAAGATAGTATGGATAACATGTTTACCCTCGCGCATGAAATGGGACACTCCATGCACAGCTATTACACACGGAAAACTCAACCTTATGTTTACGGAGATTATTCCATCTTTGTTGCAGAAGTAGCTTCTACTTGTAATGAGGCAATTTTAGGAGACTACCTGCTTCAAACTACAAAAGACCGAAATGACCGACTCTACCTATTAAATCATCAAGTAGATAAATTCCGCGGAACGGTCTTCCGTCAGACGATGTTCGCTGAATTTGAACTCATCATCCATCAACGAGCACAAAATGGGGAAGCATTGACTGCTGATACATTGACCAAAATCTACTATGAACTAAACCAAAAATATTTTGGCACTGACATCATCGTGGATGAACAAATCGGCCTAGAATGGTCTCGAATCCCTCATTTTTACTATGATTTCTATGTGTATCAATACGCAACAGGGACGAGTGCAGCTACCGCACTTGCCAAACAAATCTTAGAAGAGGGCAGACCAGCAGTTGACCGCTATCTCACGTTCTTGTCATCTGGTAGTTCCGCAGGCCCGATCGAAGTCTTGCAGCGCGCGGGTGTAGATATGACCAAACCTGACCCCATCCGCTCTGCATTTGATGTTTATGAAGGCTACTTGGATGAACTAGAAGAATTGTTATAAATAAAAAATACACACCCTCTAAAATAGACCATGATAACCCTTTAGGTCATCAAATCTATTCTTAGGGGGTGCTTTCCATTAGCAGAATTTCAGAGTTTATATCCATAAAATAAAAAAGCTGGGAGCTGACCACAAATAAACGAAATTAACTGCATTTTAGAGACTGTTAATCCCAAATCAAATCTTGGCTTAATTTTCCCGTTTCAAAAAAGTGTTTAAATGCCGCTACAACATCAGGGAATTCAACACAATATTCTGCTGGAAAATCAATTCCTATTTGTTCTACTGTAATATAAAGATATTCATCATTTGGAGTAACATGTGGATTCACTAGTTGGCTAGTCCCTAGTTGATCATCTTCTGGATAGTACTCTACAGCGTACACCTGTCTGTCCTCTATCAAATCCCCACCCCAAATCATTAAAAATCCGGTCCCTGTTAATTTGAGATCTGCTTGAGTAAATGTCTCGCCATCTATATGTGTTAACACTTGATAAATCTGTTCCCAGCTAGGGTTATCTATCGTTTGGGATTTTCCTTCTATGTTTAAAGTCCACTTTTCCATTTAGAAACTCCTTTTTTGTTTACCAAGTCTTTCTTTGCTTACCAGGTCTAGGTGTTATAGTTTCTTTTCCTGATGGTGTGATCACAATTAACTTGTCTAACCCAACTTCTTCAACTAGTTGCTGTACTCCTCTCGAGTCACCACAAGCGGTACAAAATGGGCGGTCTACCACTAAAGTTGCTGTTCCGCCTAGTATGTTGTGTTGCTTCCTGTATTGGTATAGATTCCAAAAAGCATCTCCTTCCGCATGGAAAACGGTTTGATTATTTGTAGCACTCATACTTCTTTGGCCACCACTTTTTAACCAAGCTGTCCTCATTGATTTGTATCCACCCTGGTCAGCCCCCCAACCGTTTCTTCCCCATACTTGTACTCCATCCGCTTTTAAAACGGCAACTGTCTGTTCCGCTTTCAAGTATTTTAATTCCTTTAAAACGTAATCATCTCCAATTGCTGGTATCCCTAGCTCATGTCGTACTTTGGCAACCGTATTCAAGTCCATTTTTTCAGGAGCAGGGCGTATTTTAGGTACATTATTCACTTTTTTAATTACTTGTCCCTGAATAATCGCACCATCTTTTGTCTGAAATTTTCCTTTGCTTATTGCTATTGGTTTCACATTTTGTGCTACAAACTCAAGAAATTTAGCCAGCGATTTTGCAAATGTTTGTTCATCCTTAATAACTTTTTTGATTTTTTTTTGATACTCGATATAGATTTTACAAATACAAAGGGTGGTGATTTTCTTTAGTTGGGGATTGAGGTATTCCGTAGTTACCGAACATTGACAATTCTCACTTTTTTCTTCAGCATACACTGGAGTAGTACCAAAGAATTTGCTTACAGCATTGGAAGGTTCATTTGCTTTCGTGGTTTTCTTTCCAATATCTATACTGCTTTTTAAAACTTCCGGTAATTGTTGATACATTTTGATTTCATCGTTGGTAACGGTAATGAAATCGTTTAATGCCTGTTTTGCTGTAAGTTGGTCCTTTTTAGGTAACTTTCCTATGTCACTTTGTAATAAAAAAGCTTTTTTATTTATTTCTTGAATATATTTTTGTTTCTTGTTTGCAAAGTCAACAAGTTGATTGTTAATTATTTTTACATATTCATTTTGAATTTGATCGGGCTTAAGTTCTCCAGAAAGTACCTTCTGTTGAAGCTCTTCGTTAATTTTTTGGTAATTTGAAAGCGTTACAGGAAATTGGACATTAAGATCAATGGCATATCTTTGATTCACAAGGCTCAGAAAATTGTAGTTAAAGTTCGTTGAATCGATCTGACTCTGTGTGTAAGGAACAAATTTTTGGGATGCAACTTTGTCTGCTGTCGGAGTGCATCCTGCTAATAAACTAAAAGTAAGAACCAAAATACATGCAAATCGCACAATACGCTGGAAAATTTTCTTCTTATTCATCAAATCCTCCTTCATACATAGTTCTTACATTCAAAACAGTGGTTGCTAACAATTGCACAAATGCGGTTCATTTTCCAACTATTAAGTTTTTTCACCACTTACTGCGCTCAGGATCGATATCACTTATGTTTCATCCATTTCTTACGTACTCTTCTACCGTTTTTTTACATTTTTCTTCATCTGAATAAAAATCGTAATCGTAACTCACAATGACAAACTTTTGTTCATCCATAGAATAAAGAACAGATTTTATTCCATAGCTTTTTTTATCAAATATCAAAGGTATGTGGACTTTAGGAACAAAAGGCAAATTACATTCATGACAAACCCATCTCTGAAAAGATCGGGAATAAAGACGCATGTGAATTTCACATTTATACATTCTTCTAGTTCCCTTCTAATGGATAGAATCTGGAAGCGAAAATATCAACTCCTGTTACTATCCAAACATTCGTGCAATATTCTCTATACTCATCGTCGTTTTTCAAACACTCAAGACAATAGTCAAAGTGATGTCCACGAACTCCTAATGCAGTAATAAAAGCTGTGTATGCAGAATTCACGGTGTACTTTTTACCACATCTTTTACACTTGTTCATTCTGCACTCTCCTCTCAAAGATGCTTCGTAGTTTGTAATACTCTACAATAGGGCTAATAAGTAAGATAAATCCTATTTGTTGTCAAATTGTGCTTCTGCCACGATTAATTGTTCTTCTTCACATAAATAATCATTGCTGTATAATATGCTTCTGGATAATGCGGCGTTTTATAATAGGAATCAAATTTAATATCCAAAATTTCATACACATCGTGATTTGCTGCAATCCAGTCATTTATTTCTTGCTGTAGATCACCTAAGAAAGCGTTTTGAAAAAATAGCACCTGTTCCATGATTGTCTCCTTCCTATATCACCCTGTGACAGAGTTGTTGTTTAATCAGTCAAATAGTTCTATTTATTGTAATTTTTATGCATCTATTCTGAAAGAAGGATGCAAAATCCCTATTTCTGATTTTTCCTAATTATATCATTTTATTCACTCTGAAAAGAAATCATTTTCATTTTAATCAGATTTTTGAAATTGATCTGACAGGGATAGAAGCAAAACGGAATAAAGAGAAGGATTATCTCGAAAACGAGAAAAAGGAAAGGATCGTTTCGATGAACTTCATAACTAATAATACACATCACAAAAAGAGACTTATAATATCCCTATAAGCCTCTCTTTATGTACTATGAACGATGCACTAATTTCTCAGCTTCCCAACCATAGCTATCAAACCATCGATTCTCTTTGTAGTTTTCAATAGCTCTTGAAATATAAGGTATCACATTGGAAGGCAAATTGTTTAATGGGAAAAATTGTAAATTATCACACTTATGCGGTTCGAGATTTTGAATTTCTCCACTCCAATCCTTCACAACCGCAAAGAAATCCACTCTTTCATCTGCCGCTCTCCGGTGCATAACACCAACGATTTCAACATTTTCCGCTGTCACATCTACTCCAGCTTCTTCTTTTACTTCGCGAACAGCGGCTTCTTTAACCGTTTCCCCACCGTCCAGATGACCTGCTACCACGCTATAGTTCCCGTCTTCATAGCCTGTGTTATAACGACGAAGAAGAAGTATTTCTTCGTTTTTGATGAAAAACAAATAGATGGTTACGGGCGCTGTGAATCTTTCTTTACTCAATTATATCAACTCCAGAATTCTAATGAATGGTTATTTTAACAATAGTTTGTTTATTCCGTCCACTGTCTCCCTTTGAAGTGAAATTCCACTAGCCTTGACACTTTGTTCAATTTGTTCAGGGCAACTTCCGCCAACAATCGCACTTGCTATTGATGAATCGCGAATCGTCCAAGCTAATAACCTCTCCATCTTGACTCGATTCATTCTCTTCATCGTACATTTCAATTGAAGATGATCATATTTGAGGAGTACATAGATAGACTCAATGATGGATGATCGCGTTTGTGCTTCTCTTAACCTCGTGATAAGAGAAACGTAATGTTCCCCTTCATCACATGAATAAACGAAATATTCCGCTAAATCTTTACCCAATTCTAGTGTTTGGTTTAATTCGAATTTGTTTGTGTCTGAATCATTGATGTTCATTTACCAACTATCTCCTTCCTGTTTAGGTCAAAGAGTGGTACTACAATGATTTATTTTCATCAAAACTTTTACCGTGAACGATTATCATCCCATTAGACATTTTCGTTTTATGAACTTCATTCATAACAAGTTCCAAGATACCATTGGGTGTTTTCAAGCAAACTTGAATATTCTCTTGCCGTTTTACCCGCTTAAAAGATAAAGAAAATTGGATTTTATTCGCTGCTGCATTGCTGTTTTTGTCAGCTGATATTGTCATACTGCTGATGGAGCAGTTTCCATCCATTTTCCGCATATTCACCTTGTCCCTCCTTGTTTCTCCACTGTTAGTGAAGGAAGTAAATTTTTGTTAATGGGATTTATTTTCCGCAAAGCTCTTTGTATCTGTCCTTTTCTTTCTAGAAATAAAGCTGCTCGCAGTTGGCTTCTCTGTACCATCATTTTTTCTTCTACTTCTTTTTGATACTTAACCAACGCCAAGGTGATTACATTTTTCAATTCCTCGTCGATTGATAAAACAAGATTTCCTTTACTCACCATCTCATCTCCCTCTCCTTCATCAACACTATGATTTAGAAGCTATAGTGCAACGCAATTCTTTAATAGAAAATGATATTACAACAAATCCACTTAAAATTAACGCCCAGAAAAAGTTGAATATTCCAAAAATATATATAGCAAATTTTGATATATTGCTATATATTAATACTGTAAATCATGGACTTCTATCACTTTTAAGATTTACATCCATTCATTTTGCTTCTCCTGATACGTTTCTTGTTGAAATCTTAAGTCCATTATAAAATATTCAGAATATAATTTCAATTTTAATATTATGGCATGTTTCTTTAATGGAAAAATTTAAATAGTATCAAATGTAGCAAATCACGTAATAAATTTTAAAATTGTTTATTCATCTTTAAAATAAATCAAATGGGAGTGATTTTTTTTGCTAAAGTTCATCTATAACCAAGAAAAAATGGGAGAAATTTTTCGTCAAACACGAAAAGATAAGGGATATCGCCAACGAGAAGTAGCAGAAGCCACTGGTCTTTCAGAAGCAACTGTCAGTAATATAGAAAATGGGAGTCACAAAGCTAGAGAGGATAATATCGTATGTTACGCCGAATTTTTAGGAATAAAAGATGAGCTCTTCGGCATTGTTAGTGAGTTAGAAAAAAGAGAAAAACAAGCCAAAATAGATTTACTAGAAATTGAAGAGATAGTCGTTGCTAATCCAGATAAGGCTCTTGAAAAACTAACGCAATTAAAGCGTTATTACGATATTGAGGCAAAAAGCACCCTAGCTCCCATTGGTCATTATCTTTTCGGAAGATACTATTTCGAAAAGAAGCAATGGAACCAATCCCAAAAGCATCTTCTTGAAGCCATTAAACTTATTGATGAAAAGTTGACCGAACACCCCGAGCTTAGACTCTCAAATATCAAATCAGCATGTTACAATGAACTTGGAAGTATTGCACACTTCCTAAATCAAAACAAGGAAGCTTTGCAATATGTCACGGAAGGGATAGAATCCTTTGTTGAAGAGGGAAAAAGAAAATACCGTAAGTACTTCCTATTACTTAACAAAGCAATCTACCTTGAGGCTTTAAATCGTAAAGAAGAAGCTTTACAAGCGCTTGAAGAACTAAAAATTGCTATTAGTGAAATCAAGAACACTTCCGAAGTATTTCAAAATGTCAGAACTTCTGTTATCGTAAAAATGTACAGAATGCATGCAGAACTGTTAAATGAATTAGAAATGCCTTATAAAGCAGTGGAAGAATGCGAAAAAGGGATAAGAATAGCATGGTTAAATAATGACTTTGATCGAGTTTTTACATTATGGACAACAATGGGTACAATTTATTACAATATAGGAGATTATGAAAACACAGAAAAATTTTATTTTAAAGCGTTAGATATCCGACCAAAAGTAAAAGAAGAATTTCTTTATCCTTTTCATTATGTTTATCTTGGAACACTGCTGATTCAGCAGAATAAATTGCAAGATGCGAAACAATATATCGAAGAAGCCATTAAGATTAGCAGATTATATAAAGATAATCTTGCATTGACTGAATCATTGATGACAATGGGAAAATGGTACATTCAGCAAAAGCTATATACAGAGGCAATTGATCTGTATAAAGAGGCAGAAGAAATTGCCCAGCAAAACGATTTCCTATCCGTGGAATCGGAAATAATGACTGACTTATGTATTTGCTATGAAGGCATTGGAGATGAATCTAAATTCCAGAAGCATACTATCAAACTATTTCATATCAGAAAAAAATTGAATCAAAGGAGAGTTAAAGGATGATCCCTGATCCACCTGAAAATTAAAATTTATACCCTTACACATTTAGAGACTCAAGAATATTTCTTAAGTCTCTATTTTTCTTATTATTTACTATTTATTTTTCATTACTTAACTTATCTTATCAGGTAAAAAGCAAGAGGAAAAAGCATTTATGATAAGAACTAATATATATGAAGGCAATTCAGAGGGATAGCGAAAGGAGGGCATAATTATGATGGGCATTGATCCACCAGAACACTAAAATTTATACCCTTACATTATCACTTTGTCTAATGTAGCTGATTTCATTTGAATCAAATATAAGCGGAATATAGCAAAATATCCAATCATCTAAAAATAGGGATTGGATATTTTTACGAACCTTATAATATCTTAATCGATGAGATAACATCATTCCAAGTACCTTTACCAAGCTTGTACTTAGTAAGATCAGACAATTTTTCTCCGGGTTTTAACTTCCAGCTGCGTCCACCGAATTTGATATCTTGATAAAAAATGATTCCATTGCCATCACCAGAAACTTTTATAGAAGATGCCACGTCATTCCAATTTTTTTTGCCATATTTCAAATGTTTACTTTTGTTGTTTACAAGAGTTTTATCATTTGAACAAAATGTTATAGATGCGCCTCGAAAATGAATGTCTTCATATAGAGTAACGCAAGATTTTTCTGGTTTTGGTTCTGGTGTTGGTGTTGGCTTCGGTTCTGGCTTTGGTTTCGGTGTTGGCTTTGGCTTCGGTTCTGGCTTTGGTTCTGGCTTTGGTTTTGGCTTTGGTTCTGGCTTTGGTTTTGGCTTTGGTTTTGGCTTTGGTTTAGAGGTTGGGTGCTTTGGTTTTGTTTTCGGTACAATACTTGTTGCATAGCCTCCAAAACTTGTTGGTTTTACTGCTGGTTTTACTGCTGGTTTTACTGCTGGTTTTACTGCTGGTTTTACTGCTGGTGTTGATGCTTGTTTAGAAGAAATTGCTGGAGAAGAATCTGATTTTGATTCTACTTTTGTTGAGCTTTGATTATTTGCTTCTGGTGTCGCAGTTTGATTACTATTGGTTGATGGCTGCTCTGTATCTTTGTAAGATATAGGACCTGCGTCCAATTCCTTTTCCACACTTTGAGATGGAAGAGTATCCATCATTTCCTTTTCTACTTCTCTAGAAACAACAGAACTTTCTACTAAGGTCGTTTGTAATCTCGGCTTAACTGTAGAAGATTGGGCATAAGTCTGAGCATATTGGTAAATAATAATGCCACCAATTGTACAGATGAGCCCAAGTGATGTTAACTTCAACCATCTGACCAATTTATCATTTGGTGATTTATTCATCAAATCCTTCTTTTCCTCCATAGCTTCCCTCCTCCAAACACATACTATTACTATAGTACTATATATTCCCATTTATGTAGACGATAAATTATGAAAATTAAGTCCTGTTATTGTGCGAATATCCCACTCGTTATTTGAATGAGAGAATAATATTGACAAACTCTAGATTCCATATTTCAACAGAGGAATGTTAATCATATACTTCCAATAACAGAAAAACCCAAAAAAGGCAGGCAGATTTTATTATTTCATCTGTCTGCTTTTTTGGGAATATATCAACACCAACCGCTTAACAATACAACAACAACCAAGTTTATGGCATTTGCAATTATGATAACGCCTGCAAATGTTCTTCCAAACGATCCATTGTCTCCGAAATACCTTGCTCCATTCCCATATCGATAACAGCTTGCAGTGCTTCTGGTGTTTCATACTTCGCTTTGGTCACCAGTTTTGTCTTACCGCCTTGCTCGATAAACAATAAAGTAATGTTACTGGAAGGCATACCTTCTGTTTCATTACCATTTTCATCGGAGAAATAATCGGTATAAGCTATTTTTTCTGCTGTTACGATATCATCATATACCGCTTTTCCCCACGATTCCATCCCATAGAAATCGCCTTGATTTTTATCTTCACATTTCATACAGTAGTGCCAAATGCCGCCTGGGCGAAAATCGATATTGCAAACCGTAAGCGTCCAACCACGTGGTCCCCACCATTGTTTTAAGTGTTCTTCTTTCGAATACGCTTCAAATACTAATTCTCGTGGTGCATCAAAAACTCGCTCTAATGTTAGTACATTACCTTCTACTTTAGATGTCATTTTGTTAGCCATCACATTGCCTCCCACATTTTTGCATACTTTTTCTTACATTATCAATTTACCCAATGTCGTTCATTTCCATCTGCATTCAATATAACTCATTAGGAATATTCCTGTCAAGGAATGTTTATTTTATACTCCTTTAAGGGGGATAAGGACGAATCCATCAAATTAAGAGAAATGAATGATGAAAATAAAAAATTGGATACATTTGGGGCATTATTTTGTTTTTAGCTTACCGTAACCTCAATGGTGAGCTACTCACTTTGAGGCAGTATTTCTCGATAAGGAATGGGAGAAGAAAAGACGATAGATGTATTTACTTGACCATATGGAACGAGACGATCTACAAGAGCTTCTAAATGTTGTATGGAGTTAACTGCCACTTTCACGAAGTAACTGTTTACTCCTGAAACTCTGTGACATTCAAGAATCCCCTCTTCTTGTTTAATAAGTTCTTCAAATTGAC
The DNA here is from genome assembly GCF_059510375.1 of Shimazuella sp. NTD250. Lineage (NCBI taxonomy): Bacteria > Bacillati > Bacillota > Bacilli > Caryophanales > Thermoactinomycetaceae > Shimazuella > Shimazuella sp. NTD250. Next base: position 231,152 of record NZ_JCAJZS010000003.1, on the reverse strand, counting down.
GACACGCTATTTTAAGATTTCCAATTTGGATGATAGCCTGCACTACTCTCCCTATTTTCTCTGGTGAAATTTTTGCTGTAAATCCCTCAATAATACCGCTGTCCTGCAAACGGGATAGCCGTTCATTAACGCTTGGACGACTGAAGTTTAGCTCTTTAGACAACTGAGCGATAGTCATTCTTCCATTCTTTTGAAGAAGTTCTAACAACTTATAATCTATTGTATCCAAACCTATCCCTCCATTTAATATTTTGTAAAGATAAACGAGTTTTTTCATTCAAATAGTTAACCATAACCAAGATAATCCATTCACTTATTTATATAAAGTATACCTTTTATATTCTATAATCCAAGTACGAAAAGATATAAGGAGAGGATCGAGGTGGCAAATTCGTTTAAACAAACGATTTCCATCCCTCAAGGAACTGCTCTATATGTAGGAGCAGTATTGGGATCTGGAATTCTAATCTTACCTGGTATAACAGCAGGCATAGCAGGTTCAAATGCATTGGTATCGTGGATAGGAATGATTTTGCTGAGTATTCCATTGGCCTGCACTTTTGCTTTTTTGTCCATCGACTATCCAAGTGCAGGTGGCGTTTCAACGTTTGCAAATCAGGCATTTGGCCGTTATGTCGGAGCACTTTCGGGTTGGTTGTATTTTATAGCAGGGAGCTTTGGGCAGATTATTGTTGCACTAACTGGTGGAGTATATATATCTTTTGCTTTCCATTTACCGTTCTTTACAACTTACCTAATTGGATTGATCATACTGATCATTGCAGTAATAGGAAATTATTATGGTCCGAAGTCCAGTGGAATGGTCCAGCTTATTGTTACAACTCTTACCTTTCTTATATTGTTAGGAACCACTTTGCTATCCATTCCCCACTTTCAATTCAGTCAATTTTCATGGGCTATTAACAAAGATAGTATTATACCCATAGGTCAATCAGCGATGTTGATATTTTGGTCTTTCTTTGGGTGGGAAGCTATATCTAGTCTAGCTCCTGAATTTAAAAATCCTAGAAAAACAAATATCTTGTGGTCAACTTGGGGAGCTATTATCATTGTTGGAGTTTTATATTTAGGAATTGTTTTAGCTGTCATCGGCACACAATCTTATGTTGCTGGCGAAAACTCAACTATTCAATCTATAAATAACGCTGCTTTGGCTGAAGTTATAAGAAAAGTCGGAGGAGTAAATGGTACGTGGATATTAGGTATTGCAGCTTTTACTATATGCTTGGGTACAAATAATGCTTATGTCGCTAGCATTAGTCGATTGGGGTATTCTTTAGCTCATAATAAGACCGCTCCAAAATGGTTGGATCATTACGATAAAAAAAATTCTGTACCTCGACGTGCAGTATTACTAGTAGGGCTATTTGCGATAGCAGGATTAATTATCAGTTTTATATTTCATTTAAGATTGGACCAATTGGTGTTTGTTCCAAATTCTTTAGCCATTGCTACTTATGTTATTGGCACAGCTGCCGGAGCTAAGCTAATTAAACACTTCATCGGGAAGGTTTTAGCTGCTCTTTCTTGTATTTTATGTCTAGCTGCGTACCCTTTTATAGGAACTACTATTATGATACCAGTAGCAGTCATATGTATTTGCATTCTGTATATGATTTATAGAGATAAAAAAGAACGAAGATCTAAAACAACTTAAGTTTTGAATACAGTTAATGATTTTAACTCTGTTAATAAACGACATTAAAGTCTATTTTGTTTAAGCATCTCATATATCCATAAGAATGAGTCTTATAGTCCCTTAAATAAAAATATCCGACCTTCTAGAATAGGGATCGGATATTTTTGCAAAACTTAATATTTAATAGAAGAGATAACATTGCTTTTACCTTTATTCTGTCTTTTTGCCTTTACCTTTTCCTTTTCCTTTGTCTTTGTCTTTTCCTTTGTCTTTGCCTTTTCCTTTGTCTTTGCCTTTTCCTTTGCCTTTATCTTTTCCTTTGCCTTTTCCTTTACCTTTGTCTTTGCCCTTTCCTTTGCCTTTATCTTTTCCTTTGCCTTTATCTTTTCCTTTGCCTTTATCTTTTCCTTTGCCTTTATCTTTTCCTTTGACTTTGCCTTTTCCTTTACCTTTGTCTTTGCCCTTTCCTTTGCCTTTATCTTTTCCTTTGCCTTTTCCTTTACCTTTGTCTTTGCCCTTTCCTTTGCCTTTATCTTTTCCTTTGCCTTTGTCTTTTCCTTTGCCTTTTCCTTTACCTTTGTCTTTGCCCTTTCCTTTGCCTTTATCTTTTCCTTTGCCTTTATCTTTTCCTTTGTCTTTTCCTTTGTCTTTGCCTTTGCCTTTTCCTTTACCTTTGCCTTTTCCTTTGTCTTTTCCTTTACCTTTGTCTTTGTCTTTTCCTTTGTCTTTGCCCTTTCCTTTGCCTTTATCTTTTCCTTTGTCTTTGCCCTTTCCTTTGCCTTTATCTTTTCCTTTGCCTTTGTCTTTTCCTTTGTCATTGGGCTTTGGCTTCGGTTCTGGTTTTGGTTCTGGCTTTGGCTTCGGTTCTGGTTCTGGCTTTGGCTTTGGTTCTGGTTTTGGTTCTGGTTTTGGTTCTGGTTTTGGCTTCGGTGTTGGTATTGGTGCTGGTTTTGGTGCTGGTTTTGGTTTAGGTGCGGGTTTCGGTTTTGGTGCTGGTTTTGGTAATGGTTTTGGTTTTGGCGTTGGCTTCGGTTTTGACTTTGACTTTGGTTTTGGTTTAGAAGTTGGGTGCTTCGATTTTGGTTTAGGTACAATGCTTGTTGCATAGCCACCAAAACTTATTTGTTTTACTGCTGGTGTTGATACTTGTTTAGAAGAGGTCGCTTCAGAAGAACTTGATGTTGATCCTATTTTTGCGGAGCTTTGATTATTTGGTTCTGGTATCGAAGTTTGATTACCATTGCTAGGTGATTGCTCTGTATCTTTGTAAGATATAAGACCTGCATCTAATTCCTTCTCCACACTCTGTGATGGAAGACTATCCATCATCACCTTCTTTACATCTTTGAAAACAACAGAACTTTCAACAAAGGTCGTTTGTAATTGCGGCTTAACTTTAGAAGATTGGGCATAAGTCTGAGCATATTGGTAAATGATAATGCCGCTAATTGTACAGATGAGACCAAGTGATGTTAACATCAACCAATTGGCTAATTTATTAGTTGTAGATTTATTTATTGAATCCTTTTTCTTCTCCATTGCTTCCCTCCTTCGTACACATACTATAACTATAGTACTATATATTCCCAGTTATGTAGACGATAAATTATGAAAATTAAGTCTCGTTATAGAAGAAAAATGAAGCAAAAAGGAATATAAAAAAAGAAGCGTTATGAGCAACGCTTCTTACGCTTTATAAGCTACAGATATTTGGCCAGCTGCTACTTGCATTTGTTTTTGTGCCATTGTGATGATTGCAACTGCTTTCTTTCGACTCAAATCTTTGCTCTGAACGATAATATTGACATGGTCATTTTCTTGCATTACGACTACATCTTGAAATCCTGCTTCTCGAATTTGTTCTTCAAGAGTGGTCTCTGCCTTATCCAATTTGTTCATCGCTTCGATTTTTGTATTTGCTGTCTCTAGTTCTTGTTTCGTAGAGGTAGGATTCATCAGTACTTGGTAGTATCCTTCTAATTGCTTTTCTCGTGTTGCATTTCGTTGCATGTGATAACTCACAAAATAATCACTTGCTTCACTGGTCTCTTTTTTCACTGCTACTGGTTTTTCCAATGATTTGATATCTACTTGTACTTGATCGCTTTTTTCATTCCCCATCTCATCAATACTCTGGATTGCAGGACCTGCTGATTGATCTGGACCGGTCACAATATAGTAAGCTGATAATACTACCATTAGTGTCAACATGGTTACCAGCCACATAGTTTGACGATTCATTGCCATCACTATTCCTCCTCAACCTCTTGGTAAAACAGATATTCGATACGATGGAACATCTAAAATACGCTGTACTGCTTCGATTATCAGTGCTCGAACTTGCAGATTTTCCACTCCACGAGCTACTACAAGCACCCCTCTTACTCGTGGCTTAAGTCGTTTGATCACAATTGGTTGCTCTCCTTGGTTTGTCCGATATACAGAAGTTTTTTTATCTACATTGTTTTGGTTCACGGATCGAGATCCACCTTTTGTATCTGCTTCATTTGTTGTTTGCTCTGATTCCCGTGTGTCCGATTGAACGACTTCTTCTTCGGTTGAATCAAGGTTTACGACTACAGATACATCACTTACCCCAACTACTTTGCTCAAAATAGCAGAAAGCTCTGATTCGAATTGCTCCTCATAATCTTGCATTCCATTCTGTTGCAGATGGCTTGTCTGTTTGTTTGTAGTCTTGTTTGTTGAAGGCGAATTTGAAATTGCATCTTCTTCTTGTGTAGTTAGGAACGAAGAAAAGAGAAGAATACCAGCTCCCACGCACCCAACTAATATGAGGTAATGCCATTTTTTCTGCTTTGGCAACCACTTTTGGAGCATGTCCTTCACTCCTACTTGCTTTGAATTTGTACCGCAACCTGTTTGGCATCAATATTCCAAGCACTCCCGATAAAGTATTGGATCTCTTGCTGAACTTTTGTATCTTGTTTTGGCAGTTCCTCTTTTTTTATATCTCGGCTAATGTCAATAGTCTCGATCGGTTTTATGACTTCTGAAGCGGACGATTCCCCAGTTTTTACACCCTGCACTTCAATTTTTTGAATAACAGGTGTCTCTTGATCGATATTTGCAGTTACTTTGGCGCTCACCACCTTTACGTGATATTTTTGTGCTACTTGCTTTTCAATCCAAGAAGAAATGGAGCTTTGAAATTGTTGCTTTATGGCTTCTTGTTGTACATGGGTTAACTCTGTACTGTTTTCTTGAATTTTTCTCAAAGACGTATACTGATCCATATCTACAGCAGGGGCTAGTAATGCCGAAACCTTCAACCACTTATCTTCATTGAGTACTAATTGTAGAACGGGTTGTAGAATCGAAACGATAATAATTAAACCCATGATCAATTTGACATAACGCTCCAAAGATGAACTCGGGAGAAGTAAGTCGATAAAGGTAGCGATAAATATGATCAAAATAATTTGTCTGATCCAATCACTCATCCATTCCACCACCTTACCCCCTTATCATCATGGACAAATTTCCAGAGGTGATCACAATGGTTATCGCTAAGAAAAACATCAATCCAACTGCTGCTAACGCTGCAAACACATAGAGCAAAGTTCGTCCAATTGTTGTTAAACTTGCAATGATTGGACTATTCCCAAGTGGCTGCATGATTGCAGCTGAAAAATTGTAAATAAAACTAAGTGTTAAGATCTTTAGCGCGGGAAAAGCACAGATCAATAATAAAATGATCACTCCTGCTAGTCCTACACTATTCTTCACCAACAAGGACGCTCCCACAACTGTATCTGTCGCATCTGCAATCGTTCGACCCACTACTGGGACAAAGTTACCACTAATATATTTTGCTGTACGCACAGTTATGCCATCTGTTACAGCAGTAGTAGCACCTTGTACAGATAAAACCCCAAGAAACAGTGTCAACAAGACCCCTAATACCCCAATACTTACTTTGCGAAGTAAATCTGCCAGCTGATTTACCTTATATTTATCAGAAAGACTGCTGACAATATGTAAGATGGTCGAAAAGAAAAGAAGAGGCAGCACAACGGTATAAATCACAGTTCCAATCACATGAATCATAAAAATGATGAGTGGGTGAAAAAATGTGACCGAACTGATATTACCCATCGTTGCAAGCAATGCGAGCAACAGTGGAATTAACGCTAACATAAAATTAACCATTCCACCGATCGCATGCTTAGCGGCTGCGACAGCAACCGAAAAACTATCTACTGCTAACACGATTAACACCATAAACACAATGGCATATGCGACTTTGCTCACTTGATTCCGTTCGAATGCAGTCTGTAAAGTTGCCAAAATCATGCTAAATACGGTCAGCACAATGATACTTCCCAGCAGTTTTCCACCTTGCAGAACCTCGTGAAAAAAATACTCCACAAAGGCCATCAGTACACTTTTCCAAGTAAACGATTTTTGATTCGTTAATAGCTCCATCAAACTGGGTAAATCTTTTTCTTTAAAATATTGTCCATAACTGGAACGCAGTTGCGACCAAAACGATTCCACTTCTGTTAATTGCATTTTATTAAGTTGAGAACGAATGAGATTTTCATTACTCTCGGTCGCTTTCGGGTTTTCCGTTGCAAAAACAATACCAGTACCCAGATATAGAAAGAAAACAGTGAGCAGGAGGATGCGAAACATTTTTACCATATCGATCCTCCTCATGTTGGTAAAACCTGCATCACTGTTTCGATAATGACAGTGATAATGGGAATTGCCATGACCATAATTAAAATCTTGCCAGATAACTCAATCTTACTAGCAATGGATCCTTGACCTGCATCTCGCGTCACTTGTGCTCCAAATTCCGTAATATATGCAATGCCAATAATCTTTAAGATGGTCGTCAAAAATAATTGGTTTACATGAGCTTGTACGGCCAAATGTTCTAAAATTTTTATTACTTCTGCTATTTTGCCAGCTAAAGCAATGAAAATAATGATGCCCGTAAAAGTAGCTAAAAGAAAGGCGAAGACGGGTTTTTGTTCTTTGATGATCAATACCAAGAAAGTGGCAATTAACCCAAGCCCCACCACCTGGATTATCTCCAAGCAAACCTCCCCCTCTTCACGATCGGAACAGGAAGACATTTTTTATCGTGGTAAATAAGTCTTGCAACAGCATGACAATCATAAAGAGCACCACACCAAAACCAAACAATGTTACCCAATGAGCAAAATCTTCTTTCCCCATCTGTTTCAAGACTGTGTGAATCATAGCGACGATAATTCCGATTCCAGCTATTTGAAAAACTGTATCGACGTTATAAGGCATTCGGACCCTCTCCTAGTACAGCAGAATGATCAGGAGCGCTCCTGTAAGGACACCTAAAGTTCGAACCATCTTTTCATACTGAGTCTGCTCTTCTCTAGCTTTTTGTTCTTCTACTTGTAAGTTTTGTTTCACCAGAGCTAGATGAGAGAGTTGATCATGACGATCCGATTTCCCTAATGTCTTACAAAACTGCAAAAACACTTCTTTCTCACTCGATTTCATTGCAGTAGCAGGCCACCAATCTTGCACAGCTAACCTCAAACATTCATATGTTGCCGCACCATCCATCGTGGTAAGACGCAGCGACATTTGATGAAACAGTTCACTGACGTTTTCTAGGTTTCGCTCCCCGATATTATGGCAAGCAGCAGCCAAATTTCTGTTTCCATATCCTATCTCTGTTTCTAAAATAGCTATTGCATGGATCAAGCGTCGAATTTGTTTTGGTCTAGCAGCTAATTTCCCGGCAAACACAAACCCAATGCCAGAAGTAGCGAGAAGCAGTAAGATACACCCGATTAACTTGAGCACGATGTACTCCGGATTAACTGACATTTTCCATCGTAAACTGCTTCGATCGTGCCAGGTCCAGAACGACGACTTAGTAAAACGATACGTTCAAAAACTTCTTCCTCAATTAGTTCACGTAAAATTGGTCGTTTGCGTACTTCTTGAATAGAACTGCCATGAGCGGTGGTGAATAGGTGAACACCCGCATAAATAGCTTCATGAATAGCATCAGCATCTTCTCTTCTGCCAATCTCGTCCACTACTAAAACTTCTGGAGACATGGATCGGATCAGCATCATCATTCCTTCTGCTTTTGGACAAGCATCCAAGACATCTGAACGGGGGCCTATATCATGTTGGGGAACACCTGTTACACATCCCGCTATTTCTGATCTTTCATCCACAATACCTACTTTTCTTGCACTACACCCTTCTCCTATACTCACAAGACGAGCTAAATCACGTAACAAAGTCGTCTTACCACACCCGGGCGGCGAGACTATTAACAAGTTTTTTATGCGATCTTGATCGATAATACTTGATAGTAAAGCCTTGCCTACACCTTTTATTTGTCTGGCAATTCGAATGTTAAAAGCTGTTATATCTCGCACATGTCTCACTTTTCCACCTTCTGTTATCACTTTCCCAGCTAAGCCAATTCGATGTCCTCCTTCTACTGTGATATAGCCAAGCCGAAGCTCTTCTTCTAATGCATAGAGAGAATGGTTACTGATTAAATTGAGCAGTTTATGGCATTCTTCACGGGTGGGAAGAACACTATCACGGGGATCAAGCTTTAATTGTTGATTACTGCTGACAAACCATGTTTTTCCAGCTGCTATTACCTCTAAGGGACGATCTTGGCGAATTCGAACTTCTTCTAATCCTGATAAAATGGTTCTAGGAAGTGATTGAATTCGATTCCGAATGGATAGAGGCAATACTTGATAGATTGGTTTTAAATCCATACCACACCTCAATTCCCACTCAAACCTGTTTTACCATCATGCTTATGGTAGGCTTGTTTCCTTTATGCTTAACCAAACAAAAAAACTGCTAGAATCACTCCAGCAGTTTTAATCGATCTTTCATTTTTATAAAATATCCTATGGTCTGTTATTCATCACCATTTTCATTTCATACATCTCAACAGTACAAGCAATAAACTTATCTGAATCTAACTCCTGATATACTTTTGCAGCTTCGAAAATAGCTTCATAGGCCAGAATAGGCAGATGATGCTCTGTTGCCATATCTCTTGCTTTATGAAAATATCCCATAGCTGCTTTTGTATCCTTACTCATAAGAAAAACTTGTCCCATTGCTAAATAAGCACGCACAACATCTTCTACTTCATTGTATTTTGAACCAAGTTGAATTGCTTTGTTTAGCAATACACTCGCCAGTTGATATTCTTTTTGTTCTTGAAGTAACTTCCCATAAAAAGTATAAGTAGAAATCAATGCAGATTTGTCTTTTACGTGAAACTCAAACACTTGAGAGGTTCGAAAGCAAACTTCAGCTAGATCATACTGATATTGGTTCATATAAATCTTTCCTAGCTCTCCCCACAGCACACAAAGAGCATAATACTGATTGTTCTGCTTGGCCAAATGAATTCCTTCTTCAGCATAAGCATGAGCTTCATCCCATAATCCTGTAATGATAAGTAATTTTACACGAACTTGATAAAAATCGAGAATCAAGTCCATTTGTGTTAAATTACTTAAGTGAATCCAATTGTCTTTGATCAATTTTAATGCTTCAGCTTCTTTTGATTGTTTAAATAAATACTGCGCTTTGTTGCGAATCAAAGAAAGCTTTATATCAGGATTTTCTTGTATGAGATCAAGCCCTTTTTCTGCATAGGCAATAGCCTGGTACACATCATTTTGATAATAAGCTGTGCGAGATAATTCATCATAGCATGCAGCTTCTAAGGGACTTGCTTCCATTTGCAGGCGGCTGAGTCTGATCGATTCATAAAATGCATGGATTGCTTTTTTCCACTCTTTTAAGCGAAGGTGGCACTTCCCTTTGAGAAAAAAAACTCGTGAAGCCAACGGATGATGATCGACCAGTTTTATATTGTTCAATTCTGTAAGCGCTTTCGATTCTTCGTCACAGACAATCCATGATTCCAATCCTGTTAGCTGTAGTGAAATATACTCATCTTTCTTTTGAAGATTTTGCTCTAACGTCGTCAGATCAGAAATATCGATCCCTAACTTGTGAAGTAAATAATTTACTTTTTCTTGCTTCACGTGAGCAAAACCACGTTCAATATTGCTGATTGTAGATACAGATATATTCTCATCTGCCAGATCTTCTAACCGAAGACGTTTTTCTTTTCGATAGTTTCGTATAGCCTCTCCTACTAAATTTAGATCTACAAATACCATTTCCTCTTCCCTCTCTTCTATCAGAACAACTCTCATGATTTTATTCATGTGTAATTTTATTTTCAGATAGTCCAATTCAACAGTATTGTACCATATTTCCCTGTATTCTGAAAACACTAAAAATAATTACAAAAGAGTTTCTATTTTTGTAATTAAAAGCATTCCCACAAAAGAACCCCTCATAAATATGCTTTTTACAATTCCCATAATTGTTTTCACATCTAAAAAGTTATAAAATCCATTTTTTACCTTTTGATTTATAAAATAATTCTGTATACTTATAAAGAGTGTAGCTCAAACAACAGCAACTCCTCTGGAAAGGGACTGAAGTCATGGCCGAAAACCACCCCGTTGTGGACCTCATCGGTGTAAACTTCAAGCGCGTCAACCGCCCTGGCGGAACGGTAGAGATCGAGTACAACAAAGGATGGATCACCGCGAAGAAGGTATCCATCCTCATGAACCTCCCGTCCGGCAAGGGGGAACCGAGTGTGGTGCGTGCCAATGAGCTGATCGTCGCAGGTCTGGAGCTCACTGTCGACTTCATCACCAGCATGTCGGTCGGCGAGATGACACCGCACCGTTTCTACGTCGGGGAACAGCACGAAGTCCAAGATCTGGTTCTGGGTCGGCGCACGGAAGAACAGTGGCTTATCGAGTACGCATACGCCTACCCCATCCAAAACGGTTTGACGATCGAAGATGGGATGCTCCGGTTGTGCCACTTGAAGGGTGACCTGCCTTCTTCCGATGTGGACGAGGACTACAGGACCGCCGAAATCAACATGCAAGGCGCAACCTTCTCCCGATGTGTCATCGGCCCTGGGGCAACCATCTACGAGTCCTGACGGGATGTCTTATCGGCATCCAAAACGAAGTCCACTCTAAGGAGGGATGTTCGGCTGTTGTAGGGACTCATTTGATCAGTTAGCAAATGAGTCCCCACTAATTCTTTTGAACTAATCTTAATAACCTTATATTTATAGCAAGTTATTGTATATTATGAAATAAAAAACGATAGATAAAAGACTTGAGTTATCTTTTTCTCAAGTCTTTTTTTCCTATACTAAAAAGTAGTATAGGAAGTGCTATTTCAATAAGAAATACGAACTTCAATGATTGTTAAACTTCTATTTTCTCTATTTCTTCTGCTTCACTTGCATCTTCAATCGTCAATGTAGTATGGCAGTTCGGACAGAGCAAGTCAATTTCATCGTCTTCCAAATCATCCAAATCAACTGCTACGTCTTCTCCGCACTCTGGACAAGTGATCAAATAATTATCATCATCTTCGTCGTCATAAAACAAAAGTTCCAAATCATTTAAATCCTCATCAATTGCTTCTGCATATTCTTCTAGCTCTGCTTGACGAGTATCTAATTTTTGGGTTGCTTCCACTAATTCGTCCACTACACCGATTAGTCTGATAAGAGCTTTAGCATCTGGGTTGTTACTCGTTGTTGATCCTTCTAACAGCCCTTCCACATAAGAAATTTCTCTACGAAGACGATCATACATGGCTTACCATCCCTTTTCGTTTATTCGATAGGACTAGTTTCGCCAAATACAGATTTTTCAATTCATGATGCATATAAAATAGCTTTATCCAAAAAATAGAACCAACGAATGTACTAAGAGGTGCTCGTTTATGACAACCACAAAAAAAGCTGGATGGGGAACCTTGCTTACACTTTGCAGTATTCCCATCATCATGGTTCTTGGAAACTCCATGCTTATTCCTGTCTTTTCTAGTATTCAAAGTGTGTACGGAATAAGTTCTTCAAAGGTTGGACTTTTAATTACTTTATTTTCCTTTCCTGCTGCTTGTATGATTCCCATCGCTGGATTTTTAGCGGATCGAATTGGTAGAAAAAAAGTGATTATTTTTAGTTTGATTTTATATGGTTTGGGTGGTGTTTTATCTGGAATCGTAGCAATTATAGATGCAGGTTTTAACCTGTTGTTATGGACAAGAGTAATCCAAGGGATAGGCGCAGCAGGAACTGCCCCAATCGCTATGGTGCTCACAAGTGATATTTTTGATAAAACAGAGAGAAGTAAAGCTTTAGGTACCATTGAAGCTGCCAATGGGATGGGTAAGGTTCTAAGTCCCATTTTAGGATCTGTCATTGCCCTCATTAGTTGGTATGCGATGTTTTTTGTATTTCCCGTCTTATGTATTCCCACTGCACTTGCCCTTTTCTGGCTTGTAAAGGAACAGCCAGTGGACAGTGCTGTTTCTATAAAAACATATCTCCATCAAGTGAAGAACATCTTTTTGCAACATGGAAGATGGTTGAGTGTTGCTTTTTATGTTGGAGCTGTAACCATGTTCACTATGTTCGGTACTTTATTTGCTTTATCGGATGCATTGGAAAATTCCTATGGTTTAGCTGGTATAAAAAAAGGGTTCGTACTTGCTGTTCCGCTTTTAGCTCTCTGTATTACGTCTTTCTTAACAGGTCGTCATATCCAAGATCAAATAGGTAAAATGAAACAAATGATAGTACTTGGCTTATTTTTTCTCTGTCTTCCTTTGATTGTGGTTCCATGGGTAAACAACCTGTATTTCTTAGTAGCCTTGTTTGCATGGATCGGTATCGGAGCAGGTCTTGTTCTTCCTTGTTTGAACATGATGATCACTTCTGCGATTCGTTTGAAAGAAAGAGGAATCATTACCTCTTTGTACAGTAGTGTGCGATTTTTTGGTGTTGCTCTGGGTCCTCCTACATTTGGAATGCTGGCAGACCATCCTTTTCTTCTTTACTTTGGAACAGCAGCACTTATTATTTTTGCAGTTTTGCTCAGTTTTTTTCTTATACATCGCCCACAACGAATTCATGGGAAAGAAGAACGCTCACGTATTTTAGTAGTTAAAAAACAATTACATCCTTCTTAAGCACGTAAGGTAAAATATAGAAAAAAGGGAGGTTAAACATGAGAAATTGGACAAATCCAGACCGTTCACTTAAACCGCGGACAAATGGGATTACGATGGTGATGGATAAAGGGCTTGGTCTGCAAGCGTTTAAAGATTTACTTTCTTTAGCTGCGGTTCATATCGATTTTATCAAATTAGGTTTTGGAACATTAGCTATTACACCAGAAGATGTGGCAAGACAAAAAGTTGCGCTGGCAAAAGAATACGGGGTTCACCTTTACCCAGGCGGGACCTTCTTTGAAGTAGCTTATATGGAGAAAAAAAACGAGGCTTATCTCCAGTGGCTAAAAGAACTTGGCTTTGAATGGGTAGAAATTTCTAGCGGGGTAATCGATTATGACCTATCAGAACGTCGATCCCTCATCCAATCTGCAATCGAGAAACAATTTCGTGTCATTACAGAAATAGGCAAAAAACAAGCAGGGAGTACGACTGAGTTGTCCTCTCTTATGGATCAATTTTCCACAGACCTTGACGCAGGTGCATCTTATGTCATCGTTGAGGGACGAGAAACAGGAGAGAACATCGGCATATATAACAAACAAGGTGAAGTAGATACTTCTTACGTCAAACAAGTACTGCAAATGATCGATAACAACAAATGCATCTGGGAAACCCCTAAAAAAGGACAGCAAGTTACTCTGATGGAATTGGCAGGCTGCAATGTAAACTTAGGTAATATCGCCCCTACAGATGCATTATCTGTTGAGGCACTTCGTCACGGTTTACGGGCAGACACACTAACAATATGGCGGGATCACACATGAAACTATCGGTTATCTTTTATCCAGAAGAACGAGACTACACAGATCTTCTCCAAGGAAAAACGGTGATTGTTTTAGATATTCTCCGTGCAACTACCACCATTACTACTGCAATGGCGCATGGAGCAAAAGAAATCATCCCCGTGAGGAAAATAGAAGAAGCTCTTGCTTACAAAGGAACAGACAAAATTATCGGTGGTGAAGATAATGGTTTAAAACCAGTGTCATTTGACCTTGGGAACTCCCCTTATGAATATCGGAATGATAATGTTCGCAATAAATCGATCGCCTTTCGTACTCGCAATGGAACCCAAGCAATTGTACTTTCTAAACCAGCTGACCATATATTGATTGGAGCTTTTGTCAATAGTACCGCGTGCGCCAACAAGGCTGCCAGTTTTCAAAAAGATATCGTGATCTTCTGTTCTGGTACGAGAGGAGAATTTTCACTGGAAGACAGCACAGCTGCCGGATATCTCGCTTCTATCCTTTCCCAACAGTACGATGTGTCGCTGGATGATGCTGGACTTTTATTAGCCGCTAGTTTTCCAGAGATAAAGCGAAACGATTTTGCTGTGTTAAAACAAAGTAAATCTTCACAGCGTCTCAAACACCTGGATAAATGGAGTGATGCCGAGGATTGTTTGCAGTTTGACACCTATGATGTCGTGCCTATGGTTCATGAAGGAGTTATTTCCCTACAATCATAAGTCCCCTTGCTTGTACATAAGTTGATAACATAACTTATGGAACAGGGGCATTTTAATATGAACTCAGACCTAATACTTGTATTGCTCATCATAACAGGACTAATTGGACGCTCTCCTATTATCGCGACAGCAGCAAGTTTTTTGCTCATTTTAAAGCTGATTCATTTGGAGCGATTTTTCCCTGGTGTGGAAAGAAGAGGTCTCGAGTTTGGTTTACTGTTTCTAACGATCGCCGTATTGGTACCTTTTGCATCTGGCAAAGTTACCATAAAAGATATTGGAGATATATTTACGACTCTTCCCGGTTTGTTTGCTTTAATCGGTGGACTTCTGGCAACTTATATGAATGGAAAAGGCTTGGACTTACTAAAGTTAGATCCCGGGCTGGTGATCGGGTTGGTTGTTGGTTCTATTGTCGGTATTGTATTTTTGCGTGGAATCCCTGTTGGTCCGCTGATGGCAGCAGGGATCACTGCATTTTTACTCAAAGTTTTCCAATATTTCGCTAAATGAATGATAGTTTTTTCACAAATAGGATTCGATCTTGCCCTTCACCATCATAATCTTCATGTACTTCCATGTCATTTATGACAATACTTCCTTTTTCCATCGTAAAACCTAACTTTGTGTGGTAAGCTATTGAATTTTTATTTACTGGAGAAGTTACACAGCGAACAGTATCCACTCCTTTTTTCTTAACTGTTTGAAAAAATAGGTCATATAATTTACGACCCAATCCACTTTTCCGGTAATTTGGATGAATTCCAACAAAATGAATATAAGCTTCTCGTTTTCGAGACTGGGATAGAATACCGATCAAAAAGCCAATTAATTCTCCGTTTTCTTCCACGATAAAACTCGTATCTTGAAAATGATCAAAAAATAACTTAGGTAACATATCCGCCATATGACGACCATTCCACCAATCATTTATGACAGAAATCACAGGATTATAATCATAAGATTCTACTGTTCGAATAAGCATAAATTTCTCCTTTTTATGTCCTTGTATTATTTTTCATTCTTCCGCTTTTGAACTGCCTTTCTTTACCTGATGAGCATACGATAAGAATACACTCCGTCTGGAGGTATTCCTATGACACAACCAACATCAAAAGATAATTGGGTAATCTTTTTATTTACTTCGTTTCTCTTTATATGGTTATACCTCGCTATTTCTCCTGTAAATCGATTGAATTGGGCGATAGAAAATGTTCTTCTTATTTTGTTTATCCTCTGCTTATATTCATTCTATAACAAAATACCTTTATCCCTCACTAGTTACACACTTTTAGCTGTTTTTCTTACCCTTCATACAATTGGTGCTCACTACTCCTATCATACACCGCTGGACAGATGGCTATCGTTCAAACGGGCTTATTTTGACCGTGTTGTACACTTTTCCTTTGGTCTCTGTTTTCTTTTGCCAGTCTATCAGATCATACGATTTTTTCATCCAATCAGCCGTTTATCAGCAATCCTCTTTGCAAATATATGTCTCCTCGCAGCAGGCAGCATGTATGAACTAATAGAAGTTTGGGTGGTGTCTTTCGTTGCGCCTAGAGAAGGCGCCTTATTTCTCGGATTACAAGGTGATCCGTGGGATGCTCAACACGATATGCAAATTGCTTTAGTCGGTTCGATCATCGCTTCAGTCTTTTTCCTACTCTATTTATTTGTAAAAAAACAAAGAGCATGAACCTATCAAGCTCTTTGTTTTCATAGAAATCGATACTAACTTATGAAGTAGAAACAACAAACAAATCTTTTTACATCTGTTATCCAAGTTGTGCCTCTATCTCTTGCACAAACTCCCAAAATGCAGAAGTTTTTCGCACTTCAAAACGAACAGATCGAGGAAATGGGTTGATGATTTCTTTTGGTTTTCCTTGTAAACCATGTGTAAACAGAAGAATTCGATCGGAGAGCAGGACAGCTTCCTCAATCTGATGGGTAATCAACAAAAACGTTTGGTCGACAGCCATCAAACTAGCCAGCCACTTTTGCATTTTGGTACGAGTAAGGGCATCTAAAGAAGCAAATGGTTCATCTAAACAAATCATATTGTGTCCGCTGGCTAATGCCCGTAAAAAGGAAACTCGCTGTTTCATACCTCCTGATAACTGGTGGGGGAAACTATCGGCTGCATCGACTAAACCAGCACGTTCTAACCACTGGCCCAGAGAAAAAGGATGTTTCTTTCTTGCCAGCTTATTCCCAAGAAGTATGTTTTCTTTCACTGTCTTCCAGGGAAACAAAGAACTGTCTTGCGGCATATATCCTACCATTCCACTACTTCTCAGTTCATGCTTACCTAGTTTCATCCCTCCAGTTGTGGGTGAATAGAGGCCGGCTAACAAATAAAACAAGGTACTCTTCCCACTGCCAGAAGGGCCTAAAATACTGACCGAGGTCCCTGATGATACTTCAAACGACACATTCTCTAACAATTTTTCTTGCTCTGGATAGTGAAAGGAGATATTCTCCACTGTTAAATCACTCATGATAGTTTCCTCTTATGCTTCCACCATTGTTCGATTAAACTGATCAAAAAGAAAAAACATCCACTCAACACAACTATCGTAATAATCGACACAAAGACGCGGTCTGTCCGAAATGAACTCGCTGCTTGTGTCATGATCATTCCTAGACCACGCTCGGTTCCCAGCCATTCCGCCACTACTGCTCCCATCACGCTGTATGTCGCAGATAATTTACAACTGGAAAAAAGAACTGGGATCGCAGACGGAAATGCTAAGTGACGAAATTTTTCCCACTTTGTAGCTCCTGACATCTCCAAATATCTCAGCAAGTTCCGATCGACTTGTGCAAATGCATCTACTAATGCAATTGTGATCGGGAAAAAACAAACCAAAATGACGACCAGTAACTTAGCCTCTATACCAAACCCAAACCATACGACTAATAATGGAGCTAATACAATGATCGGGACATTTTGGCTGAAAAGGAGAAGCGGAGTGACGATTCTTTTTAAGAACGTAGAAAAATAGAGACATACAGCCACCCCGACTCCAACCAAAATACTAAGAATAAAGCCGATAGATGCTATGACAAATGTTGCCTCTACATGCAAGAGGTACTCACTGCTTGTCCAAGATCGCCAGAGCTCTAATCCAACTACATAAGGCTTGGGCAACTGCCATACAGGAAATTTACCAATGATTGAGATGATTTCCCATATAAACACAAGCACAGCGATCGAAAGTACAAGAGGGAATATTCTACGTTTCATCATCATATTTGTGAGTCAGCGCAGAAATGGTGATTCCTTCAGGTTTGTGTAAGATTTTAATTTGAAACATCGTCTGCGTGGCGCCTAATTCTAACACCCTTTGATTCATCACAGTTATCAGGTTTAATAATGTCTCCCAATCCCCTTCCACAGTAGTATCCAATGCTCCGACTCGATACTTTAGTCCTGACTCCTCAATAATGCCTATTGCTTCTTCTATAAGTGGGATAGAAATCGAGTGATTGGTATCTTGCGGCAGGATTTGAATGCTCAACAACGTATTCATTTTAGTTGCCTCCTTGTGGAAGGAATTGATTGGTATATGCTTTTTTCGGATCAAAATTCCCTTCTAATAATTGATGGCTTTTCATCCAGTTTGTATATCCACTCCATACCGATTCTTTTTGTATTCCCCAAATAGCAGCATCCGCTTGATATCGAGGACTGAGCCACTTTTGACTCTCATGAACGAGTTTACTGTCTAAAGTAGGATTTTGTTTTATTAAAATATCTGCTGCTTCATCTGGATGTGCAATCGCAAATTGATATCCTTTGCTCACTGCTCGCATAAACGCTTTTACCACATTGGGGTCTTGCTTTATTTTTGCTTCTGAAGTGATCAAGACAGGAGTATAGTAATCGAGATCTTTATTTTGATCTGCTAGATATACCATATTTAGCTTAACACCCTTTTGCTCTGCTTCGATCCCTTGCCATCCATAATAAATCCAGTAAAAATCAATTCCTTGTTTCAATGCTGTAAAGAAGTCAGTGGAGCCAACGTTTGTAATTTTTACTTTGCTCACATCCGCTTGATCCTTTTCCATCAAAGATTGAATCATTGCTTTCTCTACCAATGAACCAAATCCACCATATGTCTTCCCTTCAAAATCTTTTGGACTTTTAATCCCAGAAGTGGAAAGTGAAGCAAACCCAGAAGTATTGTGTTGCAGTACAGCTGCAATGGAGACGATGGGTACACCTGCAACCCTTGCCTGCGTTACCCCCTCTTGGTAACTAACGCCAAAATCCGCTTTGCCTGAGGCCACCAGTTGTTCCGCCGTTGATTTCCCCGGTTGAATAAGGTGTACCTGTAATCCGGCTTCTTTAAAGTAGTTTTTCACCTGTGCAACATATAAGCCGGTATGGTTGGTATTAGGAGTCCAGTCCAATACAACTGTTACTTCTTTTTCTTTTGTTTTTTCTGATGAACAAGCTGCTAATCCCATACATAAAACTGCAATAAATCCAATAATAAATAGCTTTTTCCAATGCAATATAGATATCCTCCTAGTCAAAATAAAAAACCATCCTGATCGAGGATGGCTAAAATTGCGCACAAAAAAATATCCTTCCTACGCCGGCATTATCCGGATCAGGTGAAAGGGTCAGTACATCGGTATACTATCTCAGCCGGCCATTCTCCAGCACCCCTGATTTTTATTCCGTTTTCAAATGAATTATACATTTTATACTATTGTTTGTCTATGAAAAGCGTATAAGTGGAAGACAAAAAAATTTTCATAACATATTGATTCTTTGTTTGTTACCACATACAATGAAGTTGTCAGTCCCACATACAGCGGAAGAAAAAAGAACCGCTGGGGAGCCGCCCTCCAAACATTTGGGAGGAGGACTCATGGATCTGAATGACATGCTCACTCGGAAGCCGAAGAAGCGCGAGAAGCGCTTCAACAGCTCCTGAGCACAAGGCCCCCTGTCCAGTTGGACAGGGGGCCACCTATATAAATAGATGCGCCCCCCTGCAAATTGCTAGGGGGGCATGCTTCTGCCACAAACCGTGGAAAAGCAAAAGCTATTTTCTCTCTACACTGAGCAGCCTTACTTTCCGCTCGCTTGCTGCGGCGGCATGAGGAAAAACCTCTTTCCAGTCGTCGCAGTACACCGTAGGATGATCAAAACTGCCATCCTTACCGTAACGGTGCGAAGGGTTACCCCCTCCACACTTGATGTTGAAAACACAGTTTCCGCATTCAGTAGGCACTCCGTCTGGACCACTCTGACGTGCCATGATACCCGGATGCAGTAGCGCCTCATCAAATCGTGAAGACACTACATTTAGTCCAGTGGAAGTTGCGTTTTCACCGTTGAACTGGAGGTCGTCATCCTGCTCGATACTGCCGTCTACTTCGACAACCACCACAGCAGAAGGGGAGATACCAATCTCATCACTACTGCTGTCACCCATACGGTTGACGTCGATCAGCGCCTCAAACAACGGAATATCTGGTCGCTGGCTATCCGCCAACCAACAGTCAAACAACTCGTTAATCCAGTTACCATAAGGCGTCAGACGCTTTGGCACTCGATCGGCATCATATGCCAACAGCCGATCAAACTGATGCACAGCCCGCTGTATCAAACTTCCTTGCGGCATTGGCGGTGGAGTTACATGATTGGCGTGTGGCAACAGGAAATTGATCCTTGGAATCCTCGCACCAATCTCTTCCTCCAGCTGATGGAAGGAGTCGTATACTCTCTTTGCCTTGTGCTCGATATCAATCACACACAGGATACCCTTGAACACTCGGAATCCATCTTCCGTCTGAGGGTATGCCGCAACGTGCTTTAGTCCGCGCAGAATTTGATCATAGCCGGGCTTCCTCCCACTACGAGTGATCCGGGACGCATTCATTTCCCGAAGTCCGCCATCCATACTGACACCAACCGTGATCCTTGCTTCTGCCAGCTGACGAACATTTCCTCGATTAAGCATGGAGCCATTCGTCTGGACAGTGGCAATTACCTTGCAAGGACTAACTGCCTCTTCTACCTTTTGCTTGTACTTGATCATCTTACTCACACCAGCGAGGAGCGGTTCCCCGCCATGAAAGACGATTTCGATCTCCTCTAGTTGATGCATCCGCACATGCTCCCCGATGCGGAAAGCAACTACGTCCATCAACTCTTCGGTGATCACTGCCGACTGAGCCTCAGACAGCCATTGCTCACTACGGTTTTTGTAGTAGTAACAGTACGGACAATCAAAGTTGCACCATTTATGCATCTTGAGCACGAAGATACTGAACGGTACTTGCGTGTCAATCATGCTTCCTCTTTTCTTCTCTCTTTGCCATGATCATCACTTACCGCCTTGTCTTGATGGAAGTGATCAGGTAACTCAACCTGACCTTGTTGTAGTAGGCGATGCCAATCAAGGCGAACGGAATCAATGACAACACCATTCCTAGCCTGGTCATGGAGAACAATGCCACCACACAGCCAAGGCACTGACCAATACCAGTAATGAAAAAGAAGGTGTAGGTCCCTCTTCCCGTTTGCTTACATTGAGTGATCTCCAAGTAGGTGAACACCCTCACCGCCACACCAATCATGACTGCACCAAAAATACACAACACTACATCAATTTTGCCCGAAGTCGCAGCACCTGTCCAGATGAAAAGGAGGGCGATGGCAAACGCAACCAACGTACCGTGGGATACATTTCGACTGATCTGCCGCTGGACAGCTTTGTTTTTCTTTTCCAGCCGTTGAGTCAGCCAAACTTGCAGGGGACCACACACCCCATTGGTAAGTTCTCCAAAGAAGATCATCGCAACCGCGATCCATTCTCCCATGAAGAACACTGGCCACATCCTCACCGCAAGGGAACCTGCGATTACCAGCACATATTCCCATGAAAATTGTACTGACTTGTCTCGGGTGAGAAGTTGCTGGTAAAACGGCACCTTATCCTCATCAGGCTCTACAAAGGGGCGCTCCTTCACTGCTACTTCTTCCTTGAGACGCATCACTGCAATTGCTGCACCGATGAGAGCAGCCATGGAAATCGCAAACCATATCGTGGTCCACCCATGATGAATCATCGGAATGGCAAAGGCGGTACAAGCCGCAGATACATAGTTGAGTGTTCCCCAACCACTACGACCCCGAATGAGCAGCTTCTTGTCATCTCCAAGGAAATCATGATTGAGATGACCAGTCACACTGATAACTGGGAAGTATCCGAGTGCCATCAACATATATACCAAAGCAAACAGACCAAAGCTGTTTACAAAATTGACAGCGATCGTCCCCAAGGTCATCAAAACTAGTCCCATAGTCAGGACTGTTTTCCTGCTAATCGTACGAGCAAGGAGACCAGAAAATCCAGTGAAAAGAGCACCGAATAGATAAAAGAAGAGAAGGATGCCAGGGACAACCTCTTTTCCTACCTTTTCAGCGATCAACAGATTGGATCCAATGAGGGTAAACGAGACCCAAAAGGCCACGCAAATCCCCAGAATACTCGTCTTCCTAGTGCTTGCATTTGCCCATCGAAAGGGCTTTTCCAGCTTGAAATGGGGCAGCAAAACCATTACTTCTCTCTTTTCTACGAGTCCTACATGCCTAGTCAAATCATACCACAAGGAAATAAAAATAATCTATTTAATCATTTTATTGAAAAAAAACCTCTATTTCATTCAAAAACGGGACAACGCTTGAGAATCTCCTACTTAGCAAAGATTCTCAAGCGTTGTATACTTGCCCATCAAGACTTAGCTTTCCGCTTCATCATAATGGTGGAAATCAGGTTGCTCAACCTGATTCTGTTGTAGTAAACGATACCGATCATGACGAACGGCAGCAGCACCAAGATGATTCCCAGCATGGACAGGGAAACCAATCCAGGGACACATCCGAGACATTGAGCGATGCTACGGACAAAGAAATAGGTATATGCACCTCTTCCTGTCTGTGGGGACATGGTGATCTCCAAGTAAGTAAACACCCTCACCGCCACACCGATCGCGGCTGCACCAAGGATGCACAGCGTCGCACCAATTTTGCCCGGCGTCGCAGCACCTATCCAGATGAACAGGAGGGCGATGGCAAACACAACCAATGTACCGTGGGATACATCCCGACTGATCTGCCGCTGGGTGAATTTATTTTTCTTTTCCAGCCGCTGAGACAGCCACACTTGAAGTGGACCACACAGCCCATTGGCAAGCTCTCCACAAAAGATCATCGCTACCGCAATCCACTCTTCCATGAAGAACACTGGCCACATTCTCACTGCCTGCGAGCCAGCGGTCACCAACACATACTGCCACGAAAAGTGAACCGACTTGTCTTTGGACAAGAGCTGCCGATAAAACGGCAGTCGATCTTCGTCAGGAACCGGAAACGGTTGCCCCTTGACAGCCACTTCTTCTTTGAGATGCAGGATTACATATATTGCGCCAACGAGAACAGACATGGAAATCACAAACCATCCCGTTGTCCACTCAAAAGTGATCATCGGAATGGCAAATGCAGCAAATGCCACCGTCACGTAATTGAGTGATCCGAAAAAGCTCCGACCTCGACCACGTGAATTATTGTCATCCGGAAGGAAATCCATGTGGAGACTAGCGGTAATGCTGATAACCGGGAAATATCCAATCGCCATCAAGATATAAACCAACACAAACAGCCCAAAGCTATTGACAAAGTTGACCGCGATCGTTCCCATCATCATCAGCACTAGACCAATAAGCAGTACGGCTTTCCTGCTTACAGTTCTTCCGATGAGACCGGAAAAACCAGAGAAGAGGGTTCCAAACATGTAAAAAAAGAGGAGGATACCAGGAACAACCTCTCTCCCTACTTTTTCGGCAACCAACAGATTAGATCCGAGGAGGGTAAACGTGACCCAAAAGGCCACTAAGTCACCCAGAGCGTTCGTTTTCCACGTACTTGCATTTGCCCATTGGAAAGGCTTTACAGGTTTGACTTGCAGCAAAACCATCATTTTCTCTTTCTGTGAGTCCTGCTTACCTAGTCACATCATACCACAACGAAAATAAGAAAATTCCGTCCATCACTAGAAAAACCTCTATTTTGTTTCTTCTTGTTATTATTCTATTGTTTATACTGTATATCATCAAAGACACAGCTGATAAAATCTACACACAGAAATTCAGCAAAGATATTTTTTCGAAACATACTGTCTTTTCATTTTCTCAAAGAGTATACTGAAATTGAAAGCTCAGCTAGAAAAACAAAAAGGATTAGCTGAGCCCGCTTGAGAGAGGTAGACTATGAACACCAACCAGCAGCAGCAGGGGAAGCATCCCTGGCTGGACAAGATCCCCACGTCGACGAACAACCAGCGCGGGTTCCAGAGCCGCGCCTGACAAGTGCCCTACTGATGTAGGGTGACTGGTCCCTCCTTCGGCCTTGCTGAAGGAGGGATTAAACATATAAAAATCTTACTATAAATGAGTTGATCCCCTCTTGTCATAATCACAGGAGGGGATCTTCGCTAAGCTCTCTTTCTAATGCTTAGACCACTTTCATGATTCGGAGCGAGATGTGTCTGATGAGGTACTCCAAATCACGACAGTACACAGAAGGATTATTGAAATGACCATCCTTGTAGCGATGTGTGTGGTTTCCTCCACCACACAAGGTTTTCAGGGTGCACATTTGACATTTAGGAGAAAGTCCCTCAACACCCATCTGACGAGCAATGATCGCAGGATGATCAAGCGCAAGATCAAAACTGTCGGTCTGTACATTCAGCCCCGTGTATGGTGCACCTGCAAAAGCTGTTTTCAGGGCATCAACCTGTTCGATCTCCCCATCCGTTTCAACTACGACCGCAACATATGGGGACAACCCTACCTCTTCACTTGAACTCGTACCTCCCCTCAACAAGGAGATAATCGATTCGAAAAGAAGAATATGAGTTGTCAATTTCTTGTCGAAAAACCACCGGTCAAACAACTCACCAAGCCATACTCCATATGGTTTGTCGAGTTCCGTTGATACTTGGTGTGGATCAGGCGAGATAAGAAGCTTGAACTGTTCGATTACTAGATCAGTCCATCTTCTATTCACCGGAGCCTGTGGAAGTGTTTCATGGTTGGCGTGAGGCAGCAAAAAATTCACTGACGGTGGATTGAACCTCAGCAAAGATTCAAAGACCTCAATTGGTAGATTGTTCACATCAATCGTGCAGAGTATTCCTCGATACACACGGAAACCATCTCGTTCCTCACGGGAAGCGAGCAGATTTAGACCCCTTACTGTTTGTTTCAGTGCTGGTTTTCCCGCTAGGAACACACGATGACGATTGAGTTTTGCAGTTCCACCATCCAGACTAACTCCAATGCCGATTCTCGCCTCCTCCAACATTTGGATTCTCTTTTCGGTGAGGAGAGTTCCATTGGTTTGAATCGTCGCAAGGACATGGCAGCCGTCCCCAACTGCTTCCCGAATCAACTCGACGTAGTGAATCAGCAGCTTAACACCTGCCATCAATGGTTCTCCACCATGCAAAACCACAGAGATTTCTTCAAGCCCATATGCCCTCACATGCTCAGCAATTTGCCTTGCTGTGTCACGCATGACCTGCTCGGATACAACCCTCGGCTTTTCTTTCCAACTCTGATCTTTGCCGAAGTAGACATAGCAATAGCTGCATCGCAAGTTGCAGTCACCGAACACCTTCAAGACAAATTCTGTGAAAGGAAACTTCCTAATACGAACTGTCATCCTTTTTCTCTCTACCACTCCATCTCCTTCACTACCGTGTGTAGTAAAATCATAGAGTGGATTTATATCATTCTATCACAATTTTCAGAAAGAGTATGTAATATCACCTATTCGAATCTTTTATTAGGCGGCTGAACCTTCTTCCCTATTTTTAGCTTCATTATAAGAAACAAAGAACACCTATTGGGCGTAGATTATTCTTTCCCTTTAAAACGAGACAACGCTTGAGAGCCTCTTTCAAACCTAAACTCTCAAGCGTTGCTTATATCTACATCATGCCTTGCGAGCTTTCCACAAAGGCTTAGCGTAGAAATAGATGCCAATCAAGATAAATGGCAACGGAATCAGAAACATGCTCGATGAAAGGATTACCATCCCCATCATACAAGCGAAACAATGGCCGATACAACTAACAACAAAGTAGGTATATGACCCTCTTCCTGTCTGTTCCGCCAAATGAATTCCTAGATAGGTAAAGATACGATTAGTCACACCGATCAAGACTGCACCAACGATGCACAGAAAGTCAATCCTTGTCTGGATCAGAACAACTGCAATCGCCAGTGTAACCAAGGTAGCCAATGATACAACTTGAACAATATGTTTCTTTGCAAGTGTATCTTTGTTGTCCATCCACTCAGACAAGCAAACCTGAATCGGCCCGCACACCGCAATGATCATATCTCCACAGAAGATCATTGCGATAGCCACCCACTCATCCACAAAAAAGACAGGAGCCATCCTTGTAGCCAATGTACAACACACTACTAGAGAGTAGGCCCATGGAATGTTAATCGATTTCACGTTGATGATTTGCGGGAAAAATGGCAAAATATTTCTGTCAGGAACCTTCCATGGATGTTTCTTGACTGCCAAACCATCCTTTGTACAGATCAATACACCTGCTGCAACAAGAAGAACAGAGAGGGAAATGCAGATCCATACCATTGCCATTCCCTGAAGGATCAAATGAATAGCGAATGAACCAAAGGCCGATGTCGCAAAATTGAGGGTACCAAAAAAACTGCGACCTCGACTCCGTGAGTCCTTGTCGTCGGCTAGGAAATCCATATAAAGATTGGCTGTAATGCTGATTGCAGGAAAATACCCGATAGACATTAGCATATAAACCAATGCAAGCATGCCCACACTATTTACAAAGTAAACAGCAATGGTCCCACCTGTCATCACTGCTAGAGCAATGAACAAGACAAGTCTTCTGCTTACTGTTCGCCCAATGATACCGGAAATAGAAGTGGCGTCTTTCCCCAGCAGATAAAACAGGAGAACAACGACAAACACAAAAGACTTATCAATCTTTTGTGCAACCAATAGATTCGAACCGAAGATTGTGAACGAAATCCAGAAAGCCAAACAGGCTCCTATGACATTCGTCTTTACGGTATTTCGATTCGCCCATCGGAAATACTTTTGAATATGCAATCTCATTTTCTCTCTTTCTCTCGAAGGGAGATTACATGTTTAATCTCATTATAACACATATAATATTCTGTGAAATATGATCAAGCATCGATGTGAAACCAAAATATTAACTTCGTGATTCGAATAAGAAATCTTTTAAGATCTTGATTTAAAATAACCACTATTTACTTCAAATAGTGGTTATCTACAAGAGTTATTATTTTTTTGGTTTACCCAATAATGCAAACATGTGCTGTTTGTATGCTTCTACTCCTGGTTGATCAAAAGGATTTACACCTTGCAAGTAACTGCTGATACCACAGGCTTTCTCAAAGAAATAGACCAATTGACCAAAGATATAGCTGGATAGTTCTGGGACTCGTACAACGAGATTTGGAACGCCGCCTTCGGTGTGGGCAAGCAGGGTTCCCTCAAACGCTTTTTCATTGACAAAGTCCATAGGTTTTCCTGCCAAATAATTTAGCCCGTCCAAGTCTTGAGCATCACTTGGAATCGTGATCTGGTGCTCAGATTTATCCACAAACAGGACGGTCTCGTATAAATTTCGCAATCCTTGTTGAATATATTGCCCCATAGAATGGAGGTCTGTTGTAAATTGAACAGACGCAGGAAATACTCCCTTTTGGTTTTTCCCTTCACTCTCTCCGAACAATTGCTTCCACCATTCAGCAAAATAAGCTAAGGCAGGTTGGTATGTAACGAACAATTCTGTTGTATATCCTTTGCGGTATAACACTTGCCTTGCGATTGCATATTGGTAACAGCTATTTTTACTCCAATCTGTTACTCTATAATCATTCATCGCTTGGGCGGCACCTGCTAGCATCGCATCCGTATCCAATCCAGATACAGCTAGCGGAAGCAAGCCTACAGGGGTAAGAACCGAATACCGGCCACCAATATCATCATCGATCGTAAATGTCTCATATCCTTCATCATTTGCTAAGGTTTTTAATGCCCCTCTTTCTCGGTCTGTGGTCGCGTAGATCCGTTTACTTGCCTCTTCTTTTCCATAACGCTTCTCCATGTATTCCCGAAGAATACGAAACGCTACTGCTGGTTCTGTAGTTGTTCCTGATTTGGAAATAACATTGATACTAACATCTTTTCCTTCCAGCAAAGAATACAGATCTTGTACATAATCACTGCTTAAATGATGACCGAGGAAATAGACTTCTGGACCTTTGCGAACATCTTTTGATAGTTGGTTGTAAAAACGATGATGCAGCATCTCAATTCCAGCACGAGCTCCAAGATAGGAACCACCGATACCTATCACAAGTAAAACATCTGAGTTTCCCCGAATTCGTTTGGCTGCTTCTTTTAAACGACTATACTCTTCTTTGTCATATGTCTCTGGCCATTTCACCCAGCCAAGAAAGTCTGCTCCAGCAGCTTCTTTCATTTCACCCTGTAATTTTCTTTCTGCTAACTCTGCTTCTGCTGCTAATTGACTCAGTTCTTTTTCTTCCATAAAGGAAAGCGCATGCCCGTAATCAAAACGAATGGAACTCATCCCAAACCCTCCATAATAGAAATCTAAAAGCCTATTTAACCATCATAACATAACCTAAAATAATACCAATTACACCATAGTCTGTATCTCTAAAAGTGGTGGTATTTGAAATTAAATTACCCAAAAATGATAGTAATAATGCCGGTATACTCACCGATTTATCCAAAAAAGATCACGTTTTGCACGTGATCTTCCAAATAAATTTCTACCTTTATGCTCTTGATATATAGGCTCCACTTCGAGTATCTACAATGAGACGATCTCCAACGTTCACAAACAAAGGAACTTGTACAGAGAACCCTGTCGATAATTTTGCTGGTTTACTTCCACCAGTTGCAGTATCACCACGGATACCAGGATCTGTTTCTACTACTTCAAGTTCTACTGTATTTGGCAACTGAATTCCAATTGTTTCTCCTTTATAGGAAACAATTTGGACTTCCATATTTTCTTGTAAAAAGTTAAGTTCGTACTCCAAACGCTCTTCTGGAAGACTAATCTGATCATAAGTTTGATTATCCATGAAGGTATACTCGCCGCCACTTTCATATAGATACTGCATCCGATGAGTTTCAACAAGAGCTTTTTGCACTTTTTCTCCAGCACGAAAAGTTTTTTCTTGGATGTTTCCACTCCGTAAATTGCGCAGCTTAGAGCGTACAAACGCTGCTCCTTTTCCCGGTTTTACATGCTGGAATTCAATGACAGACCATACATCGTTGTCAATTTCAATCGTGAGACCAGTTTTAAAATCGTTTACACTAATCATAATGCCTATTCACCTTTTCATTTACAAAATAATTAATTCCTTTGGTAAACTCGTTAATACTTTGTTTCCTTCTGGAGTTATCAAAATATCGTCTTCAATACGCACACCAAATCGATCTTTTAAATAAATACCTGGTTCAACTGTAACAACCATACCTGGAAGAAGAATATCGTCGCTTGTCATTCCAAGTCGTGGAAACTCATGTATATCCAATCCGATACCATGACCAGTTCCATGACCAAAACAATCTGCATAGCCAGCTTGCTCAATAAAATCACGAGCAATCGCATCAGCGTCACTTGCTCGCATTCCTTGTAGGATACCATCAATTGCCTTCTCATTCGCAGCAAGTACTATCTCATAAACTGTTCGCTGTTCATTCGAACAATGACCGATTGAAATGGTACGTGTAATATCAGAAACATATCCCTGATAATAACATCCAAAATCAAACGTTACCAGTTCACCCTTCTCTACTGATTTATCAGAAGCTACCCCATGTGGCAGGGCGGAACGAATTCCAGAAGCTACTATCATATCAAAAGATACCCCGCTTGCGCCACGCTCACGCATCAGCCATTCCAATCGGAGAGCAACCTGTTTTTCCGTCCATCCAGGTCTCAGTTCTGTCAGTAATTGGCGAAAAGAATCTTCTGCAATATGAATCGCCTTTTGAATATATGATAATTCTTTTTCATCTTTTTGCCCTCGAATCTGTTCCACTACACTTTCTAATGGTTCTAAATCAATATGCCCAAGAGCTGTACGAAGTTCTTGATACTCTGCATAGGAGAGATGTTCCGATTCAAAATGAAGGGAAGAAACACCTAAACTCCGACAAGTTTCTGCTACTTTTGGATACATTTGATTCCCTAGGTGTTCTACAACAGTAAAATCAGGCGATTGTTCTTTTACTTGTGACAAATAGCGAAAATCTGTAAGTAGATAAGCATCATCTTTCGTCAGTAGTACCACGCCAGATGATCCAGTAAAACCACTTATGTAATAACAATTACGTCGGTTTGTAAGGAGCAAAGCTTCTATTTCTCGCTTCCTCATGACATCTTGCAATCGAACAACTCGCTGATTCATCTTCATTCTCCTTCTAGCCACTCTCGAACTGCTGACAAAGCTAAATCATAGCTTTGGGTTCCAAACCCTACGATCTGACCTTTGCATGCTGGAGCAATAACAGAAGTATGGCGGAATGTTTCTCGAGTGTGGATGTTAGATATATGTACTTCAATCACTGGGACAGAAATCGCCCCAATCGCATCAAAGATCGCATAACTATAATGTGTATAAGCACCAGGATTTATAATAATTGCCTCATATGTATCAACCGATGAATGAATTTGGTTGATCAGCTCTCCCTCTATGTTAGATTGGAAGGTATCAACTTGACAACCCCATTTTTGAGCTTTTTCCACTAAACGCTTATTGACATCTTCCAGTGTCTCTGATCCATAATGTTCAGGTTCTCTCTTTCCTAATGTGTTCAAATTAGGACCATGTAAAACCAAAATGCGTGCCATTGATTTTCCTCCTTTGTCTCTTCCATATCTTATCATATTGCCACCACCTCTATTAATCTAGGCAAATATGGTACAATAGGAGAAATTAATGAGGATCTCTATTTGCAAATTCACTAACATTTCATTTGAATCCCGCTTGATATGCATGTCTTCCGCGTTGTTGTAAAGAACACAAAGGACGCTTCAGCCAAAACATATCTTCGCTGGGATCATTTGTATCTATTTTGGCTCAAGTTAGAGAAGGATGTTCATTTTAAGGTGGTGTATATATGCCTGATAAAATTGTCCCCTATGGTGGACAGGCTGTTATTGAAGGAGTCATGTTCGGAGGACGAAATACACAAGTAACTGCGGTTAGAAGAAAAAACGGTAAAATAGAAACATTAGAATTAGAAAAGAAACATATACCATGGGTTAATATGTTGAAGCGGATCCCTTTGATTAGAGGAATTGTTTCGCTTATAGAAGCTAGTGCAAGCGGTGCCAAGCATCTGCAATATGCCACTGAAATGTATGAACAAGATGAAGAAGGAACTACGATTGAAAAAGAAGAAACAAAAAAGACAGGAAAATTGGAAATGATGATTGGTGTTGCAATCGTCGGTGTTCTTTCGTTGATCGCGGGGAAAGTTATTTTCACCTTATTGCCAGCGGCACTTGCAAGTTGGATCTTCGATCCTTATGTCAAAAATATGATCCTGCAAAACTTGATCGAAGGTGGCATTAAAACCATACTGCTGCTCAGTTACTTATGGGCAATATCAAGAACCCCCATCATGAAACGAGTTTTTCAATACCATGGAGCAGAACACAAAGTTATCAGTACCTATGAAAATTTAGAAGAATTAACAGTACAAAATGTACAAAAATATTCTACCTTACATTATCGCTGTGGAAGCAGTTTTATGATTTTCACTGTTATTGTTGGAGTGATTGTGTATTCCTTCTTCACTTATGATTCCGTATGGGACCGAGTATTGACGAGGCTGCTCCTATTACCACTTGTTATCGGTTTATCTTTTGAAGTATTAAAATTAACCAATTCAGCGCGTAACATCCCTGTTTTGCAATATCTAGGTTATCCCGGACTCTGGTTACAAAAACTAACTACTCGTGAACCGGACGATGATCAAGTAGAAGTTGCAATTGCTGCTTTTAAGCGCATGCGTGAATTAGATGAAGCATATGTAGAAAAAAAACAACTCTCCAGTACGGTTACTGAATCTGTCCAAACCTAAGCGAAAGGATGCGAAATCCATGAAAAAGGAAACCTCAAATAAACTGGTTACCTGGATAATATTTTCGTTTATCGGTATTGCTTTAGTGGCCGAGCTGATTCAAAATACTGTCCCAACACTTGTTTTTTTAGCATTTATAGCAGCTGTTATATATCTATATAAATTTCCACCAAAATGGCTTTTTAAGCTTTCCACACCAGGTAGGAAACCAAAATCAGCGACGAAGGCAAAAAAGCGCAAAAAATACCCATTTCGTGTGATTGATGGTAAGAAAAAAAGCAGTTAAATCGTAAACCTCCTGTGAAGTTAGAGTTGATCTCTACTTTTCACAGGAGGTTTACGATTTTGTAACAAAACAATCAATTATCTTATGATATCTAAATTGACTTTCACGAATGTTTGTACTATATTAAAAAAGCGTACATATGATTCCATTTTAAGCAGGGAGCGACATCATGGGTAAAATCACAGAGAAAGATACAAAAGCAACTATTCTTGGAGCACTCCGCCAAGCAGAAAAACAAATTGCTGATCTTGAAAAAGGAAAATTAAAAGCTGAACAAGAAACTACACAAAAAAAAGCAGTTGAAACGATAAAAAAAGCCGATACTCTCGTAGAAGTGAGCATGGAAGACAAAATCACTGATCTGAACAAATCCATCAATCAAGTACTAGGAAAAATCGGGGAAGATATCGCAACAGAATCCAAAAACCTGGAAACGATCAAGGATGCAATCGCTCTAAAAGAGACAGAACTAAAAGATTTGTTTGGAATCGAAAAGCAAGCGAATACATTAGCTGCACTAGTAGATGCTCATCAAGAATTAAAGTTAGCTCAAGAAAATGAGCTGATTAATGCTCGTGAAACTGCCGAAAATAAACTATCTGAAATCGAAACTATCATAAAAACAAAAACAGAAGAACATCAACAGCTACTAAAAGAGCAAGCTAAAGAATTATCCCAAAAGCAAAAGCGAGAAAATGAAGAGTTTACCTATGATTTTGCTAGACGTCAAAAAATCGAAAGCGATAAATTAGCAGATGAGCTTGCTGCTAAAAGAAAAGAATTCCAACAAGAATTAGAAATCAAAAACGCAGAACTCGCCGAACATAAAAAATCATTGAACGAACGCCAAACAGAAGTAGAAAAACGTGAACAGAAAGTAGAAAAATTAGAAGCAGAAGTAGAAGCATTTCCAGTTAAACTTCAAGAAGTTAAAACAGAAGCAGATGCAAAAGCTAGTGCAGAAATCAAAAGAGTACTTGCAATCCGTGAGGCAGCGATGAAAAAAGAAGTAGAAGCTGATAAACGAATTCTTGAAGCCGAAAGAGATAACTTAAAAGGACAATTAGAAACATCTCTAAATACTAATAACATACTACAAACAAAACTTGATGAAGCTTACAAACGAATTCAGGAAATGGGAATTCAAATGGTCTCTAGTTCAAACGAATCCAAAGCATTTGATAAATTTGCTGCTCTTCTGCCTGAAAAAAATAACAGTAAATAAGTTGAATTATAAAAAGTCTAAGTTCTCATTTTTGAACTCAGACTTTTTTCTAACTATCCTGTAAAACGTCTTCTCCTAGAATCATCAGCCAAATCTGCTTTGCTTCGCATTTCCAGATAGCCAGAAAAGGTGAATTTCGTAAAGAAATTTTCCGCTGCTTTGACACCAGATTGAAACAATGCTTCTCGCTTTTTCATATCTATTGAAAAATCAGTTAATTTAACATCCAAGGCAGGTACAGTAATGGTTCTAACTTGATCCTGTTCTCGAATATAGCGATTATCATGTGCATCCATCATTGTCTCTAGTAGAGCTTTAAACATAGAGAGTGGACTATCGATGTTGTGCCCTGTTGGAGGATCATCGGAAGTCAAACGAAAACCAAATGTCGGCCATTCAGGATTGTCAGAGTCAAACAACCAAATTGGATAATTACTCAAAACAGCTCCGTCTACTAAGTAACAAGTCTTATTAATTCCTTTATTCTCCAACCGAGCTGGTTCGAAGAAGAAAGGGATGCTGCAACTCATACTCACTGCTTTAGCAACGGAAAAATGTGCGGGATCATGACCGTACACTGCTAAATCTTGAGGAAAGACAAGAAGATTTTCTAAAGTGATATCAGAAACGATGATATGAAGTCTCGTCTCTTTTTTTTCAAAATCTTTAAAGGTGCATACACCTTTTTGTGCTAATAATTGTTCCAGCCATTTTTCCAATCGATTTGTTGGATGAAGCCCCTTTTTAAACCAAAGTCTCGCACTAGGACCAAGAAAGGGAATATAGTCATACCAAGTAGGTGCCAAAAAATCAGCAAAATTTTTATTGATCATAATTTCATATAATTCTTGTCCAGAGTAACCAGCTGCCAAGAGTGCTGCTAATATAGATCCAGCAGATGTTCCTGCGATTCGTTTCCATTTATATCCCTTTTCTTCTGCTACACATAAAGCACCAACCAAGCCAATTCCCTTTACTCCCCCACCTTCAAACACGGCATCTGCCCACATGCTTTACACCTCCTACGTTTATAACAAATATATGTAGAAAAAAATCCCCTAGAATGTGAAATGTCTAGGGGATGATTTTCTCCTGAGATTTAAGGTCTTCCAAGTCCTCATAATCCTCAGTTTTAGGTGCCATTTGTAGTTGTTCTTTTACTGTTTTATTCTTTTCGATTATTTCCATTAAATTCTCAATACAAGTAATGGAATTCCAACTGAGATGATGTTCTATACCTTCAACGTCTTCATAGACGAATTCTTCTTTTACTCCGATCATGCGTAGAAATTGTTCTAATAGTTCATGCCGATGCACCAATCGCTTACCCATTTTTTTCCCTTTTGTTGTGAGCATTAAACCTCTGTATTTTTCGTAAACCAAATATTGGTTTTGATCTAACTTTTGTACCATTTTGGTAACCGATGAGGGATGTACTTCCAACGCTTCTGCGATATCGGAAACACGGGCATAACCTTTTTGATCTATTAATTTGTAAATATTTTCCAGATAATCCTCCATGCTAGGCGTTGGCATGTAAGTAAAACCCCCTGAAACTTCTTTTTATAAATAGTACCTACTATTTTATCACAAATAAACCTTCCACCGAAAGCAAAATAATTACACTATACAGTATGAGCTGCAAGCCGGATATAATCTACAAATATCTTCCCGTTCACCCCAGAAAAAGAAACAGCGACATTTCTAGTCCTAGAAGGAGGTGGAGGAACAATATCAAAATAAGATTTAAAGGCTAGTTTGCTTGCTTTTGGGAGTAATATTTGTAGAGGTGTAGATCGTAGAATTTTTCCATTTTTATCTAAATACGATACAGTGGCAAATAAATTTGCTTCCTTACCGCCAGCTGTTGCATTAAGCAAACGAAAATAAAAATAATACGCACAACCTTTTTCAATGGTGATAGGTTGTTTCTGTTTTAGTACGCTGCCGTTTTGAAGTAAAACGGATGCATCACCTTTGTATACAGGATTATGGACAAGTTTTACATTGACCCCTGTCCACGGAGCTAAACCATGACGAAATCCACCATTGGCAAGAATATTCGTATTTGTACAAGCCATCGAAACTCCCCACCCTTCTTCTACTATCTTTACCTTATGCGGAATAGTGGGAATTGATTGGGACTGTACAGAAAGAAGAGTAGTATTTATTTAGTCCATAATCACTATCGGACAAAATTGCAGGGCGTCACAAGAAACTAATTTCAACTGAATTCCATCAATGTTGCCTTCAACTGCCTCATGAATTGCTTTTCCATGAAGATGACCATAAATACAATATTTTACGTTGTATTGTTTCATTAACTCCCAGAATCCAGAATTTGCCCCATTTTTATTAAGAGGAGGATAGTGGAGCATTACAATGATATCTTTTCCAAACTGTTTGGCAACTGCTGTTTCTAACGACAGACGTAAACGACCGATTTGGCGATCATAAATTTTTCGATCCTCTGTTTCATCAAAATTTCGATCAGTTGGCAATGTCCAACCTCTTGTTGCACAAATAACCTTTTCTTCCACCACTGTATAATCTGCATCTATCCATTCCATATCGGAAGGAAGAGCTTTTCTGATTTTATTTTTACTGTGATAATAATACTCATGATTTCCAGGAGAGAGAACTTTGCGACCGGGTAACTGCCCTATCCATTGTAAATCGTTCTGTGCTGTCTCTAGCTTCAATGCCCAGCTTATATCACCAGGGATCAAAACTGTGTCTGTATCCTTTATCAGCTTTCTCCAATTATCTCGGATATGATCATAATGTTTCTCCCACCCAAAAAGCTCCATTGGTTTAGTTATATCGTTTTCTGGATCTATTTGATCGATATCTACAGATTTATTAAAAGAAAGGTGAAGATCACTTATTGCATAAATAGCCACGCTTTTTTTCATTCCTTTCGATGTTTCTCCATAATAATAGGAATGTCAACAATAATGGTAGGATTCGAATTATCGATTATCTCTTAAAGTTCCAAGCCTCTGTGCGATACTTTTCCGCTGCTAATTGTTCTGCCAGTTGATATTCATATGTAGTAAGATTACTTCTTTGAAAAGTAATCCCTAATCCTTCTTCAAAACCATGATAAATAGCACGAATTACCTCGTCTGGATTCACATCTCTGTTCAAAAGTTGAGATAATGTACCCATTCTACTTACTAGCTGTGCTTTACTTTCTTCATTTGGAAATAAAAAAATTTTATCAAATGTCTTCCAATCGAAATCTAGCAAGATGCTCCCATGTTGTAATAAAACTCCTTGCTGTCTAGTTTGTGCACTCCCAATTGCTTTTCGTCCTTCAATTAAAAATTCCCCAGAACCCGGAGCATCAAAACATGCAGCTGATGTATTGCTTTGCATATAGTTTGGTGTTTCTAGATTTAGACTTAACTTTAAATTTTCTAATCCTACTGTAAAAGCTTGATTTAATTTTCGGTATGTTTCTTGAACAGAAGAAGAAACAAGTTCGTTCTTTTCAGAAAGTACAACACTATAAGTTAATTCTCGATCATGAAATACTGCCCTGCCACCTGTTATTCTGCGAACAAAACCTAAGTTTAATTTTTTCCTATTGTCATGATCGATTTGTCGATAGGATCGTTGAAAATATCCAATACTCAAAGTCGCTGGGCTCCATCCATAAAAGCGCAGTGTAGGAGGCACCCGATTTTCCCGATGCGCGATCAGGATAGCTTCATCGATCGCCATATTCCAATAAGGGTCTTTCCTCTCATAAGGGATATATCTCCAAAGCATTGTAACCTAGTCTCCTTTTTATCTTGATCAGAGTATATCAGAAAATACTGTTTCCGTCCCAATGTTATCAAGAATCAGGAGATACTGTTGTGGGCATAGCTAATGTATGGATAATACAGAAAGGAGTCAAATGATGAATCAATCTGTACAAGACGCAATAAATAAACAAGTAGCGAATTGGAGCCTACTCTATACCAAATTTCACAACTACCATTGGTATATAAAAGGGAGCACTTTTTTTGAGTTGCATGCAAAATTCGAAGAGCTATACCGGGAAGCCGATGAAATTCTCGATGAACTAGCAGAACGACTATTAGCTATTGGTGGTAAACCAGTTGCTACTTTTCAAGATATTTTAGCAAAAGCGAGTTTGAAAGAAGCAAATGGAAACGAATCAACTAATCAAATGGTGCAACAATTAGTAAGTGACTTTCAACAATTGACTAGCGAGCTACGGGAAGCGATTCATGCAGCAGATGAAACAAAAGATTACCCAACCGCCGATATATTAACTGGTATTCTTACCAAAATTGAAAAACACAACTGGATGCTGGAAGCATATCTCGGATAGCATTTATTTCAATCGCCTATAAAAATATTTGTCCCCCAGAGCGAATCACTTGCTCTGAGGGTCTTTGTGTGAACGAGACAACCATTTGCACAGACTGCATGTCTGTACTCTACTTGTTTTTTTTGGGCAGCTCCCATTCACCAGAGTAAAAGTATCGAGTGAAAATGGCCATCTGCATGAACCAGAACACAGAATCCAGGGTCATGATGGTAAGGAGACTTGCACCTAGCGAGTGTGCGATCCAAAGGGAAACTAGAAACACGAAGTTAGACCATCGGCCACTCTTCCGAAAAATTTTGGTCGCCTGTACGCCATCCAATGATCTCTGTACGATCATAGAAGGAAGTGAGACCAATTCGTTGATCATCTGAAAGATGATCCATGTCCCTGTCATTTCCACTACTTGTGTATTGTCGGAGAAAAAGAATGATGCGATAC
Organism: Shimazuella sp. NTD250; assembly: GCF_059510375.1. NCBI lineage: Bacteria > Bacillati > Bacillota > Bacilli > Caryophanales > Thermoactinomycetaceae > Shimazuella > Shimazuella sp. NTD250. The sequence continues at coordinate 193,316 of NZ_JCAJZS010000003.1, read as the reverse complement.
TCTCTCCCGTGAGGATAAGGATAGTCCCCACCACAACAACTACACCTGCAACAAACTTGACCGTACTCCATGTGTACCGCCTTACCAAGGAGAAGTCAGCGTTCCCATATGATTTAGACACATGGTAATTAACGGCCGATCCTAGTCCTGCAAGAAAGGCGAAGGCAATATCGCTGATCGTATCAGAAATGCGCTTGGCAGGCAGTGTCACTTCTCCATATCCTTGAAGAATATGCCAAAAGACTCCCATGCTCACACGATAGATCAGCATATTTTCCAATTTCGGGAATGCTTTCTTGAGGAGATACTTCTGAACATCCCAAATCGGCCCTGAAAACGCCAGTTTTCTTGCAAATACTCCCTCACGGAGCTTGTTCAGCAAGAAAACCATCTCTACTATGCGCCCTAGAATCGTTGCCCAAGCGACACCTTCAAGGCCAAATCCTAGAAGATATACCCCTAGAGTCCCAGCAACTACATGGGTGATGTTCCCAATCACACCACTGGTAGCGCTGATCCCCATTTGCTTAGTTCCTTGAAAGATCGACTTCATGGCCGATACAAGAAAGGTCAATCCGATACATCCTCCAACAATTTGGAAGTAGGAAGCGCCATATACCGCTACTGTCTCCTCTGTACCAGAAAATCGCAGGATTTGCACTGGAAAGACAGCAGCCAGTAAACCCACCAAAACCCCAAGGATCGCTGTGAGCACTACAGCGTTGATACTTACGGTTTGTACAAGCAGCGTTTCTTGATCACCACTAGCAACCAGTTTTTTCAACTTCTTCAGACTTTCTGGGAAGTTTTTTTTCTCTTCACTGGTCGACTGTCCGATCAACGAACGAGCCACTTCATTGATGGCATTGTCGAAAGCACTGCAAAAAAGCTGTACGATCAGCACTGCTGACACAGCAGAAATCGCAGCAATTCCTAGGTGAGATAGCAAAAGCATGTTGATTATGCTATATGCTAGTGTTGAAAAGCTATCCAAACTTCCCCACTTGGAAGTTTGGAGGACAGGGTACACCGTCAGTTGCTTTATTCTGTAAGTCCATGCGAACTGGAAAATGCCCAACAGTAACATTGTCGCTCCATGATTCGAGTGTTTTCTATCTACATTTATCTTAAATATCGGAATGTTCAATTGCAATAAAAACGGAAGTTTAAACAAATTTTATGTAGGTCGAAATTTATTTTTTCGCGAGTAGAAATGTTATATCATGATAAGGGGTTAGAATACTTATATGTCTTTTCGCAAATGAAACGAGGTTACAAGACCATGACATCTTATACACAAACAGAACCCTTTTCGGAGTCCAGCAAAAAAACAAAACGAACACGTGTATTTGTCTTTTTGTTGATTACGATGTTTATGATATCCATCGAATCCACAATAGTAGCAACAGCTGTACCTGAAATAGTAGCAGAATTAGGCAATTTTTCTGCTTATAGCTGGGTTTTCTCAGCATTTTTACTCATGCAATCAGTCACCACTCCTATATATGGAAAGCTGTCTGATTTATTTGGACGAAAGCCAGTTTTTTTGATTGGAACAGCCATTTTTTTAGTAGGTTCTCTTTTGTGTGGACTGGCCACATCGATGGGATTGCTCATTTTTTATCGATTTATCCAAGGGATCGGTGCTGGAGCTGTGATGCCGATTGCGACAACATTAGTGGGAGATTTGTATTCGTTAGAAGAGAGATCCAAGATTCAAGGCTATTTATCTAGTGTTTGGGGAATTTCTTCGGTAATAGGTCCCCTTGCTGGTGGATTGATTGTCCAATATGTAAGCTGGGCTTGGGTGTTCTGGGTCAATATCCCACTTGGCATCGCCAGTTTAATTGGGATTCAGCTGTACCTACATGAAAAAGTGGAAAAGAAAAAGCCATTGATTGATTACCTTGGTGCGAGTCTATTTTCCATTTCTATTTCCGCTTTGATGCTTATTTTGATTGAGGGTGGTTCTAACTGGGGTTGGATCTCTTCTCCTACTATTTCTTTATTTGTTGTATTTGTCATTACGATCGCAATTTTTCTCTGGTGGGAAACAAAAGCGACTTCTCCAATGATTCCACTATCTTTATGGAAAAATAAACTGATCGCGGTAGCAAATGTATCCACTCTACTAGCAGGTGCATCGATGATCGGATTGGCAAGTTTCTTACCTACCTACGTTCAAGGAATCATGGGATCTTCTGCACTTGTTGCTGGATTTGCCCTGACAGCTATGTCAGTAGGATAGCCAATCGCCGCAAGTGCTACTGCAAAATTGTTTCCAAAAATAGGATTCCGTTACACTGCTATTCTTGGTGGGATTTTTCTTATTTTGGGCTCCCTCTTTTTTATTACACTCGATCCGAGTAAAGGCCCTATTTGGGCTGGAATAGGTTCATTTGTAATCGGGGTTGGAATGGGGTTTGCTACTTCTACTTTTACGATTTCCATCCAGAGCAGCGTTGGTTGGGAGATGAGAGGGGTAGCAACTGCTTCTAGTATGTTTATGCGATCTGTTGGCACAACACTAGGAACCGCAATTCTTGGCGGGGTTCTCAATTTTCAATTGAAATACTATTTAGATCAGCATCATACAAACAATCTAAAACTCTCTTCAATCGACGCAGCTAATATTTTATTAGACCCTGTCAAAAAAGGCCAACTGAGTGAGGAAGCTCTGCACTTACTTCAGAATGGGCTGCAAACTGCTCTGCATACCGTGTTTTGGGGTGTTGGTGTATTTGCAGTATTAACCTTTTTGTCAACCTTATACTTTCCCTCTCTTCAAAAGAAAAAACAGCCGGAATCATAATCCCGGCTGTTTCTTTAATTTCGGCTCCATCTCAGTTTTGGCTTACGGGCAGCAAGTACTTCATCAAGTCGTTTCACTAAAGTATGGTGGGGTGCTTCTTGTACCATTTCAGGTGTTTCTTCTGCTTCTTTGGCGATTTGGATCATGGTATCGATAAAGTGATCGAGTGTTTCTTTACTCTCTGTTTCTGTTGGTTCAATCATCAAACATTCTTCTACAATGAGCGGGAAATAAATAGTCGGTGGATGAACACCAAAATCAAGTAATCGTTTAGCTATATCTAAGGTACGAACACCTGACTTTTTCTGACGATTACCAGAAAGGACAAATTCATGTTTACAAACCTGCTCAAATGGCAGATCATAATAGTCTTTTAATCTTGCTTTCATGTAATTCGCATTTAGTACTGCATTTTCGGACACTAGGCGAAGACCTACAGCTCCCATCGTCCGAATATAAGCAAAAGCTCGCACTAAGATCCCAAAGTTACCATAAAATCCTTTTACCCTGCCAATAGAATTAGGTAAGTCGGTTTTCAAATAATAGGTTCCATCTTCTCTTCTTGCAACAAGAGGTTTTGGCAAAAAGGGAACCAAATCTTTTTTCACTCCAACTGGTCCAGCTCCAGGACCTCCTCCACCATGTGGTGTCGTAAATGTTTTATGCAAATTGAGATGCACAACATCAAAGCCCATGTCACCAGGCCGAGAAATTCCTAATATCGCATTGGCATTTGCTCCATCGTAATAAAGTAGACCACCTGCTTCATGCACAAGCCTAGCAATCTCTACGATTTCTTCTTCGAAAAGTCCAAGTGTATTAGGATTTGTCAGCATTAAAGCAGCTGTATCATCACCCAATACTTCTTGAAGAGCAGCCACATCTACGAGCCCTTTTTCGTTAGAAGGAATAGTAATGGTTTCAAACCCAGCAACTGTAGCACTTGCAGGATTGGTACCATGTGCAGAGTCTGGTACGATAACTTTGTTTCGCAAGCCTTCCCCTCGACTTTGATGATAAGCTTTTATCATCATCAATCCGGTCCATTCCCCTTGGGCTCCTGCAGCTGATTGTAAGGTAACTCCATCCATACCTGTTATTTCAGCTAAATCTTGTTGTAATTCAAACAAAATCTGTAAGGCTCCTTGTACCGTTTCTTCTGCTTGATAAGGGTGAATTTTCGCCAAACCTGATAGCCTTGCAACATCTTCATGCACTTTTGGGTTGTATTTCATCGTACAGGAACCCAGTGGATAAAATCCATTGTCCACCCCATGATTTCTCCGCGAAAGTTCAGTGTAGTGACGCATGAGGTCGAGTTCAGACACCTCTGGCAGATCTGCCGCTGCTTCTCGTGCATATTCATTTGGTAACGCTTCTACTTCTGGGACATCAAGTGCTGGAAAACTATGGGCAATTCGTCCGGTACGACTCAATTCAAAGATGAGAGATTTGTGTGCTTTCATACCAATAATTCCTCCAATGCCTGACATAGCGCTGCAATATCTTCTTTTGTTCTCTCTTCTGTAACCGCAAGGAGCATATGGTCTGCTAATTCTGGATAAGAAGTGCCAAGATCATAACCACCGATAATCCCGAAAGAAAGCAATTTGTGATTGATCTCTTTGATCGGTTTGGATAATTGAACAACAAACTCATTATAGAATGGTGTAGAAAAAACTACTTCTACGCCATCGATCTTACTTAATTCTTGTCTGGCATAATGAGCTTTGTGGAAATTTTGTCTCGCTACCTCTTGCATTCCCTCTTTCCCCATCGCACTCATATAGACAGATGCTGCTAAGGCGTTTAAGGCTTGATTGGAACAGATATTAGATGTCGCTTTGTCACGGCGAATATGTTGTTCTCTCGCTTGTAAGGTCAGAACAAAGCCGCGGTTTCCATCTTCATCTACTGTTTCTCCAACAATTCTACCGGGAATACGACGCATCAAAGCTTTGGTAGTAGCAAAAAATCCACAGTGTGGTCCGCCAAAAGAAGCCGAAATACCAAGTGGTTGTGCATCACCAACTACGATATCTGCTCCATATTTGCCAGGTGGTTTTAACATTCCTAATGAATTGGGATTACTGCTGACAACCAATAAACCTTTAACCCGATGAGCTAGTTTCTCAATGGCTGTCAAATCTTCCAAATGACCAAAGAAATTAGGAGATTGGACGATGACTGCCGCTGTTTGAGAGCTCACTAATTCTTCTAATGCTAAAGTATCTGTTATCCCATCTTTATAAGGTATTTCAATGATTTCATAACCCAATCCATGAGAATTGGTTTGAAGAATTTCTCGTGCTTCTGGATGAACGGTGCGAGAGACGAGAATCTGTTTTCTCTTTGTGACTCCTGTTGCGAGATTTGCTGCTTCTGCTAGTGCTGTTGGACCATCATACATGGAGGAATTGGCAACATCCATACCTGTTAGCTCTGCGATCATTGTCTGAAACTCAAAGATCGCTTGAAGCTCTCCTTGGCTGATTTCCGGTTGATAAGGAGTATATGCGGTATAAAACTCAGAACGGGAAATAACATGACCGACTACACTTGGAATATGATGGTCATATACGCCTGCACCAAGAAAAGAAGCATGTGTATCAGTGGATATATTTTTACTTGCTAACTGCCGCATATGACGAACTAATGTGGATTCCGCCATGGGAGCAGGTAAATTCATCTCCCCTTGAAAACGAACACTAACAGGGATTTCATGGAATAAATCTTCTACTGTATCTACCCCAATAGTTGCAAGCATCTCAGTACGATCTTTTTCTGTCATTGGTAGATAGCGCTGTTTCATCCTCTTGCCCTCCTGTAAAATGGCGTTGGTACAAGCTTTGCTTTCACTCGTTTTCCTCTGATCTCTACTTCTACTATTTGGTTCATCTGAGCAAAATATGAATCAATAAGAGCTAAACCAATATTTCGTTTGGTCAATGGGGATTGTGTTCCAGAAGTCACTTCTCCTACTAGTTGATCTTCTATATAAATGGAATAGTGACTTCGAGGAATTCCTCTGTCGATCATTTCAATTCCAACTTTTTTCCGCTTTACTCCTGCTTCTTTCTGAGAAAGTAACGCATTTGATCCAATAAACGCTCCCTTGTCTAACTTCACAGCAAATCCCAATCCTGCTTCCAAAGGAGAAATCTGAGCCGATAATTCTTGTCCATAGAGGGGTAATGCTGCTTCCAGTCTCAAAGTATCTCTTGCTCCAAGTCCACAAGGAACTAACTGATATTCCTCACCTGCTTGAAGCAGTTGTTTCCAGAGCTTCTCTGCATCTTTTGCATTTACATATAGTTCGAAACCATCTTCCCCTGTATAACCTGAACGAGAGACCAAAGTTCGAATTCCACATATATCGATGTTCATAGCAAATTGAAAGGAAGACAAAATCGCCAGATCAAAAGTCGTACAACGTTGTAAAATTTCCTCTGCAAAAGGTCCTTGCAAAGCAAGTAATGCCGTATCTAGGGAACGGTCTACAATCGTTACTTGATCATCTTGGAGTTGATCTTTTAACCAAGCAATATCTTTATCGATATTGGATGCATTGATAACGAGCAAAAATCCATTTTCCTGCGTTTGATACACTAATAAGTCATCAACTGTTCCACCATCTGGGTAACAAAGCAAGGAGTACTGAGCCTGACCTACCGTCAGTTTATGAATATCGTTGGTAGTCACGCGATTTACAAATTTCTTTGCATCCTCTCCCGTGATCTCCACTTCCCCCATATGAGAGACATCAAATAGTCCAGCACGTGTTCGAACTGCTTCGTGTTCATCCTTAATACTGGAAAATTGAACGGGCATCTCCCATCCACCAAAAGGAACTAGTTTTGCTTCATTTTTATATACCGAATAAAGGGCTGTTCGTTTTAATGCTGTCATCCTTGCACCTCCAAATCATTTCCATCAAAAAAAACAGAGAAATTCCTTATCTCATAAAGAATTCCTCTGTCCTTGGTACCTGAGAGTTCTGTCCTTGAGTGGACATGCCCCTTTGGCGGCTCATAAAGAGCGCTCTCCAGAGTGACGTCCGACGAGCCTCCTTTTGCCTGAGAGATTCACCTGTAAAGGTTTGCTCCTTCGGCGCCAACACCCAACAATACTTGGGAATGGTCTCTCCTCTCGTCTTCAACCGTCAAAGTTATGTATTTGTCCCCTCCATTGTGCCATAAAAACCGATCATTTGCATGCTTTATTTATAAGAAAGTACGTCTTTTTCAGTCAAACGCTATTCTCTCTTTAATTTGATAGTTTTCAGATAATTGTTTACAATAAATACAGATTTCATTTCCCACTTAAGGAAGAACATGAGATTTATTATCATCACAAGAATTTTGTTCATTCTTGGATCAACCATCAGTCTGATCCAGCTTCCCATTCAGCTGGATCGAATCGGGTTGAGTGTCGGTGTAGTAGTAGCAGCATTCACGTTTTTCCAGTGCACTTTCCTGCCTCTAGGAAATTGGCTGGCTACATGGCTGGCTCTCCGAGTAAAAGGACATAGGAATGTAGCATTGGGCGCAGTAGGTCTCTTTGTATGTTCCCAAGTCCTTTACCTTATTGGTGCTTACTACAAAGCGATTGCAGTATTTTTTCTAGCTCAATCCATCCATGCGATTGCTTTTGCTCTGTTCATTCCCAAAAGCAATTCCCTGATGGAACAATCCTTTTTGGAAGGATCAGAAAGAAAACGTAGAGGTTTCTTCCAAACATTCATCCGATCTGCTGAAAAAATTGGAGAGCTAATCGGGGTTTCCCTCGGAACAAGTCATCTTGGCTTGCTCTCTTGGGCATTAGGCATCGGAACTTCTATTCTCGCTTTTTTCCTGCTCTACTTCGATAATTTCCCAAAATCGGAAGTAACATATAGGAAGCTATCTTGGAAGAGTTGGAGAAATTGGACAGGGGATAACGTGCTCAAAGCCATCCGTTCTGCATTTTTTCTAGCAATCGTACAGGGGATGCTCCTTGTATCAGGGAGTCTCTACCTGATTACAAATAGAGTAAACCCAGTTGTTCTAGTCATCGGACAATGGATTGGAATTGGATCGATGTCATTTTTCGGCTACCTGACACAGAAAAAAGGTAATCGATTCGTCATCTCCATCTGTCTGATTTGTCTGATGCTGGGTCTTATGGGACTTATCTTCTCTCCACACTTCGATCAGTTTGCCTATCTGGGCTTTTTGATCACTGGTACCCTTCTTGGGACAAGTACAAGCGGAGGATACCTCTGCTTTCAGAATATCACCCAAGAAAAAGCTGACAAAGAAAAACAAACAGAAGGATACTCCACTCTCCTTCTACTTTGGAGACTAGGCATCCTTACAGGTCAGCTAAGCGGAGCATATCTTGGGTATCTAGGTTCTTGGTACGCTTCTCTTGGAATAGCAACGCTGTGCTTCACCATGGTCTTCTTCAAGTCGAAGCAACTTAGTTAAACAGTATAGTGTTGACCAGCAACTACTTACATACTCATCCTATGGATCGATATGTAAGTAGTTGCAAAAATAAGCTTTCTTATCTCCATGTTAATTCACTTGCATTCCAGCATCATATCCACACGTATCTCCGTTTTTCACCTCTCCCCATCAGCTAATCACTCACTCCAACTACTAGTTACAATGTATTTCGAACCCGAATCAAATATCTCCAACTTGCCTCACTATTTCATTCTATCATGCATTATTTACCAAAAAACAACTCATACTACATCAGATACTAATTATCCAAATGGAGGAGAGAAATGAATACACCTCCGATTCGTTTCCATCGGGAATGGTTACCTATTTTCCAAGACCAAGTTGAAACAGATTCTGGATGGGCAAACTGGGATCGGTTTCAGCTTGCCATCGAAGCTGCCAAAGTTACTGCTGTACCTGAATTCGACACCCTTTTATGCCTAAATCAACTTCAAGGGATAGAGCCACTTCCTCATCAAATTGATGTCACCAAACGGGTCATCCAAGAAATGCGAGGCAGGGCGATTCTTGCTGACGAAGTCGGTTTGGGTAAAACCATCGAAGCAGGGTTGATTTTAAAAGAATATCTCATACGTGGTTTGGTACAAAAAGTATTGATCCTTGTACCTTCTTCACTCGTTTTACAATGGACAAGAGAACTAAACCAAAAATTTCAAATTCCAGCAGTCGCACAAAAAAAAGCATGGATGTGGGATAAATATGATATTGTGGTCGCTTCGATGGATACAGCGAAGCGTGATCCTCATCGGGAAGTAGTTCTTTCTCAACCCTACGACTTGTTAATAGTGGATGAAGCACACAAATTAAAAAATCGCCGAACAAAAAACTGGCAGTTTATCAGTGAAATGCAAAAAAAGTATTGCTTACTATTGACTGCAACACCTGTACAAAATGAAATGGAAGAACTATATAATCTCGTTTCCCTTTTAAAACCAGGGCAGCTTGGCAACGAATCTCGTTTTAACAAAGATTATGTTGCCGGAAAACGCTTAGCAAAAAATGAAGGGCAACTGCGTCAAGAAATCAGCCGCGTCTTGATCCGTAATCGACGTAAAGAGAGCAATCTTCCCCTTACAGAGCGGATTGTCCAAACCATCCCTATCGAACTTACTCCAGAAGAAAAGGCATTGTATGAAGGGGTGAGCGATTTTGTCAGAGATCGTTACTCTTCTGCCGCTGATCTCAAGAGTATGTTATCATTGCTCGTTTTACAAAAAGAAGTATGCAGTAGCCGTGATGCTGTCTTTTTAACGCTTTTTAAATTATTCCAAAAAGGCAATGGAGAAGAAGCATCTATACCTCCTGAAGTGAATCATTTGATTCACTTATTACGTGCAGTGACGACTTCTTCCAAAGTAGAAGCAGCGGTTAACTTAATTAGCGGTTTGGACGATAAAGTAATCTTATTCACAGAATATCGTGCAACCCAAGAAATGCTGATGCGGGCACTGGCAGCGAAAGGAATACATGCTGTACCTTTTCGAGGTGGATTTAATCGAAATAAAAAAGATTACATGATGGAGATTTTTCAAAAAAGAGCTCAAGTCATGATCGCAACAGAAGCCGGAGGCGAGGGAATCAATCTTCAATTTTGCCATCATATCATCAATTACGATATGCCTTGGAATCCGATGAGAGTAGAACAACGCATTGGACGCGTTCACCGTTTAGGTCAAAAAAATGATGTCCATATCTACAATTTTGCTACGATCGGGACAATTGAAGAACATATCATATGGCTGCTTCATGAGAAAATAGCACTTTTTGAGTCCGTTATCGGTGAGCTGGAAACCATTTTAGAGAGTCTAGAAAAGGACACTTCCTTAGAAAAAAATCTGATGGATATTATGATAAAAAGCAAAACCGATGAAGAAATTCGAATTCAACTCAGTCAAATCGGGGATCGCTTCCAAAACGTGAAAGAGGAGCACCTTCAGGAGAATGATAAGAAAGAGGAGTTACTGTGGACCAAATAGCACTAAGAAATTTTACCGAAAGATACCTAGAAACCAATGGTTGCCGAATTATGGAATCTACTCCTTTCTATCTACATACTCAATTATCTATAGAAGCAGATAAAGATTTGGTCAATCGTCCCTATTATTGGATGTATGTAGAAAAAATGAATTTACCAGCAAATCCCCTGCAACTCTGCCTTGTTTTTGACCCTGAAAATCCACCTGAAGATAGACGAGCAGAATACCTTTTTTATGGATCACCAAGGTTTCGACAACTGTTACGATCCGCTCAGAAACAAGGTAAATTTGTCCGTCTCTATCAAGAACCTTCAGGCTGGTCCCAGTATTCTTCTCAATCAAAAGGCTACACACCTTGGCTATCTGTGCATTTTCTGATTTCCTATGTCTGTGATCAGAAAAAAGATCGAGTATCGTCTTATGGTATCAACTTGCAAACTGGTCAAATTAATACCAATTTTGCAGATGAACTCCATCAGTATAAATGGACACTCAAGCTTCCAGAAAAAAGGTATACATTAAGCCCCCGCATGACCATACAAGAAGCTGTTGGAGAAATCGAATATTTCCTTACCGAAGAATTGACAGAAGAAGATCATGGATGGGCGGAAGATGCCCAAAAGCGGCTGAAAGAGGAACTAGAACAAGTAAATACCTATTTTCCTGACGAAGCAAAACAAACGGATGAGCAAAAATCAACAAAAACAGCACGCCAAAGAGAATGTATCTGGCAATATCATCCACGGATCGAAGTAGACTTAATCTCCGCAGGTCTCTTTTATCTAGAAAGTGGATCGCAAAAGCAATAAGGCTAAGCAATTGTATGCTCAGCCTTAATATTTATCGTTTCCTACATAAATTTCGACGGCTCGGACTGGGGGGTCCGAGCCTCTTTCTAGTTCTTCGGCTTACTCTTGTAGGTATGGAAGCCTCCAAACCACACAGCAGCTGCCGCGAGGACCAGAAGGAGAAGAAAGGCAAATCCTATTCCAGACAACGGAAAAAGGAATACAACCACCACAACCAAAAGAAGCACGGCGACTGCGATCTTCCCGCCAAACACCGAACGCTCGTTGGTCGCAGAAGTTATCTCGGGAGTTTCCACACCAGTACCTTTCAGATCTACTAATTATAAATAGTATACTTATTTAACATGGAAATCACAACTGACTAAATCTTTCCAAAAATTGCTTTGTTCGCTCCATTTGTGGTGTTTCAAATATATCTTTTGGCTTTCCTTGCTCCACGATCTGTCCTTGATCAATGAAGATAATTCGATCAGCTACTTCTTTTGCAAACGATAATTCATGAGTCACGATCAACATCGTCTGGTCTCCCAATGCAAGTTGGCGAATGGTTGCTAATACTTCCCCGACGAGTTCTGGATCTAGTGCGGAAGTTGGTTCATCTAACAAAAGAACTTCTGGTTCCATTGCTAGTGCTCGGGCAATGGCTACCCGTTGCTGCTGACCGCCAGATAACTGATCAGGATAAGCATCTTGTTTTTCTTGTAAACCTACCTGTCTTAATAGTTGGTCAGCTTGTGACGCTGCTTTGCTGGGTGAAACACCTTTCACTTGAATCGGGCCTTCCATTACATTTTGTTTTGCTGTCATATGTGGAAAGAGATGAAAACTTTGAAAGACCATGCCCGTTTTCGCTCGTAATTGTCTTATTTCTCGTTCTGCTACTTTCTTTTTCTCTTGGAAGGAAAGAACAGCATTATTAATTTGAACAGTTCCAGATGTTGGTTTTTCTAATAAATTTAAACACCGTAAAAAAGTTGACTTCCCTGATCCACTCGGACCAATAATCGCAAGAACTTCTCCTCTTTTCACCTCGACATCTATCCCATGCAACACTGCTTGATCACCAAAACGTTTTACCAGATTGGAAACTTGAATCATCTGTCTTTCCTCCTATTTCGTAAATTTCCCATATCGATCTTCTAAACGGTCTTGGACCCAAGCAAGTATCGTACATACAATCCAGTAAAAAATAGCAACCAAAATATACATGGTAAGGTAATCAAATTCTCTACCGCCAATAATTTTGGCTTGATAGAGCATTTCTGGGACTGTGATCATCGAGAGTAAGGAAGTATCTTTCACCAAACTGAGCAATGTATTAGCCAGAGATGGCAGTGCCACTCGAAGTGCTTGAGGCATCACAATGCGTCTTAATGCTTGTCCATATGTCATATTTATCGAATAAGCTGCCTCCCACTGCCCTCTGGGAATCGAAAGCAGTGCTCCCCGAAAAGTTTCAGCAGAATACCCGCCCACATTCAACGAAAGACCAATAATCGCCGCAAGAAAAGGAGTCAGGTTAATTCCGATCACAGGCAAGCCAAAATATAAAATAAATAATTGTACCAACAATGGTGTCCCTCGAATGATAGATATGTATACCCTCGCTGGGTAACGTAAAATTTTGGCGGAAGACATTCTCATCAGAGCTACAATTAATCCGATTAATAATCCGATAACAATCGTGATTAATGTAATAATAATCGTATATTTTAACCCTTGCAAAACAAACCATGCAGAGCTTTTCGCTAACTGGAAATCAAATAAATTATTCCATTGTATTCCACCCAATGCGTTTCTCGTCCCCTCTTATATAGCTCCCTCTTACTATGCTCATGAAAGATTGTAGATAAACGGAAAAGTAGCTTGCCATAAAAGCTACTTTTCCTTAAACATCATTCTTATTTGGATACATCCATGCCAAAGTATTTATTTGATATTTTCGCAAGGGTACCGTCTTTCTTCATTGCTTCTAGTGCCTTATTCACTTCATCTACCAATTTTTTACTGTCTTTTGGAAACGCCAGCGCAGAAGATGACTTCTCTACTTGTTCTCCTACTGTTTTAAGAGGGAGATGAGTTTGCTTCATCATTTCTGCAATTGCTAAGCGGTCATTCATGCTCAAATCAATCCGGCCAGCTGCTACATCACGCATCGCACTCATCATATCTTCATAAGGAACGATAGTTGCACCAGCATCTTGAGCCATCTTTCCATAATTACTTGTTGTAGTTTGACCTGCTTTTTTGCCTTTTACATCTTTAATAGAATGGATCGTAGTATTATCATTTTTCACCACAATTTGCGCATAAGACACCGTGTAAGGAGTAGAGAAATCAAATTTCTTTTGTCTCTCCGGTTTAATCCCTACTTGGTTTGCCACCATATCTATTTTTTTGGAAGAGAGACTAGTCAACATTCCATCCCAAGGAATTTCTTTGAACTGGACTTTGAGTCCTAATCTTTTTCCTACTTCACGAGCTACTTCTACATCAAATCCTGTTAATGCATTTGTTTTTTCATCATGATAACTAAATGGTTTATAAGTTCCTTCTGTACCAACTACCAATACTCCGCTTTCTTTTACTTTTGTATAGATGTCATTGGTGGTTCCGACACTACACCCTGCAAATAACAGAAAAGCCAATAGAAAGGGAGCAAACCATATTAAACGCTTCATACATCCGACTCCTCTTACCTTTATTAGTAAAAGCATGTTCCAAACTAATATTATTATACATAACTAAAAATTTAAGTCAATAAAACCAACTTGATAAGTCGGATTTAAATCAAAATAAAAATAGATAAGATAACATTGCCCTCTTATCTATTTCACATTTTTAGAAACGCTTTCGATTCGATTTTGGTAGATTTTCACTGTTCTGCATAAACAGCAACTGTGTCTCCACGTCATGAATTCTTTCTTGAAGATAACGTATCTCTCGATTCAGTCGATAAAATTCTTCTTCATACAGATTTTCTAATCGATCCATTCTCTTTTCTATCTCGCGTGTTTGATTGCTATATTGATTTTCCATCAACTCATAACGCCGGTCTACACTCTCTAAGAGAACTCGGATAATGTCATGCAACTCATCCATGCAAAACACTCCTTACCGTGACGATAAAACTTGCAAACCCTAGAAAGAGATTCTGTTTATATTTATCCAAATAATACCATTTTTTAGTTTCTCTTATCAAGCAGGAATTTAGACTAGAGATGTGGAATAAAAGATGCCCCATCTCCTCTTCCAAAAAGCTGTTGGTATACTTTCATTGCATACGGATCAGTCATACCCGATATATAATCACAGACCACTCTTGCTTTATCAAAAGTAGATATCCCTTTCTTGATCGTCAGCCGATCATTATGGGGTAATAAATTTGGTTCGTTCATCATCGCTTCAAATAACTGCTTAACGACAAATCTACCCTTCCAAGCCATCGTTTGGACGGTTTGTGAATATACTACTTCATCGATTACTAATTGTTTTAAAATACGAAGCAGCTCAAATCGCTCTGCCATTAATTCAACGCGATACTTCAATCGAGGCGAACTCGCATCTACTTCGTTTTCTTTTAGCTCTACACCAAAAACAAAATAAGAAATCATTGCAGATATTAACTGTTTTAAATCATATTTAAAGTGATCGGTTCGCAAAAAATGTTTTTCAAACCCTGGAAAGGAAGACAATATTTTCGTCAAAGCAGAAGAATGAATGAAACCTAGATTGATCGCGTCCTCCACATCATGGGTTACATAGGCAATATCATCAGCTAGTTCTAATAAGGAACACTCCCATGATTTCCGAACTGTCTTTTGGAAACCTTCCTCTGTCGTCTTGGTTTCCATGTAATAATTTTTTTCTTCCTGTGACAGAGGCTCCATCATCCAGTGAAAAGCTTCTTCGTCTACTTTATATATATTAGCCTTTGGCGGGTGTTCTTTGTTGGTACTTTTGCCAATCGCATCATCGAGAATGATAGGATATTTTACAATAGAATAGAGAAGAGCACGCGTTAAATTTAATCCTACGACTTTATCTCCTTCTATGCGGGATAAAATGCGAAACGTCTGGGCGTTCCCTTCAAATCCTCCATAATGATACATACAATCATGTAGAGCTTGTTCGCCATGGTGACCAAAGGGGGGATGACCAAGATCGTGAGCTAATGCTGCTGCTTCAAGTAGAGACACGTCAAGAGAAAAATCAGCTCCAAGTTTTGGATCATGTGCATTTAAAAAAATAACAATGCTGCGAGCTATCTGCGCTGCCTCCATGGAGTGCGTCAGTCTTGTACGATGTAAATCACCTGCTTCTGAGCCTATCACTTGGGTTTTGGCTTGAAGCCTACGAAATGAAGCACTATGTACGATTCGCCCATAATCCCGTTCAAATGGGTCTCTTGTTTCAAGTGGAGAAGTGAAGGCAGACTTCCTTCTCGCTAAATCATCTTGGGTATAACATCTATTCGTTAGATCGGAAGAAATAATCATTTTCTCAGCCCCATCTCAAAGAAAGTTGCAAATACTTGTGCTTTTTTCTACTATTTAAATTAAAGCAGAAGATTGTCGAAGGGAGTATGAAATGGATTTTTTTCATAACGTGTCCAAAGATTTCCGAAATGCTCAGTGGGATTTTCCCAAAGTCGATATCCCGATATTTAAAAACTTCCATCCTTTTTCCAATGAACAAGATTTTATTGTGACGATTGTTTTTATTATTCTACTATTACTACTCATTTTATCTCAACAAAAGTAAAAAAGTACAACCACATGGATTGTACTTTTTTACTTATTTACGCTCGAACTGTTTCACCTGAAAAATTTCTTGCGACTTCTCTCGCTTTTTCAATTGCGTTAGCAACAATTCCCTCTGCTTTACTCGGATCAAATGACATTCCTTCGGCAACAACAGTTTGAATATCTGTAACTCCTAGGAAATTAAGCACTGTACGAAGATAGCGATCTGCAAATTCCAATTCTTTCGCAGGTCCTTCAGAATAAAAACCGCCTCGTGCTTGGATATGCACCACTTTCTTTTCACCAAGCAAACCTATTGGACCATTTTCCGTATATTTGAATGTTTTCCCAGCAATACAAATCGCATCGATATATGCTTTCAATTTTGGTGGAAAGAGGAAGTTCCAGAAAGGTGTTACAAATACATATTTATCTGCTGCTACGAACTCATCTGTGAGTTCAGCAATTCGCTCTACTTTTGCTCTTTCATCTGCTGAAAGGTCTTCCCCTTTTGAAAGTTTTCCCCACCCACTAAATACATCAGCATCAATCATCGGTATATCCAGGTTATATAGATCGAGATGGACTACTTCATCTTGAGGATTTTCTTTTTGGTATTCTTCTAGAAAAGCTTTCCCAGTACGCAAGCTAAAAGACTCTGCGACTGGTTTTGGATTTGCTGTGATATATAATACTTTTGCCATCAAAAATTACCTCCAAAATTCACATCGTATTCGTAGATTTATATTACTGCGATTAGGATTCCCTCTTAAATTGTGAATTATGTAAGTGGATAGCATTAGATAGGCAAAGAATGAAAAGTAAAGTAAAAAAAATGAGGTGGTACAGCCCACCTCACTTCTAATATTGAACCAATGTCTGTATATCGATATCTCCTAATTTTTCACGTCCATCTAAGTAAGCCAGCTCAATTAAAAATGCTGCGCCTACCACTTCAGCATCTAGTTGCTTTACCAATTCAAGTGTCGCTGAAATGGTCCCGCCTGTAGCTAATAAATCATCTGCTATAAGCACCCGCTGACCAGGCAATATTGCATCTTTATGCATGACAAGCGAGTCTTGACCATATTCCAGATCATATGTGACTTCAATCGTTTCATGCGGAAGTTTATTTGGTTTACGAACAGGTACAAATCCAACTCCTAACGCATAGGCCAGAGGTGCTGCAATAACAAAACCTCTAGCCTCAGGTCCAACAATTAAATCAATTTTTTTATCTTTATAAATGTCTACTAGTTGATTGATCATGAATTGGTAAGCAGGACCATTTTTCAATAGAGTTGTAATATCTTTGAAGCGAATACCCGGTTGAGGAAAATCCGGGATAACGCGAATTATATCTTTTAAGTTCATGTACGTTATGCTCCTTTAATTGTTTTGCTCAATTCACGAAAAGAAGAATAGATAAGTGTCTGAAGTACTTCTGCTTGGTCTCTTCCTTGTTGATATATGTTGGATTCGAATAAATCACGTTTTATTGGATTAGCTATAACTTCTACTTGATCATCCTCAATGGCAATAAAATTTAATTCCTCAAAAACATCCATTAAAAAACGAATAACTCTAGCAGACATAGCAAGACGTTTACTCAATGCATCAATACTCGCCTGCATTGGGATACGGGTAGAACGTTTCGCCCAAAGTGTTTGATACATAAGCTTACATTTCTCACGACTGGGAACGACTGGTAAACGATATACCATATCTTCATCACCAAAACAAACATAGATACGCTCCGTATTCTTTAAACTTTGAATTACTGTTTTAAACCTCACAACGGATGGAGGAGCATCCAAGAGAGCAAGATGAGCAAATGGGAGATCGTGGGGAATATCGTCATCCCATGTGTACAATTGTCCTTCTTCTAAATTGGTATACCTCTCTTTGCTCGAAGAAATACATAGCACCGCTTTTCCAGCTAACTCTGCGACTCTAGCTTCTTTTCGATTGGTACGCCAATCAAATATTTGCAGATGAGGGATAGCCAAGTCTCGTATCAAAACCTGCGCTTTTCTTCTCCCATTCCACTCGTTTACTTGCAATTCTCCCACGATTTGAGTATTCGCCCCAACTGTTAATTGATTTGCAAGTTCACTACACCGAAAACGAACCGCTTCCAATTTATTACCACTATCATCTTTTAAATGTAATTTGAGATGATTAGATTGACCACCCATCCAATCTAATCGGTAAGCCTCTGTTTCTTCAATTTGAAACAAAGGAACTGGGTTGCCAATACCATAAGGCTCTAGTTGATTTAATGAATCAATTAACGCCGTATTTGCATCTGCTATTGAAATCTTTTCTTCAACCAGCGTTTCTTTTATATAATCTGCACTAGTCAACCACTCTTCGGCTAATTCTGTAAGCTTGGAATGAAAATGAGGCAGATTCGTTTCTGTTAGAGCCATTCCTGCTGCCATTTCGTGGCCTCCATAAGTCGATAGCAGTCTACTGGCTCCTGTCAATGCTCGATGCAAATGAAATCCACGAATACTTCTTGCAGACCCTTTTAAAAGACCTGTTTTCTGATCTTTTCCAAGTACAATAGTAGGTCGATAAAATGTCTCTACCAGCCTGGATGCAACAATCCCAACTACTCCTAAGTTCCAATCTTCTTTATATACCACGATTACTTTGCTGTGTAATTGTTTATCTGCTTCTACTTGGGCAACTGCTTCCATTGTGGCAGTATCTACCAATGTTTGACGTTCGATGTTTTTTTCATTTAATAACATCGCCAACTGCTTAGCTCGTGTTTTATCTTTCGTAGTTAACAATTCTACTGCTTCTGTAGCAGAAGAAAGCCTTCCAATCGCATTAATACGAGGACCTAGAGAAAATCCTACATGTCCAGCATTTACTTTTTTCTCAATCCCCGAAACTGCCATTAATTCAGTCAATCCTATATTGGTCTGTGAATTCATGCAGTTCAAACCAAAAGAAGCAAATATCCTGTTTTCTCCTTTTAAGGGAACTAGGTCGGCAATAGTACCTAATGCTACTAAATCAAGCCAACGAGTGGGAACTTCTCCCAACAAGGCTGTGGCCAATTTTGCAGCTACTCCGACTCCAGCAAGCTGTTTATCTGGATAGGAACAATTTGGCTTTTTGGGATTTAAGACAGCCACCGCTTCTGGAATTACCGCAGAAGGTTCATGATGATCAGTAATAATGAGATCTAAACCGATGGATTTAGCAAATGCAGCTTGTTCCACGGCGCTAATCCCTGTATCAACTGTCACCAGTAAACTTATTCCCTCGTCTTTGGCTGATTGAATGGCCGCTTGATGTAGCCCATATCCTTCTCGAAATCGATTTGGAATATAGTAGTCTACTTGTGCTCCAAGTACTTCAAATACTTGTAGCATCAAGCTTGTACTCGATACACCATCTACATCATAATCACCATAAATTCTAATTCGTTCTTGATTTTGGATGGCAGCTCTGATTCTCTCGACTGCTTTGGTCATATCATGTAGAAGAAAGGGATCATGCAAAGAGTCCAAGGAAGGTTGTAAAAACCGTTTGACTTCTTCTTTTTCACGCAGACCTCTTCGTATCAAAATGCGAGCTACCATGGGATGCAAAGAAAGCTCATCTTTTAATATTTGAATTTCCTCAGAAGCTACTGGTATCGTATTCCATCTAGATTTGGGATGTAGCAACTCCATACCCCCTCTCTTCCTTTGAACAATGATAAAACCGCGAAGTTCGCGGTTTATCTCTACCGATCATTTTTTCTCTAAAATGCTGAAACAAGCAGTCTCTATGCAGAGGATGACACTTTCTTTTGAATTGATTTCCATGTCCATACGATCCATATTTGACTTGCGATGAAAATGGATGAATATGCTCCCGAAACCAAACCTAGTATAAGAGCTAAGGAGAAATTGCGAATACTCTCCCCTCCTAGCAGAACCAAAGCCAATGCCGCTAAGAGAACAGTAACAACTGTATTAATAGAACGAACTAATGTTTGTCGAATACTTTCATTGACCATGGATGCTAGATCTTCCCATTTTTTAGGCTGCTGACGATCATAGTTTTCACGAATTCGATCGAAGATAACGATCGTATCGTTGATGGAGTATCCAATAATTGTCAGGATAGCTGCAATAAACACAACATCAACCTCGATTTGAAAAATGGAGAAGATACCAATTGTGAACAATGCATCATAAAACAACGTAATAACAGCTGCTATAGCAAATCGGTGTTCAAACCGAATAGACACATAAATAACAATAGCCACACATGCAAGCAAAGTAGCGATAATCGCGTTTCTCGCCAATTCACGACCAATGATAGGATCTACAACTTGCGATTGAACACTAACTTTTGTTTTAAATGCTTTGTTAAAAGCAGAGGTTATTTCAGCTACTTTGGCAGGATTTATCGTTTCAGAAGTACGAAAAATGAGTATATCTGATTTTTTCCCACCCACTCGTGCATTCGGATTTTGATATCCGAGCTTGGTAAGTATGTTTTTAGATTCATTGATATTCACTGTTTTACCAATGGAAATATCCAATCTCGTTCCGCTTACAAAATCTATCCCCAAATTTAACTGTTGTACAAACAAAGAGACAATTCCTGCAACAATCAGGAGAATCGAGATACCAAAAAACAATTTCCGTTTTCCTACAAAATCTATGTTATAAGTCACTAATCTCATCCTCTTTCACATTAAACCAGCTAGGCTTGTTCATCAGATTAGATTTAACCAATAAATTTACCATGATTCTTGATAATGCTACTGCTGTTAATAAACTTACGATGATCCCAGCCATGAGGGATACAGAAAATCCTTTTACTGCAGCTGTTCCAAAGTAAAAGAGTAACAAAGATGCAACAATCGTGGTCACGTGAGCATCAATAATAGTTAGGAAAGAACGTCTAG
Source organism: Shimazuella sp. NTD250 (assembly GCF_059510375.1). Taxonomy (NCBI): domain Bacteria; kingdom Bacillati; phylum Bacillota; class Bacilli; order Caryophanales; family Thermoactinomycetaceae; genus Shimazuella; species Shimazuella sp. NTD250. The sequence continues at coordinate 172,540 of NZ_JCAJZS010000003.1, read as the reverse complement.
ATCCCGTTTTCACTGAAGCACGAACACTCTTTCCATGCCGCAGTTCTTCTCTTATGCGTTCATTCATAATGATATTAGCATCGACTGCTATCCCAATTCCTAATATAAAGGCAGCTAGCCCTGGCAAGGTTAAGGTCATATTTAACGCATCAAAAACCAACAGCACAAGATAACCGTATGCAATCAAAGTAATAACGGCTACTAGACCTGGTAAGCGATAATAACCGATCACAAAAATAAATATAGCTAAAATCGCATAGGCACCTGCTTTCAAACTATCTTTTAATGCCTCTTCCCCTAAACTTGCATCTACTGCATAACTTTGAACCTCTGTGAGCTTAATAGGCAGTGCTCCTGCATTTAGCAGACTTGCTAAATCTTGAGCTTTGTCTACCGTCTCTTGTCCACTGATAGTAGCTCGTCCCCCTGGTATCGCTTGCACGATAGTCGGAGCACTCAACTCATTTTCATCTAAGTAGATGGGCATTGGCTGCCCTATGTATTTACGAGTAATCGCCTCAAATTTCTTAGCATCTGTAAGTTGAATTTCTACGAGCGGCTGATTGTTCGAATCATAACCCACTTTGGCACTACCTGGTTTTAAATCTGTTCCTTTTAGTAACACTTTCTTTCCAGTAGGGTCACGAAAAGTCAATTGTGCTGGCTTTCCAATAATATCACGAGCTTTTTTCTGATCCTTGACTCCGGCTATTTGTACACGGATTCGATTGGGGGGCTCAATGGTTATATCCGGCTCTGTAACGCCTAAGATATCAATCCGATTCCGGATCGCACTCGCTGTTTGGTTCAAGATATCTGTATTTACTTTTTGGTTGGGAGCAGCTTGATAAAGTACTTCAAATCCTCCCTGTAAGTCTAATCCTTTGGTAATCCTACCCCAGATTGTTTCGGTTGTGGACAAAACAGTTCCGAGAATGATTACAGTAAGGAGGACAAATATCACTATTTTACCGCGTTTTACTCTCATCCTTCATACTCCTTCATCTCTCATAAAAACATTGTCTGCAAAAAATTACAATTCCATTATCCCAGCAGAAGAATAACGTTGTCAAACATACAAAAATATACTATTACTTATGTACGAAAAAGAGCGACTCAAGCGAGTCGCATAAATTTTTAGGCTAATCAGCTTTATAAACACTTAACATCAGCCAGTTCATAAACCGATTTGCTTTTAAAGACATAATATCATTTACAAGACGATTTAATCTTGGCCAACCACGGCGATATCCTTCTGATACACATGCCCAAATTTGTTCCCCAGTCACATCTTCATATCCATACATACGAAATTCATCTGCTTTACTATCACATAAATCTTCTATACAATTTTTCAACTCTTGTTCTGTCAATAATTCGACATCGGTACGGTTTCGTTTCATACTAACTGCTCTTAATGCTTTTGCCATTTTTTTCATCCTTTCTCTCTATCTACTATCGCAAAAATTCGACATCTATCATGTCGCTTCCTGCTAATGGATAACTTTCAGACATGGAACCAACGGACAAGGCATACAAATTTTACAAAGGATCTGTGAACGAGAAGGGGAGGCTTATGACCAAACAAGGTTTTCTCTATGGAACCATTATCCTAGTTGGGGCTGGATTTATCACTAAAATACTAGGTTTTGTATATCGCATTGCCTTATCTCGGATTATTGGAGATGAGGGAATGGGATTGTTCCAAATGGTTTTTCCTATTTTAATCTTCGCTGTAGTAGTTACTACAGCAGGTATTCCTGTAGCTATCTCAAAATTGATTTCAGAAGCGGAAGCACGAGGAGAAGAAGATCGTGTTCCAGCAATACTTATTGTATCAATCTTTATCGTATTGATCACCAGTGTAATCATTGCCATTTCTATTTTTTTTGGGGCATCTAAAATTGCACATGTGTTACTCACAGATGGCAGGACGATCTATACTCTGTTAGCCATAACACCTGTTATCCCTATTATCGCTATATCTTCGATCTTTCGAGGTTATTTTCAAGGTCGACAAAATATGAGCCCTTATGCAATTGCACAAATCGCAGAGCAGATGGTAAGAATATTTACTGTTATTTTTCTAGCACAATATTTATTGCCATATGGAATTGCATATGCTGCTGCTGGAGCAATGTTAGGGATGGTAGTAGGAGAATTTGTAGGGATGATCTACATTTATATCAGTTATCGAAGAGATGAAAAGTATGTACCTCTCACCTTGTTTCAAAAACCAAAACACCTTATGAGAAGTCTGAAAGAAGTCTTACGTGTTTCTGTTCCAGTTACACTGAGTAGAATGATAGGTTCTCTCTCCTATGCGTTAGAACCTATTGTAGTTGCCCAGAGTCTCGCTATCGCTGGAATCGCTACATCTGTCGCCACTGCTCTTTATGGTCGATTGGAAGGAATGGCAATACCCCTCATTTTCTTTCCAACTTTTATCACCTATGCCTTAACCGTATCACTCGTGCCAGCTATAAGTGAGGCAGCTGCTCAAAATCAACCAAAACTTATCGAACATCGACTACAACAAGCAATTCGCCTCTCCCTTTTAATTGGAGCTCCTTGTACCGTTTTTATTCTGATTTTAGCTGAACCATTGTCTATATTACTCTACCACAAAAAAGAGATCGCACATATGATTTATATCATCGCACCTGTGTCATTTATTCATTATTTGCAAGGTCCATTTGCATCAGTCCTGCAAGGATTAGATAAAGCAAATATTGCCATGCGAAATTCGATTATTGGCGCAATTTTAAAGATTCCACTTATCTTTTTACTCGCTTCAAGACCCTCTCTAGGTATTGATGGAGTAGCTATCGCTATTAATATAGGAATTATTTTAGTCACAGGACTTCACTTTATCAGCATTTTAAAATATGTGCCAATTTCTTTACATCTAAGACCCATTTCGAAACTAACTTTTTCAGTGATAACTATGGGTGCAGTTGCTTATTATTTAATCCAGCAAGAAGGCACACCATTGCTGCAAAAAGTACTCTTAACTAGTATTAGCAGTTTTGGTATCTATTTTATTTGCTTGTTACTTTTCAGTCTTGTTCGAAAGACAGATGTAAATCGAATTCCTTATGTAGGTAAATGGATTGCCAAAGTATTGCCCAGCTAATGTTTTTTGTCTTTTGCATCAATAAATAGCTTACCTTCATAATTCACACTGACATAAAAGATATCTGACAATTCTTTATAACCTTTTTTACGCAGTTCTTTTTTTAGCCAAAAACGATTTTGACCGATCTGTTGTAATCCATCTTCTAAAACTTTTCCTTCGAGTACAACTGGAACAGGAGGATGAAAGGTCTGTAGATTTTTTAGTTTCATATCTTCTTTTGTCACTGCTGTTTTTCCTACTTTAGGAAAAACACTTAATTTTCCTGATGTCTCTAAGATGGCATACTCTACATCGCTGATATTGGATATATTTTTTTCTCTTAGCTGCATCATTAAATCATCTAAATTATATCTACTTTTCGCCATAACACGATCTAATATTTGACCATGTTGCACAATGACTGTTGGCTCCCCATCAATCAGTTTGCGAACACTTTTATTTTTCAACATGATAAAAGAGAGCAAGATCTGAAGTGTAACTATTGTAACAATTGGAGTAACCCCATTAATAATTTCTAACTTTTTATCTTCTATTATCATCGCAGATAGGTCAGCGAGCATAAAGGAGACGATCAAATCAAACACGGATAATTTTCCTATTTCTCTTTTTCCCATCAAACGCATCATCAACAAAATAAAAAAGTAGATAAAAGTTGTTCGGAGGATCAAGCTCAACATAGTAAATTGCTCCCTTTTCCACTCATGTCCTTTACTATTTTTACCTGATCCCAAGTTTCTATGAGAAAAAATGGTCATAAAAGAAACCTTTTTTCCATAGGTTGTACCAAGAATATCTAGGAGGTTCGACCTTATGAAAGATATCTTACGCACTGGATGGCATTCACCAATGGTGGCAGGACAAATGATACTATGGGCTTTTATTGTCGGATTATCTCTGATTACTGCTTTGTTTCTCCGATTTACTAGCCTGGAAACGAGCAGCTTACCTCCCATTACCTTCTGCATAAATGCAATTGCTCTCTTATCTGCGGGATTTGTATCAGGAAAACGTTCAAGAAAAAAGGGTTGGTATTACGGTGGTCTTCAAGGGATCATTTATACCTTATTTATTTGGCTGATAGCATTTCTCGCATTTGACACTAGTATGCGAGTTGATCCACTCGTCTTTGGAATATTTGCATTTGGAATCGGTGCCTTAGGTGGAATATTCGGGGTAAATACATCAAGATAAAAAAAGCGAGAGAGCCTATTTGGACTCTTTCGCTTCTTCTTTTGTTTCTGTAGGTTCAGTTGTGATTTCTTTGGTCTCAATGGGTGTTTCTTCTACTTTTTCTTTTTTCTCAGATGCTACTGGTGTATCTTCCGAAACTTTGGATTTGATTGCGCCACGCTCAAATACAAGTCTAGTAGTATCACTAACTTTTAGAGTTACTCGTTGCTCATTTAAATCAACAATAGAACCATGAAGTCCACCAATTGTAACTACTTTATCTCCCTTTTTCAAAGCAGAAAGCAGTTGTGATTGTTCTTTACGCTGTTTATTTTGTGGGCGAATCAATACAAAGTAAAGTAGCGCAAACATCACTACGATATACACAATACTCCATGAAGAACTGGTCATCAAGTTTCCTCCCTAAAATGCTTTTGTTGGATTTAGAGATCCATAATATTGGATCATAAATTCTTTTTGAAAATCGAGTAATCGATCTTCCATAATCGCTTTTCTTACTTGCTTCATTAAGTTTAATAAGAAATACAGGTTATGGTAGGTCGTCAATCGTAACCCAAACGTCTCATCTGCTTTGAGCAGATGACGTAAATATGCACGAGAATAATTACGACAAGTATAACAATCACAAGCAGGGTCAAGCGGTCCAAAATCCCGTTCATATTTTGCATTACGAATCACCAATCTACCTTGGCTTGTCATCGTTGTCCCATTTCTGGCTATTCTCGTAGGAAGAACACAATCAAACATATCCACTCCAAGAATAGAGCCTTGGATCAATGCATCAGGGGAACCCACACCCATCAAATAGCGTGGTTTATTCACTGGTAAAAGTGGAGTAGTTACTTCCAATGTCTCATACATAAGTTCTTTGGATTCTCCTACACTCAATCCACCGATACCATAGCCGGGAAAATCGAGCTCGACTAATTGCTCTGCACTTTGTTTTCGTAAATCGGCATACATTCCGCCTTGTACAATCCCAAAGAGTGCTTGATCTTCTGGACGTTTATGTGCTTCTTTACAACGTTTCGCCCAACGATAAGTCAATGCTACAGAGTCTTCCACATACTTTCTCTCCGCAGGATAAGGTGCACACTCATCAAATGCCATCATAATATCTGCTCCGAGTGCGTTTTCGATCTCCATCACTCTTTCGGGGGACAAAAACAATTTTTCTCCACTTAAGTGAGAACGAAATTCTACCCCTTCTTCGGAAATTTTTCGCAGATTACTCAAACTAAAGACTTGGAAACCACCGCTATCTGTCAAAATGGGACGATCCCAATTCATAAAGCGATGGAGTCCTCCAGCTGTTTGCACGATCTCATGGCCTGGGCGCAAAAAAAGGTGATATGTATTACTTAAAATAATCTGTGCTTCCATCCCGACTAACTCTTCAGGACTCATCGTTTTCACGGTAGCCAGTGTTCCGACGGGCATGAAAATAGGTGTATCAATTGTACCATGTGGAGTATGTAGTTTTCCCAATCTCGCACCAGATTGCTCACATACTTTAATTAATTCGTAACGAACAGCCAATGTTCCTGTTCCTTTCTCACATCACTTGTTGAAATACACAATATCCATTATACACCAAAGCTTCTGCTGCTCAACCACCATTTTACTTGATCAACATGGCATCCCCAAAACTAAAAAAGCGATATTCCCTTTCTACTGCTTTCTTATATGCTTGCATCATGATATTTCGTGTGCTAAAAGCACTTACGAGCATTAACAAAGTAGATTTAGGAAGGTGAAAATTAGTGATCATCGCATCTACCACTTGAAACTTATATCCTGGATAAATAAAAATGTCTGTCCAGCCGTTAGTTTCCCTAATTCCATCTAAATGATTGCCGATTGTTTCTAACGTACGAACGGTTGTGGTTCCAACAGCAACAATTCTTCGACCATCTTGTTTAGCCTTTTTTATCAGCTCAGCTACCTCATGCGATAACTCATAATATTCCGCATGCATCGTATGGTTTTCCACTTGTTCCACTGCTACTGGCCGAAATGTCCCTAATCCTACATGCAACGTCACATAACCAATCTCTACTCCTTTTGCCTCCAATTCCCGAAGTAATTCCTCAGTAAAATGTAAACCTGCTGTAGGTGCAGCTGCAGAACCGATTTCTTGCGAATAAACCGTTTGATATCGCTCACTATCCTCAAGTCGCTCCCGAATATAAGGAGGCAGTGGCATTTGTCCTAATTTCTGAAATAGCTGTTCCACATCTCCCTCATACACTAGTTGAAAAATCCATCCCCCAGCTATATCCGTTGGAGAAACTGCAATCGCTCTGAGTTCTCCATCACCAAATTGCACAATTGCACCAGGTTTCATACGTTTAGCAGGTTTTACTAGCGCTTCCCATCGATCATCACCGAGGGGCTTTAATAATAACAACTCCACTTTCGCACCTGTTTCGATTTTTACTCCAAGAAGCCTTGCATGCCGGACACGACTGTTATTTAAAATCAATAGATCACCTTTTTGAAGGTAGGAAGGCAGATCTCGAAATGTAGCATGCTCTAACTCACCTGTCCTTTTATCGACAACCATCAGACGAGAAGCTGTACGATCATCTATCGGTTTTTGGGCAATAAGTTCACTTGGCAAATCATAATCAAACATAGATACATCCATCACGATCAACTCCAAAAAGAAAAGAGGCATAAGCCTCTGTTTTTACGTAGACTTAGGCCATTTCATACCTAAGTAATCGGCACATTGTTTCGTAACCATTCTCCCGCGTGGAGTACGCTCTAAAAAGCCTAGCTGCATCAAGTATGGCTCTAATACGTCTTCCACTGTGTGACTTTCTTCTCCAATAGTAGCTGCAATGGTTTCCAAACCTACTGGGCCACCTCGAAAATTGGAAAGGATCGATTTGAGTAATCGATGATCCAACTGATCTAATCCCATTTTATCCACCTGCATCCGATCCAATGCGCTAACTGCTGCATCCCTACTGATAAATCCATCACCTTCAACCTGTACATAGTCACGTACACGTTTGAGCAATCGATTTGCAACGCGCGGAGTTCCTCTTGAACGAGTAGCTAATTCAGCTGCACCTTCCTCATTCATCCCAACTTGAAGCAAATCAGCAGTCCGAAGCAATATTAAGGATAACTCTTCTTCTGTGTAAAATTCAAGCCTGCTGACAACTCCAAATCGGTCGCGCAGCGGAGCAGACAGAGAGCCTGCCCTTGTCGTCGCCCCAACTAGTGTAAATGGGGGTAAATCAAGGCGTACTGTCCTTGCACTCGGGCCTTTACCGATTATAATATCAAGCGCAAAATCTTCCATCGCAGGATATAATACTTCTTCTACTGATCGATTTAATCGGTGAATCTCATCGATAAACAAAACATCATTCGCTTCTAAATTAGTTAAGATTGCCGCTAAATCGCCTGGTCTCTCAATTGCAGGACCAGAAGTAGTGCGGATATTAGCTTCCATTTCATTTGCTATGATATGAGATAATGTCGTTTTCCCTAATCCAGGAGGGCCATACAATAACACATGATCGAGTGATTCGTTTCGTTGTTTTGCAGCCTCAATGTAAATCTTCAGATTTTCTTTTGCATGAGACTGCCCTATGTATTCTCTTAAAAACCTCGGTCGAAGGCTAAACTCCACTTGCTCTTCTTCCATGGCTAATTTAGCGGAAATAATCCGCTCCTCCAAATCACTCACCCCTTTTGCCTCAATGCTGCTCTTATCCAAGCTTCTACAGATTGATTTTCCTCAAAACTGTTGTTTGCTAATTGTGCTGCTTCTTTCTCATCATAACCTAGTCCCGTTAACGCGTCGATTACGATTTCTCGATCATTGGATTCAGGAACAATGGTTTGCGTGGATATTTCGATTGTTTTGGGCATCCAATGCGCTAGTTTATCTTTAAGATCCAAGATTAATCTAGCAGCTGTTTTCTTCCCTATTCCCGGAAGCTTTGTTAAAAATGCAACATTTTCAGCTTGAATTGCCGATACAATTTGAGCAGGTGTACCTGCAGATAATATCCCCAAAGCTGCTTTTGGGCCAACTCCAGATACGGCTAACAAGGAACGAAACAAATCTCGCTCTTCCTGAACTGCAAATCCATAGAGCAATGAAGCATCTTCTCTCACCACATGATGAATATAAACGATACTAGCAGCTCCCTCTTCAAACTGATAAGGGTTTACTACATAAACTTGGTAACCAATACCTTGAACATCAACACCGATATAATCGCTGTTTACTAAAAAAATTTCCCCACGTAATCGTTCAATCATCTCTATCTCAACTCTCCCTTATCTCGATCCAGCATGTACTTCGCAAATTGCAATAGCTAGTGCGTCCGCTACATCATCTGGTTTTGGGATCGCAGGGAGATGAAGCAATCGTTGAACCATCTTTTGTACTTGACTCTTCTCCGCTTTTCCAAATCCGGTAACCGCCATTTTAACCTGCAAAGGTGTGTACTCGGTTATAACAATATTACACTCTTCTGCCGCAAGCATAATTACTCCTCGGGCGGCACTAACCGTAAATGCATTGGTAACGTTTCGATTAAAAAAAAGTTTTTCAATTGCTATGACATCAGGCTGATGAAGTTGAAATAAATGTTTCGCTGCATCATATACTTCTTTCAATCGTTTAGGTGTCGGCATGCCCGCAGGTGTTTCTATACTACCATAGTCGATAGGGTGAAGTTTATTTCCCCGTCTCGTTAAAACGGAATAACCAACAATGGCTATTCCTGGATCAATTCCAATTATTTTCACAATTTTACTCCTCATGCTCCTCTTTTTCATACAATTTTATCTATTGTTTCCTCTTTTTCACGATGAATTTGAGACAATAACTGCAAATTTACTTTCCATATCTCTTCTTCTTTGATCGAATTAGCAAATAACTCAAACTCATCTGCCAATTCCCGCAATCGAGCAATCGTTAAAAAAGTACCATTTCTTAGCCTAACTGCTATACCACTATTCATCGGAACTAGCTCTACTTGACCAACATGCCCGGTTTTGTGTTTTTTTTCACTCACATATTCTTTGATAAGAATTTCACGGAAAGGAATATTGTCTTGTTCAACCATGTTCAACAAATGATAGAGGTATTGGAGATTAATATTTTTATCTGGAGTAAGAGCAATTATTTTTCGATTTGCCATCTCCGTCAATGAATTCATAATCTGATCCTCTGATAAACCCGTAACTTCTACAAGAACATCCATATCATCAAATTGGATACAACTATGTAACAATATGTACTGTTGTTGGTTTAATCCCAATCTTCGGTGATATCGAAGCAATAATTTGAGTAGATGTTGTAAAAAAGATTGTTGGGTAGTCATGGTTTTGCCTTACCTTTCTCTCTATGTGGTGGCTTCTTTCCATTTTAGACCATCCTACCCAACCTGTCTATGAACCGACACATTAGTGAATTTCATTATTGACAAATTGTTTCCCATGAACATCATGTATATTTCCAATTGCGAAAAAAGCATCCTGATCTATATCTTGAACAATTGATTTTAATTTCGCTTCTTCTAAACGAGTAACGATGCAAAAAATAACCCGTTTTGTATCACCTGTGTAAGCACCTTCTCCATTTAAAAATGTTACTCCTCTACCTAAATTATGTAATATGGCATCTGATATCTCTTTATACAAATCACTGATGATCCAAACGAATTTTGTTTCATCAAAGCCCTCAATCGTCGTATCTATGGTCTTAAATGCAATAAAATAGGCAATTAGTGAATACATCGCTCGATCCCAGCTGCCAAAAACAAAACCTGCGCTACCAAGAATAAACAAATTAAAAAACATAACGATTTGACCAATCGAAAATGGAATCCGTCTCGTGATCCAGATTGCCAAGATTTCAGTTCCATCTAATGAACCGCCGTATCGAAGAACTAAGCCAACACCAATACCTAGAATAATCCCTCCAAATATTGCAGCGAGCAGAGGATCATTGGTAATAGGTTTATGGTCTGCAAACAGAACCGTTCCAATTGACATCACCAAAACTCCAAACAAAGTAGAGATCGCAAATGTTTTCCCTATTTGCTTGTATCCAAATAAAAAAAATGGGAGGTTTAAGATAAATAAATAAAGACCAAGACTGATATTGGTTAAATACGATAGCATGATGGAAATACCAACTACTCCACCATCAATAACTCGGTTCGGAACCATTAACATTTCTAGGCTAAAGGCAACTAAAATAGCTCCTATGACAATGAAAATAACGCGTTTGATCAGCAAAACCCAAGATACTTGTTTTTGAGTGGAACTACTCAAGTGCAAAACCCCTTTCCATCTATGTATTTTTACCCAAAAACACAAAAATACTTATAGATGGAAAAAAACAACCCCTAATTCGTAGGAGTTGTTTGCATCTTTTTATCCGGATTGAACTTTTTATCAGAAGGAAAATCTTTTTCATGTGATTTATTCTGATGATTAAAACTTTTCGTCGATTCTGATTTTATTTTGGCAACCGGTTTTTTGGGATCCAATATAGGAGTTTTGGTATATGCAGGAGAATGGAGCATCTTATCAATCGTAACAAACTCATAACCTTGACTACGCAGATAAGCGATAAGCTTTGGCAGTACATCTACTGTTGCCTGAATGCTCTGTGCGCCAGCACTGTGCTGTAAAATAATACTCCCCTTCTTCAATTCTTTTTTCACAGTTGCCATAATCTTATCTGGAGATTGATGATTCCAATCCAGAGTATCTACATCCCAATAAATTAATTTATAGCCTTTTTTACCGACGACACTTTCCAATTTCTTATTCAGAGCACCGTATGGCGGACGGACCAAAAGAGGAGTTTTGCCAATAACGCTTGTCACTACATTATTTGTATCCTCGATTTGCTTCATAACAGCTGGTGCAGGCAATTTAGATAATACCGGATGGTTCCAAGAATGATTCCCAATCACATGCCCTTCATCGTAAATCCGCTTGAGTGAAGAAGGATAGCGCTTGGCCATGGTTCCAACCACAAAAAAGGTCGCTTTGATATGTTCTTTTTTTAAGATATCCAGAATTTTCGGCGTATAATTGTTATCAGGTCCATCATCGAAAGTTAGGGCTACTTGTTTCTTATATTTAGAACCGCGATAAAAAGATGTTTGGTACTGCATTTTTGTCGTTTCTAGTGCTTCTTTTTGCTTTAACTCGGAAATATTAACTTGTGGAACAGGTAAAGATTTTGCTTGTGTAAGTTTCATCGATTGACTAAATTGTTCGGCGGTATACTTGACTGACTTCTCCTTACTTTGTGCTTTAACAGGTTCTTCGTTTGAACAACCTGACAAAACAATTGCCACCGACAAAATAAAACACGCTAGTCGACCAAAAAAAGACAATTCCGATCACTCCCCAAAACCCATCCGTGAGGAATCTTTCAAAAAAGCCATGAATCCTCGAACACCGCTATTTTACCATAAACGATTTTCTTCGACAGCATTTTTCTTGAATGATTGGTGGACTTTGTTGCAAGTAAAAACAAAAGCTGGAGGTATGTTAAAAGGAACAAAAGTAGTGGATACGTTTGCAAACAATGATTCAAAAACAGCTTTCATTTGTCTGGAATATTGAAACGCCACTAACAAACCATCTGGTTTTAATACCTTATATATATCATGTGCTATTTGCGTTCTTATTTCCTGGGAAAAGTTTGCAAATGGGAGACTTGATATGACGACATCAACCGCTTTTTCTTCCAGCGTTTTTACCACATCTGTCAACTCAGTGGCATTGGAATAGAAATTTAAATTCGGAAAGGTGTTCTCTAACCTATTCCGCATTTTATTATTTTGTTCAAACACAAGGCCTTTGGTAGTAGGTTGAAGATTCTCTGCGATTATTTTAGTGAAAACTCCAGTTCCAGCTCCAAGTTCAACAATCGAATGAATATGAGAAAAATCAACAGATTGAAACATTCCTCTGGCAAGATAAGTAGAACTAGGAATAACACTTCCAATACGTCTTGGAGATTGAAGGAAAGAATAAAAAAAACGAATTTTATCATGGACGGTTTGTTTCATCTGAACACCTCACTGGATTCCCCATTTAATATAACCTAAACCAATCGGTTCATATGGTTTTATCATCATACGATTTTTTTTACTTAATTGTCGATGAAAATTAAAAAAAGATCACTTCAAAGAGTGATCTAAGCAGATAGGACGAGAAACTAGCTGTATTTTTCTATCTCCTCTTCATCCGCATCAAAATTAGTAAAAACTGCTTGTACATCGTCGTGATCTTCCAATGTCTCAATCAAATCCAGTACTTTCTTAATAGTTTCTCCTTTAACATGAATCTTATTTTCCGGAATCATCATTACATCTGCTGAAGAAATGGAGATATGATGAGCAGTCTGTAATTGTTCCTGAACTTCTTCTAAACGCTCAGGTACGACATAAACAATAAAGGATTCTTCTGTCATTTCTATATCCTCTGGATCTAAGTCAAGCAAAAGAAGCTCCATTTCCTCTTCCTCTATAGAGACATCTTCTTTGGCAATTTCAATGACACCATATCGATGAAACATCCAAGAGACACAACCTGATTCTCCTAAGTTTCCACTACGTTTGGTAAATGCAAATCGCACATCTGCTGCTGTCCGATTTCGATTATCGGTAAGCGCTTCAACTAAAACTGCGATTCCATCCGGACCATAGCCTTCATACATGATGGATTCATAATTACTTCCATCACCTTCTCCAGCTGCTTTTTTTATCGCCCGATCAATGTTATCATTTGGCATATTTTGTGATTTTGCCTTTGCTATCGCTAAACGTAATTGATTATTATTCGCTGGGTCCTTATCTCCTCTACGAGCAGCGACGTATATTTCTTTACCCAGTTTTGCAAATATTTTTCCTTTTATTGCATCTTGTCGTCCTTTTCGATGTTGAATATTTTTCCATTTTGAATGTCCTGCCATTTTATTCCCCTCTCCTACTTGCTCTTATCTAGAGATATTATAAGCCCCAATCACGAAGATAACGAAAATCGACACCAACTGTTCGATTGCTTATCTTTAAAATCAGAGGCATTCTTCGTTTATATTGATTTCGTGTAATCCGCTTAGTTACCTGTTCAATCAATTGATTAGAAAAACCTTGTTCTAACAATTGTTCCTTCGTTAAACGGCGATCGAGCAGATGATACAGCAATCGATCGACATCAAAATAAGAAAAACCAAGTTCTTTTTCATCCGTCTGATCTTCCCATAAATCAGCACTAGGAGCTTTGTCTAAAATAGAACGTGGAACACCGATAAATTTGGAAAGTTGCCGTACTTGCGTTTTATACAAGTCTCCCAATGGATTGACAGCAGATGCAGAATCTCCAAACTGCGTTCCATAACCGAGCAGTAATTCTGTTCGATTGCTTGTCCCAATCACTAATGCCTGGAAATGAGCAGATAAATCATATAAAATCGTCATACGCTCACGTGCCATTTTATTTCCTTTGCGAAGAGCTGTTGCTTCTGGCATTAACTCAAAATAAGCATCAATTTGCGGGCTAATGTCAACTCTCAATGACTGAACACCAGTATCGGAAATTGCTTCTTCTGCATCGGTAAGACTAGAAGCACTGCTTGTTCGATAAGGCATACAGACTGCGATAACACTATCTTTACCAAATGCTCGCACAGCTAAGTAGAGAGACAATGCAGAATCTATCCCACCAGATAAACCAAGAACCACCTTACGAAATCCTGCCTTTTCTACTTCTTCCTTTAATGCTGCTGTCAGTATTTCTACTGCTAATGGAGCATCCAATGTTAAGTAAGGAGCTGCAAGTAATTGCTCTTCTAATTGTGTCGACATATTCAAGTCCACCTCTTCTGTTCTAACCGACTCTGGCGAATACGAGTTAACTCTCTGATAGTAAGATCCAGATTCTCATCACGCAGTAATGGTGTTTCAAAACGAGAACGGCGAACTTCATCTAGATCGATATTTGCACAAAGCAATTGTTCCTCTAATCTATTTGCTCGAGCAACCTCATCTCCATAAGGATTTACAATGGCAGATCCCCCATAAAAACTGACTCCATCTTCTGTCCCTACTCGATTGCAAAACAACATGAACAAGCCTCCAAGTGCTGCTTGATTCTCCAAATTAGCATACCAAAAAGACTGCGAGCCAACTTCATTTTGGTCAAGGGACCTAGCTGGGGAATTGGAAGGGATCAAAATAATTTGCGCACGATCTTGAGCAAGCAAATATGGAGCTGATGGGTGCCACATATCTTCACAGATCAGAATACCCATTTGACCAAACTGCGTTGGAAAACTTCTTATTACTTCTCCACGTCCAAAATACCTGCCTTCATCAAACATGCCGTAAGTTGGAAGATAGACTTTTCTATGAATATGTACAATTTTTCCTTTACTTGCATAAAGGGTAGAATTATAAAGGATGTAATCTTCACTTATTTCCACAAAACCGAATACAATATCCAAACTCTTTGAGAGGGCGACTAGCTTACTGATATCTTCACTGTAAACAGACCGGCCTACATCATAGGTAAGATCTAATAGACTATATCCCGTTAAACTTAATTCTGGAAACAAAAGTAACTCCACTTGGTTTTGTTTGGCCTTTTCAATCCATTCCAAGTGAAGATCTAAATTTCGCTGTAAGTCCCCTAATACGGGACGAAATTGGGCTAATCCTACTCTCATTTTGTTGTTTTCATCCTCCTTGAACGCCTGTCTTCACCATCATAACATAATCCATGAATCTACTGAGTCTTTCCCTTCCTGAACCAAGTATTTATCTGTCCTACTCTTTGTAACCAGATAGGATAGTCAGAAGCGATCATTTCAATGTAGGGGATAGTTTTATTCCCGTCATAACCTGCTTTCTTATCTAGTATACCAATTGTCTCTCTTAGAAACTCATTAGGAAACCGAAAAAGACAAGCCAGTATTTGTTTTTCCCAGTCTTTTAATGGCTTAACAGATTCATAAGAACAAATTAATTCTTGCAACAAATGAATGTCCCATTGATGTTCTGTCATTATTCGAGAACATATTTGCCAAACATCTCCGATTTGCAGGTCATACTCAGCCGTTTCAAAATCGATTAACCACACTTGTTGATTACGATCGACGATCCAATTGTGATTTGCTAAATCCCGATGACTCAACATATGTTGATCTCTTGATGATAAAGCTAAATAAGGTAAACCCAATGCACATAATGTACGATAAGTCTCATTTCCATGTTGATAAAAAATAGAACCATATTCAGAAATCAAATGAGTCAGTTTTTCAGGTCTATCCTCACGCCGGATTAAATGATGATAAAAATCTTGTAGTCTGTCAAATAAACGATCGGATAAGAGATACGCCGCCTGAGGAGTAGGCGGCGTATTTAACTTTTGACCATGTTTGTGAAACTGAGCAAGTGTCTGCATCAAAGAGATGCCAATATCTCTATCTTTATAAATCGGACATTTTCCTTCAATATATTCAGATAAGAGCCAACATCCTACTTGCTTCGTCTGGGAAAAAGAATGAAATCCATTATTGCGAAGCTCTTGTTCGACATCTGACCACCAAACATGGTGTTGCCTATCCTTTATTGGTTTTGCCACCCATTTTCCTGTTTCCCCGATAACAAGCCAATAGTTTCGATATTCTTTTATTTCATGAATCTTCATTTGTAATCCTAATGACAACTGCTTTATATTTGGTCTAAGATTCATCCGTATACCGTAGAAGAGCTTTCTTTTTTCGCCTTTTTTGTTCGCGGATAAGACATAGGAGGGTAGACAGGAGGCTGGTATACAGGATAGGGTAAAAAGGGCATCGGTTCGAAACTTGACGTTGAAAAATAGGGTTGAAAACCGGGTTGAGTTGGAAATATCGGTGCAAATGGTGCCGCTACTGACGAAAACTCCTCCTCATCAAACTCATCTTCTAAATCCTCCCATTCCTCTTCATCCAGTTCCCAACTTAACTCTGTCTCCTCTACCGGCACAGGCTCCAAAAAAATAGGAGGAAGTTCATCTACTAACGCTTCTTCTTTCTCTGGTTTTGGAACGGAAAGAGGTACCTTACCCATGGGGATTCGAATTTTACTTCCTGGTTCTAACGAAACTTCTCCATTTAGATCAGGATTTGCTTCTAATAATCTTTCAAATGGCACATTATATTTTTGTACAAGCTCTTCAAAAACATCACCTTGTCGAACAATATGGATTTTCATATTCTGCCTCCTATAAAAGCATATATCTACATCCTATGCACGAAGTGGGCTAATTTTGCTTTTTGATTTTTGAAATAAGACTTAGGTATGATTTCTTAAAGACAAATAAACGGTACAATACTTCAGTGGACCCTTAGAAAAGGAGATTTTGTATGCGGAAAAAGACGATGTTTCTTGTCTATACAGTGGCGGTATTCTCCACCTTATTTCTCATCACAGGGTTTGTATTAGGAGTAAAAGAGATACTTTTACCTCAAATCCAAACAGTGAAATCAACAGTACCATCTGAAAATGTGTCCGTAAGTAAAAACGGACTATTGCTCGGTTTAGGGGATTCGCTTACAAGAGGAATTGGAGATTCAACAGGAAAAGGCTATATCGGTCGACTCAAACAGACCATGGAATCAAAAAATCACTCTTCATTAAGTATGATAAACCTTGCTGTTAGTGGGCAAACTTCGCCACAGCTAGTAAAACAGATAAGAGACAAAGAGATACAAGATTTTATAAAAAAGGCAAATTGGATCACTATCACGATCGGGAGCAATGATCTTTTTCGGGGAAGTGGACAATTAGAAAATATTGACATATCAGGTGCGCAAAAAAGTTTAGATCAATATAAGAAAAACATGACTCAAATTTTAAGTGTCATAAGAAACTTGAACCCAAAAGCGACGGTTGTAGTTATGGGTATTTACAATCCGTTTGCGGGGTTAGAAAATGAAAAGATGACATCTGAGCTAGTGGCTGATTGGAACAGCGCACTGTTAAAGATCAGTGCAAACTACTCAAAAATAATCGTTGTCCCTACTTTTGATTTGTTTCAAATCCGTAATAAACAATTTTTATCTAGCGACCACTTCCACCCAAATGACACTGGTTATCAGCGTATTGCAGATCGTGTATTCCCAGTAATTCCATAAAAGGAGGACTTCCCGATGAAACCAGTCTTATCAGTCGAACACCTTACCAAAAAAATCGGAGGAAGAACGATCGTCGATGATATCTCCTTTACCGTAAATCCTGGTGAAATTTTTGGCTTTCTCGGACCCAATGGAGCCGGTAAAACAACTACGATTCGAATGTTAGTGGGTCTTATCAAACCAACATCGGGTTCTATTGCTATTGGAGGATATAACTTACAAAGCAATTTTTTGGATGCTATCAAACAAGTAGGATGTATCGTTGAAAATCCAGAACTTTATCCTTATCTTACCGGAAGAGAAAATTTGGAGCACTTTGCTCGAATGATCGATAATATTGACGAGGATCGTATTGATGAAGTAGTTCGATTAGTTGAATTGGAGAAACGAATTGATGAAACTGTAAAAACATACTCCCTTGGCATGAGACAGAGGCTGGGGATCGCCCAAGCTTTACTAGGAAATCCTCAACTGCTCATTTTAGACGAGCCTACAAATGGCTTAGACCCAGCAGGCATTCGTGAGCTTCGAGCATTCATACGTCAACTTGCGCAAGAACAATCTATCAGCATCTTCATCTCAAGCCACATCCTATACGAAATTCAGCTTCTTTGCGAACGCGTTGCAATTATAAGCCATGGAAAAGTGTTAAAGACAGCTGCTGTATCACAATTAGTAGGCGATGACAGCAAAGTAGAATGGTCATTGGACCCAATACCCGCAGCTATCAAACAATTTTCTGCACTATCTTATATCAAAAATGTAGAGCAACTAGGCAAAGAACGCGTGATGGTGCACATGCCTGTAGAAAAAATCGCCGAGACCAACCAACTCTTACTCGCATCTGATATTCAGGTAAGTGCAATACGCCCAATGAATCAAACATTA
Source organism: Shimazuella sp. NTD250 (assembly GCF_059510375.1). Taxonomy (NCBI): domain Bacteria; kingdom Bacillati; phylum Bacillota; class Bacilli; order Caryophanales; family Thermoactinomycetaceae; genus Shimazuella; species Shimazuella sp. NTD250. The sequence goes on along the minus strand of NZ_JCAJZS010000003.1, from coordinate 154,139 downwards.
GAAGATATATTTTTGGAAATGACCGGTGGTGAAGGAATTGGTTAAACTCGTTTATAATGAACTGCTAAAAATGTTCCGAAAAAAGCGCTTCTTAGTAGTAGTATTGATTTTAGCTGTATTAATCCCCATCTTTACATACGCTCAATATGTGACTGTCCAAGCGACCATCAAACAAATCGGAACATCGGATTGGAAAGCTATTTTGCAGCAACAAATTGTTGACAGTGAAAATCAGTTGACCTCTAGTCGAGTACCAGAAGAATGGAAAAAGTGGACAAAATTGACCATCGATCAACAAAAATACTATTTAAAAAACAATATCAATCCTACAGCTCCAGGTGCACCTACTTTCGTACGAAAATTTATGGAAGAAGCAGTTGCCTTATTTTTACCACTGATCGTCGTTATTTTAGCAGCGGATTTAGTTTCCTCTGAATATGCCAATGGTACGATAAAAGTATTGTTGACACGACCGGTAGCCAGATGGAAAGTGCTTCTAAGCAAATATTTGGCACTTATTTTGAGTATTTCGCTGGTCATGTTGATCACAGGACTATTGAGTTACCTGATATCTGGTATTATTTTTGGATATAAAGGCTGGAGTTTACCTGTATTAAGTGGATTTATCCAACAAGGTAATCAACTGATTACTAATCAAGTCCATCTTATTCCGCAATGGAAGTATATTATTTATGCATTTGGACTGGCTTGGTTTTCTGCGCTCGCTGTCGGTACGATATCTTTTATGGTGTCTGTGTTAGTTCGAAACACAGCAACGAGTATGGGAGTAATGCTGGCAGCAGTTATCTCCGGAAGCCTGCTAACTCAATTAGCACCGACTTGGCAGAGCTTGCGGTACTTCGTTTTTATCAATCTTCGATTGACCGATTACTTAGCAGGAAAGCCGATACTTATCTCAGGTATGAGTCTTCCCTTCTCCTTAGCTATCCTCGCTATTTGGTCCATCGTGGCAATTATTATTGCATTTGTCGTTTTCTCCAGACGAGATGTGCTGAATTAAAAAATCCTCACACGTTTGCTCAGCAAACGTGTGAGGATTTTTTATTCGCATTTACAATTTAACTTCAGAAGGAAATGCAGAAATACCATCATAGGTTACTAATTTTCTAAATTGGGTTATTAAATCTTGGAATACAGGACCTGGTACACCATCTGCAATTGGACGACCATCAACCTGTACAACAGAAATAACTTCTGCACCCGTTCCGGTTAATAATACTTCGTCAGCAATAAAAACATCATGGCGGGTAAATGGTTCTTCTTTCACTTGGTAACCTAATTCCGCAGCAATATCTATAATCGATTGTCTTGTGATACCTTTAAGGGCTCCCAGATAACAAGGAGGAGTATAAAGAACATTATCTTTTACCATAAATATATTATCACTAGAACCTTCTGTTACATATCCATCACTAGAAAGAATGATTGCTTCTTGAGCTCCAGCTTGCTTCGCTTCCGTTTTCGCTAAAATATTATTTAAATAATTAAGTGATTTCACACGTGGATTTAATGCATCGGGAATATTCCGACGAGTTGGAACAGTTACTACAGAAAGCCCTTTATCATAAAGTTCTTGTGGATATAGACGAATTTTATCAACAATGACGATTACATTGGCACCGTTACATTCTGCTGGATCAAGACCAAGCGGCCCATCCCCTCTTGACACAACAAGGCGAATATATGCATCCAACAACTGATTTTTGCGAACGGTTTCTACCACATGTGCTTCCAGTTCCTCTAAGGTATAAGGGATATCAAGGAGAATAGACTTGGCGGATTCATAGAGTCGGATCATGTGCTCGTGCAGACGGAAAACATTTCCACTATATACACGAATTCCTTCAAAGACTCCATCCCCATATAAAAAGCCATGATCGAAGACTGAAACTGAGGCTTCCGCCTTACGTTTATACTCTCCATTGATAAATACCCAACGTTCGCTTTCCATTTCTGTTCCTCCCATAATTTTTAATTATTTTTAAAAAGTATAAGCTTGAGATTCCCTACTTGTCAATGAATAGCTTGCTCCAAAAACGAGAAACACGGATAAGAACCAAGTACACGCGTCTGGCATCCAATCGCTTCTATTTCTTCTATTGTTCCTTTTAAAAGCACATGATTCACGGGCAATTGGGCATCAATTAAGAAAAAGTAATTTCCTAGACCTGTTTTTGTTGGTCTTGATTCAATATGAGTTAAGTTAATTTTTCGCCAAGAAAATGATGCCAACACTTGATACAAGGCTCCTGGATAATCACTAGGTAATGTGATCTGAAGACTCGTCTTATACTCTTTCGATTCTTTTTTCCACGTTTCCACACTTTTACTGATAACGATGAAACGAGTCACATTATTTGGGTGATCTTCCGCATGTGATTCTAAAATTTCTAATCCATTTAGCACGGCTGCCTGCTTTGCACCAATACAAACCCATGGTTCACTTGGAGATTCCGCAACAAGAGCGGCTGCTTGGGAAGTACTATCTGTAAACACCCACTCCGCTTGTGGGTACTTTTCTTTCAAATAAACACGACATTGAGCGATTGCTTGTGGATGCGACAAAACTTTTGTAATCTGATTTGCAGGAGTATGAATTTGCTCTGGGTGAGTTAAGATACATTGCGAGATTGGGAAAAGAAATTCGGCGACAATTGGTAAATCAACTTGGTGAACCAACCAATCTAGTGTAGCTGTGACAGAGCCTTCAATTGCATTTTCTACTGGAACAACCCCTAAGTCCACAGAACCTTTGTCGACGCTGCTAATCACATCAGGGATACTGGCGAGTGGGGTATGCTCATATATGTTAGATTGAAACAAGGACTCTGCTGCTTCATGGCTGAATGAGCCGATTGGTCCTAAGTAACCTACTTTTTTTAACATGAATATTTTTCTCCTACTCCATTTTTAATTTTTCGGTTGTACAATGAACTTTCATGGGCTGTCCAATCATTCGGTACTTATGTTACACTTAACATGAATTTATTTTTGATAAGGAGAAATAGCATGATATCCGTATTATTTGTATGTCTGGGTAACATCTGTCGCTCTCCAATGGCTGAAGCAGTTTTTCGTCATTACGTCAAAGAATCGGGCCTACAAGATAAGATTCACATTGATTCAGCAGGTACAGGAGATTGGCACGTCGGAAATATTCCTCATGTCGGCACCCGCACCAAATTGGATCAAGCTGGTATATGTCATGAAGGGATGGAAGCACGTCAAGTAGCTCCATCTGATTTTACTCATTTTAACTTTATCATAGCAATGGACAACAGTAACTTTAAAAATTTGACACGTTTATGTGGACGTCCTTGCCCTCACTTATATCGATTTGTCGATTTTCTTCCTCATACGACATATAAAGAAATACCAGACCCTTATTTTACTGGCGACTTTGATGAAACCTACGACTTAATTTCCTCTGGATGTCACGAATTACTCGATCAAATCAAAGCGAAATATCGACAACAATTAGTATAAGATATGTAAAAAACAAAAGCGGATGATATCGCTTTTGTTTTTTTATTACTTTTCAGTTTAAACGATGGATAAAGATTTTAAAAACTAAAAAAAGATAATTATGTTTTTTCTAATTAATGACTAGCAGTACATTGAAAAATAGTTTAATGTTATAAGTAACCTCTGGTCAAAGGAGACTGGTATGTCCGAGGAATGGAATAACCTAAGTAGAACTGTCTATGAAGCACGGCAGGATCTGGGTGAGTCAGCAAGTGATTCCACAGGTTCTCAAAAGAAGAAAGACCCGTACAGTGCGATCGTCGATCTCCGCCAGCGCTTCCAGTTCGAACCTTCTGTGCCCCAGAAGTGACCAGAGACGGCCGGACGACCCATCGACAAATGGGGTCGCCCGGCCGCCCGTTTTAATCCGTATCTGTATCTAATCCATCCGATAACTCAAACTCCATCTCCCCGATACGTACGGTATCGCCTTCTTTTGCTCCTCGCTTACGAAGCGCATCTTCGACACCCATTTGTTTAATCGTATTGGCAAAACGCATTAAGCTATCATGAAAGCGAAAGTTCGTCATCTTGATCAGTTTCTCAATCCGATGACCTTCGACGACATATACTTCATTTTCTCTGCGAATGGTGAAAGCTGGTTCTTCTCCTTCGCTTCTATACACTACTGTCTCTGCTGAAATCTGTTCGGATTGTTCTTGTTCTACTTCCTCTTCTTCCATCTTCTCTAATAAATCAGCAGCAGCAAACAAGACTTTTTTGAGTCCTTCTCTACTTATCGCAGATACTGGATAAACGGGTACATCTTGACCGATCTGCTCTTGGAATAATTCCAGTTGTTCTGCTGCTTCTGGCAAATCCATCTTGTTGGCTACGATAATTTGCGGTCTTTTTTCTAAGTTATGTTTATAAAGCCGGATTTCCTCATTGATTTGTAAATAATCTTCATATGGGTCACGACCTTCTGATCCAGCCATATCGATTACATGGACGATGACTTTAGTACGTTCAATATGACGTAAAAACTGATGACCAAGACCCACACCTTGGTGAGCACCTTCGATTAAACCCGGCAAATCTGCCATAACAAAACTTCGACCATCATCCACACGAACCACACCTAGATTCGGAATGATCGTCGTAAAATGATAAGCACCGATTTTCGGCTTTGCCGCTGAAACAACTGATAATAACGTCGATTTTCCCACACTTGGATACCCGACAAGCCCAACATCTGCTAGTAATTTCAACTCTAATTCTACCCATCGTTCTGCGCCGGGCTCTCCATTTTCCGCAATCTGCGGGGCAGGATTTACAGAAGTAGCGAAACGCATATTTCCTCTTCCACCACGACCCCCTTTAGCGATAATTGCAGTCTGGTGATGCGTTGTCAAATCAACTATCAATTCACCAGTCTCTGCATCACGAACTGTTGTACCTGGAGGGACTTTCACCACCATATCTTCTGCACCAGCACCGTGTTGATTTTTCTTTCGTCCATGTTCGCCTCGATCCGCTTTGAAATGCTTTTTGTAACGAAAATCGACAAGAGTACGAAGTCCTTCTTCAACTTCAAAAATGACATTTCCTCCGCGGCCGCCATCGCCGCCCCATGGGCCACCTTCTGCTACAAACTTTTCACGGCGAAAAGCAACCATTCCATTGCCCCCATCGCCGCCTTTCACAAAAATCTTGACTTTATCGACAAACACCTTCTCACCTACTCACACCTGTACGTAATATTAGTCGTTGTTGATTTTCCATCTCTAATTGCAGTTGTTTAAACTGATCTTTTAAGTTTGTCCATTCTCCAGCCGGAACATGAAGCTGGATGAGCTTATTTTCTGCATCGTATACTTGAAACGAAAAAAAGTTGGTTCGGTCGTCACCAGATAACTGCAAAATGACCTTTTGCCAATCGTATTTATTCTCTCCCATTTTTGCTAACAATTGAATACATGTGGACAACCAATTTACAATCGGCTCATTTGTCTTAGCAGGCTGTTCCACATAGGTTGGCAATTTCTGAACTTCCCATTCCCACTGGGGAAAATGATGAGACAAGGTCAATAAGAAAACCGCTAACTCCTCATCTTTTAACTCCGATATTTCCCTTTCTACCGTCGCCTGTTTTGCTAAACGCTCTAAGTATTCGCTTATTTTATCAACACGATTCATCATCTGATATCCCATCAACACTTGCACATGGTTCATCAGATCATGACGAATTTTACCGAGCAATCGCTTTGTTCTTGCCGCTTCTTGTTGCTGTTGTTCTTTTTTTGCCGCTCGAATATAAAAAAATAAACTGAGTAAAAAGACAACAATGATGGTAAAAAACCACACAACATCCATCGTAGTCAATCCCCATACTACAAGCACAACCATTGGAACTAGCAAATAAAAAGCAGAACGCGGCAAACCTATCGCTCCTTTTCTTCCTATAAGATAAAAAAAGAGTGACACTACCAATGTCTGAGTGTCACTCCTGTCTTTTACAATGTAATTACGCTTGTGTTGCTGCTACTTCTTCAGAGGCAACTGGGTAGATGCTTACACGTTTACGATCTTTTCCAAAGCGTTCAAAACGCACAACACCATCAGCAGTCGCAAATAGTGTATCGTCTCCACCACGACCAACATTGGTTCCTGGATAAATCTTTGTTCCACGTTGGCGAACCAAGATGTTACCAGCGAGTACGAATTGACCGTCTCCACGTTTCACACCTAGACGTTTGGATCGGCTATCACGACCGTTCTTTGTCGATCCTACCCCTTTTTTAGAAGCAAACAACTGTAGATTAAGTTGTAGCATAGGTTACACCTCTTTCCTTTTTATTTTATTTGTATTGAACATACTCTGGGTATCCTTCCGCGATACCCTTTAGCGATAAATCCATCGCCTGCATGAGAAGACCGAGCTGTGTACGTACTTCTTCTGTAGGCAAATCATCAGGTATACGGCAATCTACTCTGCCTTCTCCATCATCGGGTTGATGAACGGTGACACCTGTTATCTGCTCCATCGCATTTACCATGCCGATGGTCACAGCAGAAACGGCAGCACAAACAATATCCATTCCGTGCTCTGCAAAGTTAGCATGACCGGTTACCTTTATTTGCTCTACAAGACCAGCTTGGTTTCGCTTTACTCGAATGCGAATCATCTTACGCTTCGATAGATTCGATTACAACACGAGTAAATGGTTGACGATGGCCTTGCTTTTTCTTGTAGTTCTTTTTAGGCTTATATTTAAAGACGGTAATTTTTTTCGACCGTCCTTGTTTCAATACTTTACCGGTCACTTTTGCATTTTCCACTACAGGGCTACCTACTTGTACATTTCCTTCATTGGAAACGAACAACACCTTATCAAAGGTAACGGTATCTCCCTCAGCTGCATCCAATTTTTCAATAAAGAGCACACTATCTTTTTCTACGCGGTATTGTTTGCCGCCTGTTTCAATCAATGCGTACATCTTTTAACCTCCTCTATTATGAAGACTCGCCAAAAGTGAGGGAGGAGCTAGTCCATTTAAACCCTACTCTGTGCGGTAACAGACAACATGATACCACGGATCAGATAGAAGAGTCAATGATAAGTTATCCAGCAATAATCCATTTGGAAAAGACAAGATTAACCAATATGCTCCAGAAATTTTTCGAATGCACATGTTTGAAATAAGTCTTTTCGATAGACAAAATAAATATGAGAGTGCCGATAGTGATCTGGGATTGGATGCGTGCAGACTAATCCTTGATCTTCCATCATTTTCACCGCTGATTTTGGCAGCAAAGAAACGCCTAAACCCGCAGATGCCCCTCCCAGTATCGCCTCTAACGTCCCAAATTCCATAATGTTTGTTTCTTCTATCCCTTCTTCTGCCATCCACTCTTCCAGACGAGCACGCATCGAACATCCTCTTCCTAAAAAAAGCATCGGTTTTGCCATTAAATCGGATAATTCTGCTGTTGAATTCTCCGAAACCAAAACCAGTTCTTCTTTGAATACCAACACTTGCTCCAAATCTGGATGATCCACTTTTCCATTGACAAAAGCTCCATCCAAACGATAATCCAGCACTTCTTCCATTAAATCTTTTGTATGACCAATACGTAAGGATAGTTTTACTTCTGGATATTGATGCAAAAAAGCTTTAAGTAATTTCGGCATATGCACTGCTGCCGTCGTTTCCAATGAACCAATCACTAAGGGACCCGAAGGGACAGCAGTATATTGAACAGCTTTTAATGCTTCCTCTAATAGATGAATAATTTTCCCGGAATACTCCAATAAGTTGTGCCCTGCTTGTGTTAAAGTCATTCCTTTTTTACTCCGGTAAAACAAAGGCAATCCCACTTCTTGTTCCAATTGACGTATGCGGGCAGTCACATTGGACTGGACATATCCTAAAACTTCAGCTGCTCTTGTAATACTCTTCTCTTGTGCAACTGCATGAAAAATCCGAAGATCTTTGCTATCCATTCTGTCCCTTTCTCCCTTTTATATCACTTTTTATGATTATATATATCAAATTTAATCATTTTACATGATGATTATTTTCATATAGGATTATATCATATCCAATACGGAATGAGGGATTAGTATGAAACGATCTTCCTTTCTCTTTTTCATTTTGATTTTTACCTTAGTAGCTGGTTTAAATTATCCCATTGGCAAAATGGGATTAGCATTTTCCTCTCCCTATTTACTGTTGAGTATCCGTTTTTTAGGTGCTTTTTTACTCATGTTACCTTTCATTTGGAAGTTACCTCATCCAAAACAAGTTGGGTCTTGGGTAAAAATAGCCACTATCGGACTATTTCAAAGCACCTTAGTTTTAGGAATGATCTACTTCAGCATGCGTACGATCACATCCGGCAATGCATCCATCCTTTCTTCCACCAATCCTATTTGGTTAGTAATCATCCAATTTTTGTTATTGGGTGTAAGATATCAAGCCTTACAGTGGATTGGCGTCCTCTTAGGATTTGTGGGTGTATTTTTAACCCAAGGTATGCAGTTGCAAGTTGAATCAGGTGCTTGGATTGCTTTGTTAGCAGGAATTTTTTGGGCTATTGCTACCTTACTGATCAAGCATTGGGGAAAAACAATGAATACATGGGTGATGACTGCCTATCAGATGGGTTTTGGAGGCATTTTTCTCTTCATCGCTAGTATGTTCTTAGAAAAACCCATGTTTGACCTTCACGTTGTAGCTTTGTCCAAGCTTCTATTTGTGCTGATTTACTTGATCACCATGAGCTCCATCGTCCAATTTGTCACTTGGTTCTACTTAATCGGAAATAATGATCCGGCAAAAGTCAGTTCATTTCTGTTCCTTGTACCATTGATTGGTACGATTGGCGGCTGGCTCCTTTTACATGAAGTACTGCATTGGTATGTAGGACTTGGCGCCATCTTTATTGGAGTGGGCATTTATTTTGTCAACAGACCGGCAAAGGAACAAGAAATTCAGCCAACTGATCCCCTATTTCCTTCCAGTACACCTCAAACACCCACTTCTTGAATAGAAAACACATCAAAAAGACTTGAATCCTTCATCGATATTCAAGTCTTTTTGGCAATAATTCCTAATGTATATCTAATTTTCTTTATATAAAAAATATTGAAAAAATAGCGAAATTTAGTTATTATTAATTCAGTCGGCAAACGCCCTGTTTGCCGCTACTGAAAGGAGTACTCCCCATGGGTGACGAGGATCGGCAGAACGCCGAGGAAGTGGCCAAGGGTGACACCGCCGGTCAGGCGGAGTCCAACCCCGTTCCCCCGCCCCCGCCGGGGCAGTAGTTCCTAGCTCCTAGCGGAGCATAGACCGTCCGGTGTTGTCTTTCGACAAACACCGGACGGTCGCTCACTTTACAAGAGATATTTTTCATCATTATATTTATTTTAAGCGTCATCGATAAAGGACGATAATTCAAAAACGAATTGACGAAAGTGTACCACATATTTTGATGTTGAAAGAGTAATACAAATTGACCAATCAAGAAAAATCAAAAACTCCTAATCTAACTAAGTTAAATAACGAACGCAAAGAAATAACTAAACTGTAGTCCCAAACTTGACTTTGACTCGATGTAGGGTCTTTTTTATTTTCGGCTGGCTTTCATATAGACAGATTCCTAAAATAAATATTATTATTTAAAGAGTAAATGAACAAAAAGGAATGTGTAAAAAATGAATAATAGTCTCCAACTGCCAAAAGCTGCTGTGAGGGGTGCAGCTAGCGGTATACTTTTTATGGCTTTTTTTGGTGCCGTGTGGGCTTCAATCGGAATAGGGGGACTACAAGGGTTATGGTCTCCTTGGTCACTTGTAATATCGATCATCATAAGTGTATTGTTGTTGATCGGGGGTATTATGTTATTTTATCGTGCCCGTTCTTTAGAAAATCATTTCTCTCCCGAAGAAGCAGCACACTGGAAACGGGTGAATCGACAATTTGGGATCGTATTTGGTATAGAGGGAATTGCAATAGCTATAGCCAGTGTTGTTTGTAGTGCATTGAATCACTTTGAATTATTTTTTCCGATTATGGCCATTATTGTCGGGATACATTTTTTTCCGCTAGCGAAACTTTTTCAAGTTTCTTCTCACTACGCAGTTGGAATTATTCTTTGTATTTTGGGGTTGATTGCTTTTTTCTTACCAACATCTGCAACTATATCAGGCGTTTCTATTATCCCGACTTATGTGTTTATTGGATTTGGGGTAGCACTCACACTATGGATAAATGGTTTGTCTATTTGGATCACAACAAGAAAAAAATTAAACACATGAATATGCAGCTTTGTCACAAGCAAAAAAGCAAGATAGTTATCGAACTATCTTGCTTTTCTATTAAACGGAAAAATTGAAGTTTTTTCATTACAAATGCATCAAACAGAAAATCATAATATAATCAAACTTAAAATTCTTTTTGTATATGCTACTTTTAGGGAGAGACAGAACATGCAAATCTTTCAGAATCGAAGAAAACGAATTCAAATGTTGATATTAAGCTTATTCCTCACGATTTTATTGAGTGTCATTGCTTTATTTATTCTTGGTGTTCTTGTTGGGTTAGTGGATTTACAAACAGTAGAAAATCAAAGATGGATCTTGATTATTCCTTTTTCCTTCTTCTTGTTAATGAGTATTGTCTCCTTCATCAGTCTACGTAATCATCTCAACTATTTAAACGTTACGGAGCCCTTACTTACAATTACAAACGAGGGAATAACTGTTTTAGGATTAAAAGGAAAACAATTTTTTACTGCATGGGAACAAATCAAAGAAGTTCAATATAATAGATTAGGTCGAACAAAATTCATTCGCATTAAGGGGTATGAAAAAGCCCTTATGGGAACTATCCCTGTCAAAACGTTGAATGAAAATGTGAACGTAATATTAAGTGAAATCGAGAAATACAAATCCGTCCGGTACTTTTAGCAGGCAAAGATTGTGCATGAACTTGATGCACAATCTTTTTCTTTATTCCTTAGTAGAAAAATGAGTTTCTAACCAAGGTCGGATCACTGATAAAACATGATCTGCCTGCATCGCTTGTGTATGGTCCAAGCCGTCAAGTATTCGAACATCCCAATCATATGATTCTAATTCTTGACGCAGTCGGATCATTGGCACTGCAATGTCTACTTGTACATTTCCCCAACGTTCCCCATATTCGATTTTATCCGCTCCTCCAGCAAAACAAAGTTTTGGACATATGAGGGAGGATTGGATTTTCCTATCGTCAAATGTTTGTAAACTTTGATACAAGGTAACAAATTGTTTTGTTTGCTCTTCACTTAGTGTCACGTCTACGGTTGACCAATCAAATTCTTCTGAATCTGTTGTTTGAGGTGATGAGGAATATTTATTTAATGACTCTTTAGACATCTCATAAGTCGCCATCGTTACTTTCAGCATTTCTTTATATGGACCATCAATCGGAGGAAACCCGCCCATGATCAAACCAGAAATTCGATTTGTACGAATTGCTAACTGTAATCCACTCAATGCCAGCCAAGAATAACCATAATAAATAAATGTATCTGCACCTGCAGCATCTGCGATAGTCAGCATGTCTGCTGCTACATTTTCTGGCGTCAACGTATTTGCCTTCGGTACTTGCTGAACATGCCCTTCATAATCGAATGCGATGACTCGGTATCGGTCACTTAGACCTTTCATTAAGTTTCGACCTAAAGCTGGGTCTACACCCCATTTTTTCATCTCCTCTGCTTGTGCCCCTTCTACTGGCTGCGGATTTACTGGTAGTAATAAACTTGGCCCTGTGCCTAAGACTTCAATCGTTATCATACTTCCATCATGTAATTTCGTCGCTGTTAGCAAACTAAACTCCTCCTCTTCTTCTACTCTCCCTTAAATACATAGCTCCCTGACTGGATCGAATGAATTAATCGATGTGTTACTTCTTGGGCATATCCAATATAACCAACCCACATCCCCACCAGTTCTGGGTGTTTCGAAGGATCAGATGGGATGAACTCTGTTGGCAATTTTCGGAGAAAGGATTCTGTTTCTTGCAAGTGAACAAGCCGATCCTCTAAAAGTTTCATTACATACTCGCGTGGCATAAATTCCATAAAGGCAATTCCGGCAGCCAACATTTGAAAATCGTTGCTTTTTAATGCTGCTTCCAACAGAATGAGAAATTCTGCTTCTCCTTTATTCGTCAATTGATACTCTGTTCGTGATGGGCCAAGTTTCACTCCACTCTTGGCAGAATCTATCGGCAAGATCATTTCCTGCGATTCGAGCTTTTCCAAAGCATGATAGATAGAACCTGGTTTCACACTTGTCCAAGTATCCGCTCTCCATGTTGTTAAATCTTGATAAACACGATAACCATGAGCTACTTTTCTTCGTAAAAAGGTCCCCAAAACGAGTAATCGAACAGCTGACAATCTCTTCACTCCTTTTCATCAAACTAAGTATAATCAAATTATCACCGCTAGTCAAATTTGAATAGCTTAACATTTTATCAAAAGGCGGTTAGAATAAAATGGATAATATCTTCTAAAATTGTTTCTAAAGGTAGAACAAACAATGGATAAATTAAAAAATGTTTACAACTCTCGTTTTGTAAATCAGCTTGGTACAGCAGTAAAAAAAGAATATCCTTCTTTTGACGAAGAAGCCTTTCACCAGTATATTTTCCAGGCAGATTGGGATGATCTAGCTCTCAAACAGCGTATGCGTCGGATAACAATTTCCCTATATGAAACCTTACCAAAAGCTTATTTAGACACACTTGCTATCCTATTTGCAGTAGCTCCAAAGTTCACTGGTTTAACGGGACTCATCTTTCCTGACTATGTGGAACAATACGGCTTGAAAAATTGGGATGAATCGATATCTGCACTGGAAATTTTCACACCATACTCTACTGCTGAGTTTGCTGTTCGGCCATTTTTACTACTTAATCAACCGAAAATGTTGAATCAAATGTTCCGATGGTCTAACCATCCAAATGAACACGTACGAAGATTAGCAAGCGAAGGATGTCGTCCACGCCTTCCATGGGGGATTTCTATTCCATCACTCAAACATAATCCGTTACCCGTCTTACCTATCCTTGAAAATCTTAAACAAGATCCGTCTCTCTATGTTAGAAAGAGTGTTGCCAACAGCTTGAACGATATCTCCAAAACACATCCTGATTTAATTCTAGAGCTCGCTACAAAGTGGTATGGAGAAAATGAGCATACCGATTGGATTATCAAACATGCTTGCCGTACCCTTTTAAAAAAAGGCGATCAGCGTATCCTCTCTATTTTTGGTTACCAAGAAAACGCTGCTTTCGAATTGACACATTTTACTCATAGTCCAAACTCCATTCCAATAGGGGGCGATCTTAACTTTTCCTTTCAGATTCATTCACAAGATCAACAGAAATCGCGAATCGAATACGCAATTGATTTTGTAAAAGCAAGCGGAAAGACCAGTAGAAAAGTATTCAAAATAACAGAAATCGAGATGAAAAGTGGGGAAACAAAGTCCTACAGCAAAAGGCATTCATTTCGAGACTTATCTACTCGAAAACATTATGGTGGAGTCCATACTTTGACCATCCTTGTGAACGGAGTGGCAAAAGCCGCCTGTGACTTTCTGGTGGAAACAGATCAATAAAAAACAGAACGGTCCAAAAGATCGTTCTGTTTTATACTTTATAGTATCATTCGCATCAGAAACGCTGCATCTCGCATTCCATAAGAATCATGTCCGCTTTCTTGGGTGAGAAGTTGTTTTATTACAAAGAGATACCAAGAGAGCAGTTGTCTTGCATCTCCTTAGATAAACTGTCCTAATTGCTGTCCTTTTTTATGGAAACCCAGAATAGATGTGAATGTTTTGATTTTTTTATTTTAATTATCATAATTTTCGTATAAAATATACATCGTGAACTCTATCACCTATCACGTTTGGAGGAATCTATCATGAAACGATTAACATCTTATGTTCTAGCACTCTCACTCTTTGCCACACTTGTAATCGTTCCAAATCTAGCAGAAGCAAAAACACCAACAAAATCTTATGTCACCTATGTAGTGACAGGACAAGCTCGAGTTTGGGAAGCCACTTACTCTTATCGGATTACATTAAAAAAGAAAGAATTAACCAAAGGTTATGGTACAGCTTCGAAAGGTGCACCTGACTGGGGAGATTTTAAGGAAAAAATCAAAGTAGAAAAACATAAAAACTTAACCCTTGAACTTTTTGAACAAAGTCAAGAAGATGGAAAAGAAATCAATAAATTGATCATTCCATTGGATCATTCTAAGTGTAGAACCTATCAGAACAATGCTTTTCGAAATGTAAAGGTAACCATAAAATAACTTATTGAAGTCTCCTAATTATGGAGGCTTTTATCTTTTTCATATATTCGTCTCTATCGTTAGAAGGTTCATTTCTGCCTTCTAATACTCGTTTATTCGTCCAACCTTACATAAAAGCCGGGGACTGGCACCATCGAAGACAGCACCAGTCCCTTGAAAGCTCCTCGCCTACTTGAAGGGCTTCGGACTCATGGGTCCTTGTCCCCTTGGAATGAGCCAGCCAGAGTACGAATCCGGTTCTAGCACCTCGATCAGGTATCGGATCGCAAGCTCCGGATCAACTGTTCTACCACAGGTGAAGCAGTTGATCGCTGCGTATCCTTCCTCAGGGTAAGTGTGAATGGTCAAGTGACTCTCGGACAGCACCACTGCAATCGTGACGCCTTGCGGGTCAAATGTCTCAGACTCCACACCCACTACCGTGGCACCGCACTCCTTGGCTGCACGGATTAACTGGACTTCTAACTCCCCCACATTGTCGAGGAGGTCGAAGTCCACTCCATAGACATCCAAAGTGACTTCCCTGCCGAACGTGGTGTACTTTTGCGACACCCATACTCCATGGTTGAAGCGAAGATCTTACCTAAGATTCTAATGGATCAATTATTTTTTGTAAATTATGAATAATCATTTCCACTTCCTCATAATTATATTTTTCTGGATCATCAAAAAAAGGTATCCTCTTTGTATTATATAGAGGATACCTTTTACCTAGCTGTCTATTAAATCATCAAAATCATTTAATTTCCTATTTTTTTGGATCACTTCCGATAGTGTTGTGGTTTCATCTTGTGATGATTTTTGAAATAAACTTGCTAAATTAGACATTTCATATGGAAATAATATCGTACTGCTCTTCTCTGCTGCGATTTCAGTCATAGTTTGCAAAGTACGCAATTGCATGGCGACAGGATGTTGACTGATGACCTTAGCTGCTTCTGCTAATTTTTCAGCAGCTTCATATTCCCCTTTGGCAGTGATGACTTTGGCTACTCGCTCCCGTTCTGCTTCTGCTTCTTTTGCCATCGCGCGGCGCAAACCTTCTGGAAGATCCATCGACCGTATCTCCACACCAGTAACTTTAATTCCCCATGGTTCAGTGGATTCATCTAATGTCTTACGCAATAAATCGTCTAATTTTCTCTGCTCTGTTAACATTTCTTGCATCGTATGAGCTCCAAGATTAGAGCGAAGCACGGTTTGTGCCACAGTGGAAGTTGCTTTTTTATAATTTTCTACCCCATGAAGTGCCTTTTGAGCATCCACTACTTGGTAGTAAACGACAGCATTGATTGTTACTGGGACACTATCTTTTGTAATAATATCTTGATTTTCTACATTTTCTACACGAATCCGCATATCTACTTTTTTGATCGACTCAAACAATGGGAATACAAATCTCACGCCAGGTTTTAAAGAACGAGCATAACGCCCAAGACGAATCACTACACCTTGTTCATATTGCTGAATTACTCGTAAGGAAGTGAGGATAAAAAAGAGGATTATTATCACAAGCGGCAAAAGAAGGATATACATATAGCCAACTCCTTTATGCTTAAAGTGGTATCACTCTAATGATAATATAAAGAAAAGGCTTTCAGTCAATAATTATTCACAATTTTGTGATATAAATAAATAAGCCCAATTCGAAGAATGAGGGCTCGTTTCAATGTTTTTTTATCGCTTTGTTGATCTCATCCACAAACTCTTGTAATTTTTCTTTTTCTCGAAAGGAAATATCGATGGTTGTTTGTTTCTTTTTTTCATTACTAATCAAATATAATTTATAACCTAGTCCTTTAGAAAGACAATACAATCCAGAAATGAGAAACAAGGAATATACAAAAATAGATACAAGTCCCACAATAACATCCAAGACCAAGCTATTCCCAACCATATATAGATAAAAATAAAGGAGCAATATTCCCGCAAGAAATCCACTCAAACCAAAACGCTTTTTTTCTTCTGCTTTTGAAATAATTTGCAGAGGATATGATTTTTCGCTATATCGCCCAATAGGAATCGTCCATAATAACCTTTTTCTGTCTATAACCTGAAGTTGATTGTTGTCTAACCTTATCTTTACTTTTGTCCAAGGAAAGAAAATGCTTTTCTTAAATTGGTATTCTTTTCCACTATCTTGTTTTTGTGCGTCAGTTGTATTCGATTTTTTGGACAATGGAACATCCTCCATTTTAGATTGCGAGTTAATTTCTTCGTTATTTACTATTTATTATAGAAGTGTTCGAGAAAAAGCGCAAAATGGAATCTATATAGGAGTCAGTATTAGCTCAAAAAGGCAAAAAACCTTATTTTTCATGAGTTCTCTCACTGAAAATAAGGTTTTTCATGTTTTTTTATATTCTGTTCCCTATAACTTTGCTATCGCATTGTTAATACGATTTGCTATCCCATTCATTCTATTTCGCTCAGAATAGGAAATAGAAATGACTTCTCGCTCTCCTCCATGATTTAAAATATGAAGACGGTGGGGAAAAGCAGACGAAAATAATAAAATAACAAAGATATGTAAAGGTATGTATAACAGAAAAGTCCCCAGTCCATCAGATAGAGAAAAAGAGAAATCAATTAACATAACAAGAAAACTTATAATAAATCTACCTAGTCGAAACCAAGAACTAGTTGAAACACTAGAAAGCGATTTTAGCGGAAAGGTTAAGTTGTATTTTCCGGTCGGGATTAAACCTAACAAAAAGGTTCTTCCATTTACTTGCAACAGCTTATCATTGATACTCAAATTCACCTTATTCCAAGGAGTGAAAATACTTCTTTTGAATACATAGTTATCCTCATACTCGGGAGATTCTTCTAAACTGCTCTCTCCCACTTCCTCTACCACTTCACTTGAAATTTCAGTCCCATTTGCATTTACATCTACAGACAAGGTATATCCTCCTAAAATGAAATATTATTCCTATTTATAGGTAACAAACGTCTCTATTATAAAACTATTATTCATAAATTGCAAAATATATCCTATCTTACATTAATAAGAATTTCCTATCTATTCGGAAAATAATGTAATCTTAGAAGAACCTCCTGTACCGTGCATACGAAAGCATTCTTACTGCTCTATTGGAGCTGCTGAAGAATCTTGTACTTTGTCATCCCATGTATCTTGATCGATTACACCATAGTAAGTTGTAAATATCCACTCCTCCTCCTCATCAAGAAGAAGGTCATACAATTTATTCATCACATAATAATCATTATCTGGCAAAGAAATATCCGCATCCATCTCTAAATCTGGTATTTTTTCATCCAGCTCTAAGAGATAATCTTCATCGATCATGCTACCTGTTTCTGTAACTTTAAAAAAACAGTTTTGTATTTCATGATGCACCCCTACTCGTCCAAAAAATAATCGGTATCAATCTTTTTTACCACATATCTCGCAGTCTCATGCACACCAACATTAAAATCGATCATATAGTCCGTTAACTGATCCCCATCTACTAAAATAATCTTTTGATTGAGATGTTTGACATATTCAACGGCATCCTTTGTAAACCGAGATGTTGTGATAAACACCCCTTTTTGGGCGGAACGACCGAGGATACTTCCCGCAAACGCTTGTAACTCTGGACGTCCCACTGGATTACTCCATCGCTTTGCTTGAATATATATCACATCCAAACCAAGCTTATCCTCCTTGATCATCCCATCAATTCCACCATCACGACTTAAACCCAGCTTCTCTTCATGCGCACCGCCATACCCCATCGCAACTAACAAGTTGACCACTAATTTTTCAAAAAAATACGGATTACAATCCTTGATTTTGTCTAGGAGGTCTTGTTGCAATGCTCTGCGAAGCTGTTTATAACCAGTTTCTAACACTTCTTCTGGCGTGTTGGTCTCTTCTTCCTCTACTTGAGTCTCTTCTTCCGATGTTCGGATCTGCTGTCGAAACTCTGCATATTCGGAGTATCTTTCTTTTAATATTTTAATCGTTAACTTCCTAGGCTTCTCTGCCAACAAATCCAAACCCCGCTTGGTAATTTGCAACTTCCCTCGCTCTGGACTATCTACCAAAGATGCCTTTATCAAATGAGATTTTGTCCAAGCGACTCGATTATCAAACCGCCTTGATCCACTAGATACTTGCTCTTCTCTCTCTTCTAGTGTCAGTCGAAACCGCTTCGCCAATCTCTCTCTCACATCTTTCAACGTATGTACTTTTTGATTGGATAAAGTTCGGAGGAATGGGAGGAAAATATTTTCAAATTTTGGTATTGCCATCGTTCGACTTCCTTTATGTTTACTGATAATTATTATGTAAGTGTACATTTAAATTGAATTTTCCAATTATATTATACATCAAGAAATCCATCAGAAAAAGCGAGCTAATAATCAGCTCGCTTTCTACTTAGATAAAATCCTTTTTACAATGGCATATGGTTGTATAATAGACTCACCTAACGAGGGCCATGTAACTTTCAAAAAACCATACTTCTGTGAAAACTGTTTTATCAAGCATTTCTTTGCTGCTCGATAGTTTAAAATCTTAACGATAAGCTGGGATGTGTAACATTTGATCAACTGTTACTATTTGATACCCTTTGGAGTTCAAATATTGAATCAAAGTAGGCAGCATCTTTACAGTTGCCGACCGATTACCGCCACCACTATGATCTAAAATAATACTTCCATTTTTTAATTCTTTTTTAATGGTATTAAGAATTTGCTCAGGAGTTCTGCCAGGTTTCCAATCAAGCGTATCCACATCCCAATCTACAATTTGAAATCCATCCCTTAGAATAACTTGTTTTTTTCCTTTAATTGCACCATAAGGAGGACGCATGATAGCTACATCCTTACCTGTTATTTGTTTCAATTGTTGTCTGCACCGATTTATCTCCCATAAAACTCTTTGATCCGTTAGTTTTGGTAAAAGGGGATGATCCCAAGTATGGTCCGCGATTATATTTCCATTGGCAACAATTTGCTTCACGATATTTGGATATTGTGCCGCGTTTTGACCAATTAGAAAGAAAGTCGCATGAACATGATATTTGTTCAATATTCGGAGTATAGCTGGAGTATAAATATTATCTGGACCATCATCAAAGGTAAGAGCGACCCATTTCTTATTGCGGCTACCATTAAAATAAACCGATTTTTTTCCATATTGGATCTCTGCTGGAGAAAGTGGTTGTTCATGAACATTCATTGCTTTTTTCATATGATTATTAGACAGAATGATTGTTTTTTCTTTTTCAGTAGGGCTTGCTGCCTCTGTATTCATACAACCACTTAAAAGGACAAACAAAAATAAACCACTTATGACTAATAAACTCCGAACCATTGATTAGATCTCCTATTTTATATTTTCAGACTAATAATATTCTATCAAAAGCTTATTTATAATAATAGTACTATACACAGAAAGTACTGATTCTTTTGAAACAGCCTCCATACAAGGTCAGACGAATTAGGTGTTTTTGAGAAAATCCACGAATTTTCATAGCTTCTTTTCAGCCATCGTAATTTTTGTCATGTTTTTTTACTATGTAGCGTATCTACTTCCTATTATTTGTGGTAGACTATTCAGAAAAAAGACAAGGAAATTTTATTTATATGAAAAATTACTTATTAAAAAGCTCGCTAATTTCTTTTCTTTTATGTTTAGTATTTATTGTTATGGTGTCTGGCATTGAAAGAATTCTGCTCTTTTCTATTTTTCTCTTCATTCCCACTTCACTGGCTTTAGTCCCTACAATAAAGAGAATGAGTGGAGATAGTTCCAGATATCATGCCCTTCTATCCAAATGTCATATATTTTTTGCCCTAATCATGGGAATTGCATTGTTATTTCCTACTGGAAGCACACTCTGTAAAATATTATCAATCGTTTGGTTGATCTATTCATTTGCACTATTTGGTTATGGAGTCAGACGTTTGATGGAACGAGGATATTATGTCATAGAAGAAATTGCAGTTGATTCAAGTTTCTTATATGCTTTCCTTGGCGGCATTACGCTCAGTATGTACTGCTTTTCTACCAATCCGAGCATCGCTTATCATTATCTAAGCACCACTTTCCATTTTCAATTTACTGCAATCTTATCTGCACTCTTTATTGGATGGACAGGCAGGATACTTACGATCGATGGAAAACTTGGTTTCTTATATCGCTGTGTTGTTATCGGTATAATAGTCAGTCCATTGCTCATTGGAATTGGCATGCTCACCAATCCTTGGACTCAAAACATAGGGTTATGGATTTATACTTTATGCATAGTAGCATATTGCTATTTTGTCTTTTTCCGTATCGAGAAAAAGAATGTTATCACTGATCTTTGCATTCAAATATCTGCAATACTATTAGTCGCCACCTGCATTTTGTCTATTATCAATGGTATATACCAATTGCATGGAGTCACATGGATTCGATCGAATGTTTGGGTGTATTATCATGAAATTCCGATTGCTATTGGATTTGTATTAGGACTGATTGGATGGTATTACCGAAAACCGTTAGAGAGGAGAAATTTATATCAACTCCCTCAAATCAACATCAATGGAAAATGGTTTATCGGTAAAAATTTCTTACAAGAAAATGGATATGAAGAAGAAATCGTTTCTCATGCTGGTATCTTAACAAAGGTGGAAAGGTTCAGAAGAAGCGATCTTATGATCGATCAGCTCCATCCAAAAGTAATCTCTTTCATGGAAAATACATCATTATATGATATTTCTCTTCACGCCCATTGGACCAAAGGGGCTTGGCTCTTTGAAAAATTACATAAAGCATTGTCAAATAAAATACAACAAGCGAATATCCCCTCTCCTGGGGAGGGTATAAGAGAGTTAGACAGTAAAATCATTAGCATTCATAACCCTCACCAATATTGGAATAGAAAATTAAATGCTTGGATTTGTGCTTATAAAGACTCCGATGACACTTATATTGCTGGTGTTTATTCCGAGCATGAATACGATGGTGAACGATATATTCACTTCACTATGCCAGTACCAAATTACAATCGAGCAACGTTTTATCGGCTGGAACATGGTATAAATGGGTCCCTTCAATGCACTTCAGTACCAAGAAGAGGGGGAGACGGTGATGAAGGTCATTACCTCATGACAAAAAACTTTTCTCTCCGGATTCCATTCAACGAGAATCTCATCATTTGGGTTGATGAATATGGAAGATTGCAAATGACTCACCGTTTTTGGTTTTGCGGAGTGAAAGTTCTTAATCTGGAATATGAAATGATTGCAAAATAAAGGAAACACGAAAGCGACAACATGATGTAGTTGTCGCTTTTTCGTTAAAAATTAATTTTGTAATTTTTGATTATTTCAAATAAAATATTACATAATCTTCCTCTATACTTCTGCACCAGAATATAGTTCGAAAGAAGGAGGGTGTAACAATCAGGGTTTAATTTTTTCTGACAGTTTAAATCCTGTATCATATAATATGAATAAAGCCAAAGTAATTTACCTGCAAAACAAAAACGGGGATCAGCCGGCTTTAGACACCATTTACGTGATGGCTCAAAAAGCAAATGCTGGTGATAAATCATGTCTTCGTCTCCTGCCACTAATTCGATTGGGTCTGCGGGATATGGAGAAACATGGAATTCCTGAATGGGATGCATTTCAAGATTATCAATTTGTCACCACAGAATCGAGTAGATTTTTAGTTACCCTTAATGTCGTCAGACGATTAGATCACAGTCCGCCACTTTTGGAACTTCAAGTAAATGAAGATCATTTTCCAACGGATAGCAAAAAAGAAAGCTATTTTTTTCGAATGCTGTTTTTTACTCATTATCATAATGGAATACAGTATGTTTGTTGTACCGAATCTATCATGATGAAATCAAAATCTAGTATAGCGTTTACCAAAATGGTAACACAATCCCTAAAAATGCATGCTGATTTTATTCGTAATCCTATTAAATATATAGGGAGATGATAGAGCGATGAAAAAGCCTACCACTCATCAAGAATTGATGAGTTTTCTTGACCAGACGCCAAAGATGAACGAATTTATGGAAAGTTTCCCTGTACAGATGAGGAATCTTATTTTTGACCGCCGTATTCAACTGGGCTGGACACAAAACGAACTAGTTCAACAAGTAAAAAAAGTAACTGGTCACGCTATTACACAGACAACCATCTCTAGAATCGAGGGTGGAACCCCTGGAATCACCAGTGATACGTATGACAAAGTATTGCAAACACTAGGCATGAAAAGGGTAGAAGTAGATTTTTGGGAAAATCCCGATGAGAAGTAGCATTTCTTTAAGACGACAAAGAGCGACCTGATCCTCAGGTTGCTCTTTGCATTTAGGTATTACCTCACTGGATTGCCATCTATGTGAAACAAACAAATAATTTACGGGTCCCCATCATAGGCACACACAGATAGTGTGCTTGCACAAAGTGCTTGACCTATGGGGGAGTAGACCCTCTGTTGAGCTCAGCTAGTTGCTGCTCATATCTACCAGATTCGTGTGGACAGTGCAGAGTCGGGCATATCCCAACCCAAGGCGCTGCTCTGCAACATCGTCACTTTTGAGCTTGTTCCACGCTGCATCGTAACAGCGCATTGCTTCATTCCTTTTCACCTGGAGGTCAGGGGAGGAGATGTCTCGAAAGACGATTGCTGCGGAAAGATAGGACTGGGCTAGCTCCGCATACCCCAGACCTCGAACAGAGTTCCCTTCCTGGAGTGCTGTCAGCGAGGACCGGATGATGGTTATAACCGCATACTCACTCACATACTTCGGACTCCGGGGATTGGACGCATAGACCGTAGCGAGCCGGGCATACCCCCATCCCAAACTCTGTTCAGCAGCATCGTCACTACCGAGCTTGCTCCACGCTGCATCGTAATAGCGCTTCGCCTCTCTCCCCAACTCGAAACGAATTGATGCAACTGCTGCTGCGAGATAGGAATGGGCTAGTTCCGCATAGCCTACACCTCGATCCTGATTCCTTTCACGAAGGGCAGTCTTTGCTTCCCGGATGATGGCCATCAATCCCTGCAGCTCTTCTCCTGCCATTTTGATTGAAATGGCAGGAGAAATGGACGCATAGATGGTGGCCAATCTGGCATATCCCAAACCCAAACGCTGTTCCTGTGCATCATCACGTTCCAAGAAGCTTCGCGCTTTCTGAACTTGGGGTTCTACGTCGATGGAGAATACAGACGAAAGGATGTGAGATTGAACTAGCTCCGCATAACCGAGGCCACGAAAGGAATGCCTTTCTTCAAGTGCAGTCTCCGCATCCTGGATCATGCTCTCTGCAGTGTCGATTTGCGAAAATGTCAAATGCATAGCTTGATACTCCAACAGATGGTCGAATGCCTTTCAGGACTTATTTCCATTGTAATACGATCAGACTTAGAATCAAAGAAACAATCATTTCAATATTCCTTATTATTTTGGTTGTTTCCCAGCATACACGTCGTAGTTTGTCCCATGAATATAAGTAATCCCTTCCCCCATCTCCACTACCTGTGCGCCAAGTAACGTAATCTCCATTCTTTTCCCATCTTGGCTGTGAAGAATGAGTTTACTAATCGGTTTATCTGACAGAGAAAGCTGATTTGCCGGCTTTCGATCAAAATAGTAATCAATCCTCATCTCCTCTTTTCCCAAAGACAACTTCGATCCGCTATAAAGCTGCCAATGTGGACTGATCTTCAGGAAATCCACAAAATCTCTCACCTTGTCTCTGCAACCTTCTACGATAAGTTTTAGTGCCATTTTTATTCCCCTTTCTTTTGGTGCCAACCACGAATATCGAATATTCCAATAAATAAATCCCAAAAAACAGATGAGCAATCAAATAATAGAGATAAGGCAGGCTGATCAGTTAACCATCTAAAATAGGCTGATTGCATTGTACAATAGGTAGAAATTAATTTGCAAATTTATCCTTTTTAGAAAAAATATCTATTTTCTTTTCTAAATATTGATACATACAAACCAATAGCGGACAATTTCTCGACAAAAACAAGAAAGCAAACTCTAAGATATGGAAGAAAAAGAAGGTTTTAAACAAAAGATGGCGAAATTTTTTAAAAAAAATTACAATAAAATCGGGTAACTGAATCAGGAGGGTTATCGGCATGTCAAAGCAAATGGGTAGTGCACTGCGCTCTATACGCAAAGAGAAAGGATTACGGATCGCCGATCTCGTAGAAAAAGGTCTCTCTTCCGCTACCATAAGTTTTATCGAGCAAGGCAAAAGTGTCAAAGAAAGCAAGCTTCACCGATATTGTGAAAAACTAGGTGTTCAACCAACACAGTTTCCACATCTCATCGAACACCAACAAAAATCGAATTCACAACTCCAGATGCACTTATCTTTACTTGAATCCAAAATTCAACTCCATCTTGACGACAGCTCCCTGCTCGCAGAACTTCGCAAGTTAGAAAAACAAGGGGAAATGTTAAGTACGATATCCTTTCTCAAAGGCTTGTACTATTTTAACCGGAAAAATTGGGATCGTTCCCGCAATTACTTGGAGAAAGTAGTGGAGACAGCTACCAAGCAAAAAGATTTTTCCTCTAATCTCATCGCTTCTGCTTATAAGGAGCTGGCGAGGATTAGCTTTTTTCAAAAGAATGATCTAAATTCTGCCCTGCATTATGTTCAGTTGGGGTTGGATGGATATGATTCCAATGGTGATAGAGATGAAATAAAGTTTTTCTTGATGATTGGAAAAGTAATATACCTCGAAAAATTTAATCAGATTGATGATGCCTTACATACCTTAGATTTGCTTTGGCTTGAATATGCTAGCATCTCAGATTTAGAAGTACTTCTTAATATGTATGAAATCAAAGCATCTTTATTAAACCGAAAAAGAGATTTTAATGAAGCAATAAAGTACGCAATCGAAGGTTACAGGTTAGCAAGTAAAAATAAAAGTTATCGAAGAGCGGTGGAGCTTCTAACCACTTGGGGTAACATTTTAACTAATCTAGAAGACTATAAAAATGCAGAACAAATATATTTACTAGCTCTTGAATTCAAAATCAAAAAGAAAATCGATGGAAATAACTTGTTTGTTTCCACCTACACACACCTTGGATTACTCTATAGCAAACAAAACCACATAGAAAAAGCAAGAAATTACTTTGAGAAGGCATTAATTGAAGGAAAACAATCTAAAGATGCACCAAGATATTGCTTTGCTTTAATGTCTTCTGCTGATTTTGAATCAAATCAACGTAAATTTCCAAGTGCTGTACTTTACTATGAAGATGCAAAAAAACTAGCAAAAGAATATCATCTAGATAACTATCTTGAAGTAATCCTTGTACATTTGGCAGATTGTTGGAAAAAAGCTGGTGAAATGGGTAGATATATCCAGTCCCTAGAAGATGTACAAAAAATGTTGTTGCTAAAAGGAGGGGACAACCTTGGATAGCGAGCCACCATGAATACATCAAAATAGATAATAAAGCCATTCAGAACCTATAATGTCTGATGGCTTTATTTGTTTTGTACTGATTACAAATTCAATTTGCTCTTTTCCGCTTTGAAGTAGACTTCATCGTATATTCATGTATTTGTTGTATCGTTTGAGCTATATTCTCCCTGCATAAATCCTTATAAGTAAAACGCATCACTTTCCAGCCGACACGTCTCATATAAGCATCTCGATTTCGATCATGCAGACGTGCTTTTTCACTCGAGTGATATTGGTACCCATCACATTCCAGTGCTAACTTATGTTTTGGAATCGCAAAGTCGATCCAGTATGGTCCTAGGGCATGCTGTGGCGCAATTTTCCCTTGGAAGGTATACCGGAGCTCATAGTAAAGCATCCGCTCCAATGGGCTGTCTGTTTGAAACATCAGTCGATCAAGCGAAGGAGCATATCCTTGTTTCCATTGCTCATATAAAAATTGGATTGCGAAAAACGGATAAAAGGGAATTTTCAAATTACTTTTAACAGAACGCTTGAACTCAATATACTTCCTTCGTATAACTCTATACTTTTTATACACTTTACTATCTTTATTCAACTAAATGTTACACCTCCTTATTTCATAATACTATAAATTCGGTATATTTTTATATTAAATAACAAACACTCGTATAAGCGAGTTTTGTTAATTTATAAATTGATATTAACGAAATATGTGATCATAAATATTAATATAATCAATTTTTATATTGATATATTCAATCTCTAATTATATAATGTGTTTAAGAAAGGAGATCGATATGGCATTTCCGATGATTACCACATGTCCCGTTTGCAGTCAGCAGCTGCAAATTACACGTCTTCAATGTACACACTGCCACACTACGATCGAAAATGAATTTCAGCTTTCCAAGTTAGCTACCTTAGCAAAAGAACAGCTTTATTTTATTGAAATCTTTTTAACCTGCCGTGGCAATATCAAAGAAGTGGAAAAAGCGTTAGGAATTTCTTATCCAACCGTCCGTGGAAAATTGGATGAAATTATAGTGGCTTTAGGACATTCAACCCAAAAGAAACAAGATGATGTGAACAAAAAAGAGATCGTCTCTTTGCTGGAAAAAGGGGAAATCAGCCCAGAAGAAGCAATGGAGATGTTAAAAAAAGGATAGGAGTGATTCAAGATGAAAGAAGAGATCGCCAAAATATTGACGATGGTACAAGAGGAGAAAATCACAGCGGACAAAGGAGCAGAATTAATCGAATTGCTAAAGGATGAAAAACCTTCAAACGCTTCGTCTCATACAAACTACCTGAAGAAAATGCTGAGAATCAGAGTCAATTCTGCTGAGGGAGACAAAGTGAACGTCAACATACCGCTTAATCTTGTGAAAACCATCTTAAAAGCAGGCCATCATATCGCAGAAAAATTTCCCGAGTCCGAAAAATATGTAAAAGATATTGATATGGATTTACTAATCCATGCCATCGAAAACGAAGCAGAAGGACAAATTGTAGATATTACCTCTGCGAATAAAGACACTGTTCTAGTTGTAATCGAATAATGATAAAAGTGGTCATTCGAGCGGAAAAAAAACGCTATACCATCCCTCTCCCCTATTCCGTCTTGCATATCATAAGCCTAGTCCTTTGCAGCAAATGGTTTTGGAGAGCGATAAACAAAGGAACAAAAAACATCACCTTCCCTGTTCCTACTTTGGACAAACAGACCCTCCAGCCTGTCCTCTCAGAACTAAAGAAATATAAGGGTGTAACAATAGCCGATATCGAAGATAAAGATGGGAATGGGGTACTCATTCGTTTGTAAGGACGATTTGTCAGAGAACAATCAGCAAAACATAGAACTGTACCCTTCATACTATAAGGTACAGTTTATTGCCGTTCATTTGTGCCATTTCAAGTATTGGCAATTTGCAACAGTTGACTGTTTGATTAAGATACATCCCATTCCATTTTATTGTTTGAGTTTAGACTCCTCTTGTTTATAAAACGCCACAACAGCTTCAGCCATCTCACGAATTTTATCATGTAATTCTTTAGGCTCCATCACTTTCATCTGGTTTGCAAATCCTAATATATACCCCTTTGCTTCCTCTTCGGTATTGAATAAAAGTTTCACAGATATCCAGCCATCCTCATTTCTATTTCCATATTCAACAATTTGCACAAAGCGATCGGTAAATGTCAGCCTTGGTAAAATAGACGGACTGACTGCCACCCACACTTCATAAATCGGCAAGTTTTCTACAAAGTCTTTTGTGGAAGATCTCCAATACCCCGCAAGATCAAAGTCTTTTGGTCTTTCAAATGTTTCCTTTACAGGTTTCGCTACTTGAATGCGTGATGCTCGATAAGTTCGAATTTCATCATTATCTTTGGAAGCAATAAAGTACCAGCGACTCCCTTTCGCTACCAGTCCAAGGGGTTTAACAAGGCAAATACTCGTTCTTCCGTCTGCCCTTTGATATTCGATTTCTAATTTATTTTCCTTCCATATCGCGTTTTTCAGCATTTCAAATGATTCGATTTTTTCTTGCTGCTGCCGCCATGTACTTGTATCCACATGGATTCGATTCCATACCTCATTGGCACTTTCGCGATAATTCAAAGGCAGCGAGGCGATAAGTTTGTTTCTAGCTTCCTGTGAAGAACGAGTTAAACCCAATTCGTCTAGTAATTGTACAGAAGGAGAAACAAATAAGGCACGTATTTCGGATTCTTTTAACCCTGTTAAATTTGTTTGATAACCTTCTAATAATGACCAACCGCCATTTTTACCACGCTCTGCAAAAACAGGGATACCCGTTCCGCTTAAGGCTTCCATATCTCGGTAAATTGTTCGTTCGGAAACCTCTAATCTCTCTGCTAATTCTTTGGCTGTCATTTGGCCTTGTGACTGTAGCAACAAAAGAATAGATATCAATCGATCCCCTCTCATATTACTCTCCTTTCAATACAGATGAAGTGTATTTATTTAATGAAATATGACACAAGTTGTCAAGAATTATCCTTTATGATAAAGCTATCTTACACCTGAAAGGAATGGATACATGAAATCATTAGAAGGAAAGATCGCTCTTGTAACAGGAGGCAGCAGAGGAGCAGGGCGCGGTATTGCTATCGAACTAGGAAAAGCAGGAGCGACCGTTTATGTTACAGGACGCAGCAGCAAAGGGAACTCCACCAACAACTGGCCTGGAACCATCGATGATACCGTCTCACAAATAGAGAAAGCAGGCGGGAATGGGATCGCCGTTCGTTGTGATCATACCAATGACTCAGAGACAGAAGCTGTGATGAACCGAATTCGCAGCGAACAAGGCAAGCTCGATATTCTAGTAAATAACGTATGGGGCGGGCACGATCTTTGGAGTGATGCAGAACCAAAACCTTTTTGGGAATTCTCGTTAAAACAATGGGATACCATGTTTACCGCGGGTGTACGTGCTCAACTTGCTACCAATTATTTTGCAATCCCATTACTCCGTGAAAAGCAACAGGGACTCATTGTCCATACGACTTTTTGGGATCAAGACAAATACATCGGAACCTTTTATTACGATTTAGCCAAAAACGCACTAGCTCGCATGGCATATGGCTTATCCATCGAACTAAAACAAGATCATATCCCTGTAGTAGCAGTTTCACCAGGATGGATGAGAACAGAACTGGTACTATTAGGCTTTCAAACCGACGAACAGAATTGGCAGGAAATCGATGCTTTGAAAAATACAGAAAGCCCTCATTATATCGGACGTGCCATCACAGCCTTAGCAAATGATCCCAAGATCCTGGACAAGAGCGGACAAGTGCTAAAAGTTGGCGATCTAGCAAAGGAATACGGATTTACTGATATAGATGGTCGATACATTCCCCCGTTTACCATATAATCGCTAAGTTTTTTTATTGAAAGATGCAATGCTCCTTCCTCTCAAAACAAGTTTAAAAACAAAAAAGCAACCTTTGTTTGAAGGGAAGTAACAAAGGTTGCTATACAAATTTTTAATATATGTTATACCCCATTTCAAATAATACTATACATTCCAACCATTCGAATAATACTACATATATATCTACTCATAGAGTACCTTTATTGCAGACTCGCTCGTTGCCTTCTCCATGATATGTATATGGAATTCATTAAAGCTAGCACTATGGTTAAACAAATTCATACCAAACTAATGCTACATTCATTATTATCCCTCACTTCTAATAAAAGTTTGTCTTTACATTTGGCTCTTTGAGGAGATGCTGTTTGCTTTTGTCTTTACATGATGGACAAATGCTTTCTGCTGGACATTTGTCACCATATCTAGGTTCGAAAATAGAAATAGAATGATGCGTGGAAGTACCTGAACAAATAGCACCATCCTTGAAACAGTAACCTCTGCCTATATTCCAAAGTACTTGATTAATGACGGCCATAGAAGCATATTCAGTTAGAATATCTCCAATGGCAGCTATACAATTTCGTATTCTAATATCAAACTCTGAGGAAACTTCTTCCCCTGTTTTGATCTTTCCACCGAGAACAGGATCTATAACCTCTACTAAACCTAATCGCAAGCATACACGTATAACATGATAATCTACAGGAAGTTTAACCTTTGAAAAATCACTAAATTTACAGATATTTGCTTGATGCAAATAAATAACAAGAACCCTCGATTTCTTTTCCTCTGGGTCAGCATATGCAGGAAATGGACGCAATTTATAAAAGAGACCATGATGACCAAATATTTCGTAATTTGATTCGGATAATAAATTCGAAAATCTCCCATTAAAGCGTTCCAATAACAAGGCAGCAGTAGAATGCACTCCATCTAAACGCTCATCAATCCGGTCAATGTTCGCAACACCGTTATCATCTAGGAAAATACTTTTAAAATCCTCTGTAGTCATTTGACTGAGTTTTTCACAATCCAATTGGCTTGGATGAGCTAAGAAATGCCGCTGCGATGCGAGAAATAAATAATCAGTACCTCGTACTAGTTTCCCATCAACTCGGCCAGATATATTAGCAGTATGTTGAATACTGGAGACCATCACCATCCAGTATAGCCCCCACCAATCAGCCTCTTCCCTGGTTCTTACAATGGGAACCGTATCTATAATTGGAATTTGCTTATGAATTTCTTTTATCTTTGTTCCAAGATGATGAACACGATCTAAATTAATTTCCAACCCACTCTGGCTCATCGTTTTATCCCCTTGATTGAGATCAGATTCAGCAAAAATCTCATACAATCTTTTTGGCATAAGCAATTTGCTCACCACAAAAAGATTGAATTTACAAATATTTCATCGGATATTCAGCAGTTTCTATATATACTCTTTGGAATCGATAATGAAGCACCTGGTTAATTAAATATCCGAAAGCACATCTGCATCTATTTCCGAATGAATAATATTTTGTCTGCCGATTAAACGCTCCAACACCTTCACCCCTGCATCATGACTTACATTTCCACCATTAGAAGCAGAGTAATAAGCTAAAACAATAGGATGAATATGATGTTCAAATAAATCAACTGCCGTCTTTAAGACACAACAATCCGTATCAATTCCAACGATAAATACTTTTTCAATGTTGTTTTCTTTAATAAATTTCAATGTCTCTTTGTTAATAGCCGAATATATCCCCTTTTTAAATACATTCGTAGCAAAAGGTTTTATTTGAGGATGTAACTCTTGTTCCCATGTGGTAGATAATTTTCCCCAATGAAGGAATTCCCTATAAGGACTGGCCTCTTCATTTATAAATTGGGTGAATGCAACATAATCAAATAAGCCCTTCTGCAACAGGTTTGTTATTCTTTCAAGTACAAATTTCGTCTTGCTGCTCACAAATCCATTTTGAACGTCCACCACAAATAACAGTGTGCTCATTGTACACCCTTTCATCGTATCTATTTTTTATCATAATTTATATACTGAAAATTTAAATTTGTGAATCTGAATTAACTCAAACTTTTAAAGTAACTTTATCCCCTAAGGCTAAGCATTTGATTATTAGGTCATATGATGTGAGTTAATAGAAACGGGCATGCGATATGCAACCCGTTTTCTTTATTCTATAGTCACTCTCAAAAACTCGATTCTCTGAGATATTTAAAAATTTGACTCCAAAGCGCAATTTCATCCAGCTACTCGGAAAAGGATGATTGAGACAACGGATTTTATAGCAAATATTGAAAATATTATCTAATTATGGTTAGATAAAAGTATGTCTGTTTTGATCTGATGAAAATATGTGCTCCTCGCTTGATCGAACATGATGTTCTCGGCTGAGTTGAGCTGCATGTTTGCTCGATCGCGTTATCGTGAAAACAGCTGCCTTTGGCAGGAACCAGCGATAGCAACGCAGGTAGAGGGCTTTCGCCATTCCCTGCACAGTTTTACCTATAGCTTTTCGTCTGCCTCAAGCAGACACTGTGGACGGTTGCCAATGCGTCATGCATCTGGCCGCGTGCGACGTGACTGATCTCCCTTAATAAAAGGGGGAAATATGAATGGAAAAACAAACGAAAGTTGTTGTTGACCAACAGTCATGTCAAGAAGTAGAGGGAATAAACACTTACCTGGTAGAGAAGATCGAGGAGAAAGAAGCCAAAATCGACTCACTGCTCGTCGAGCTCCAAAAGCAGCAAGAAAAAACCAATGTGTGGGAAAATCAGGCACTTGAAGCTGAGACTCGATTTCAATCGACTGCACAGGAACTCGCTGCAACAAAAGCCGAGCTCAAAAAGGAGCAAGCAGCAAAAAACGAGTGGGAAAACCGGGCCATCAAAGCCGAGGAAGCTCTTGACAAAGCGAACTCCGGTAAATGGTGGAAAATGGTGCTACATTGGGTTGGAACGATGATCCTGACAACCATTGTCGGGAAAGCAATCGAAAACGGTTCTACCCAAACAATAAATAAGACCTCATCGCTTTTTCAAGTCGATAAGATCTTATCCTTCCCCTATGAATACGCGGTTCAGGCCTGGCAGCTAGTAACCCGTATATTCGTAGGTTAACACATATTTGACGGGGGATCGGTCACGTCGCACGCGACCTGATCACCGTCCACACCAATTTTATAAGAAGCTGAGATTACTGTCAAGAAATCTCTTGGAATATATTGGTTCAACATCGCTTTCGATCCAGCCTCACTAGCGGAATGTTGTCCATCTTCCACTTGGTACATTCAGCTTCCTTTTCCTTTTTTGGAGTAGCTTTTATTCAATAATCTCTAAAGTTCGTATATCACCAGAGATGTTGTAGAGGTTCCAAAGATATGTAAAATTCATAAAATAAGCAAGCTTTTAGCTCATTAAAACAAATAATACTGAATTGAATTTGATTCATAGGTCAGCTAATAGGAAACGGGCGTGCGATATTCAGCCCGTTCTCTTAATTGACTAAACATTTTATGATAACTGTTCTTGGAATACTTCTTTTAAGAGTTCGATTGCACTTTCTTCTGTTGGATCGTTGATGCCAAGTTCGCCACGGAATGCTTTGGAGAGGATGGATTGTTTTAATTTTTCAATCGACTCATCCATGTTTATAATTTCCTGTAATTTTTTTTCTTTTTCAATAATCTCTTCGATTTTTTTAACTTTTTTCTCAAGTACATCGATAGGTGGTAACAACATTTCATGATTCTTAAACTTTTCAAACTCAATACTGTTAACAGTTGTTCCAGACTTAGAATAGTCACGTAACAAACTTTTTTCATTACCTTTTATGTACCACACAAAATACCTATTAATTAACTCATTTCCAGAATCAAAAACTTTTATGTCTTGGTTTACTGTAGATTCCTTCGTAATAATGGCAATAGGAAGTGCTCGTTGTAGAATTCCACTCCTAACCACCATAGCTATTGAACCTTTTTTAACTAGTTTTGCAGAAGAATTAATAAGTCCAGCTTCTGTAATATAATCCTTGCTTTCATTTATATAAATATTCTTCATATCTTTAGGTGAGATCCACGGAATTTTGCCGTTCCAATATTCTTCTCTCTGTTTACTTGGTGTCCCACCTCCAAATATACTGAATAAATCCTTAATTTTTATCTTTTTCCAAAAATCAGATACATTATTTTCATTTAATTCTTCATCAAGTATTGTTTGAATAATACTAGTTCGACGAAGTTCAAATGTTTCCTTTGCTTCCTCTATCAATTGCTTTGCTTTGTCAATTTTATTTAAAAGAAGTTCAATTTTGCCAATAATTCGTTTTTGTTCATTTTTATTAGGCAAAGGAATTGCAATCGAATTCAGGTTTTTCGCATAAATGGCAGCAACATTAGTTGTACCACTTTTAATATCATTTAATAAAATTTTCCCATATTGTGAGTTCAAGAAATAATTAACTATATTCGGATCAACATTTCTTAAAAAGCGTACTCTTAAAATATTATTGTTAAAAAGTACTGGTTCCGAGACCAACTCACTATCAAAAACACTACTTTTCCCTACCAATTCGATACTGTTTCGAGTATTGAATAAAAAATCCCCAGATTTTAACTTATATTGTTCTAACTCTTCTGTACTTGCATCAACTTTCACTAGATTCTCCAAAATTAATCTACCATTACTTGTTATATTATTCATTTTTAAATACATGAATTTTTTTATATTAGACTGTTCTTGGCTAGATCTAACTAAGCCTAACTTACTTTCACTAACTAAATTTCCAAACTTCACCCACACCCAACTCTTTGGAATTTCATAAAGTTGCTTTCCAGCAGGTATAAGTGCTTCATTAAACAGTTCTTCTACTGTTCTCAACTTATTGCCTTTTTTACTCATTCTCATGCACCCCAACAGTTTCAACTACTTTATAACTACTTACTTCTAATGTTCTATAGTTTGTCACGTTCTCAACTGCTTTAAGTTCATCTACAACTTCATTCAACAATCCTACTGCTTGCTGTAATTTGGAAAGCGCTTCTTTCGCAGATTCGATCGGATCAGGAAGATTTTCATACTCCGATAGTGACTTGTCTGCAATCAACCCAATATCCAAACTATCCTCTTTCCTCACAATTTCCTCACGAGTAAACACATTCCAACGCTCATCCACAACTTTACTTCGATCTTCCGAAGTATAAGCTGTTATAAAATCAGCAAAATGCTCTTCTCTCAATGGATTTCGCTTCCCAAAGCTTGGCATATTGGTGCGAAGATCATACACCCAAACATTTTTTGTACTACCCATTTCTTCTGTACCACGTGTAAAGAAAAGAACATTGGTCTTTACTCCTTGAGCATAAAAAATACCAGTAGGCAAACGCAAAATCGTATGTAAATTACACTTATTCATCAAATCTCTTCGAATTTCCACTCCTACTCCACTTTCAAACAACACATTATCAGGCAAAACAACTGCTGCTCGGGCTTTGCCATTTGCTTTTAATGCCCGATAAATATGTTGTAAAAAATTAAGTTGTTTGTTGGTTGTTGTATAGGTAAGGTCAGAACGAGTTAATCTTTCCCCACCTTGTTTGGTACCAAATGGAGGATTGGTTAAAATACAATCGTAATTTTTTAATCCTTCTCCTAAGCTGGAAAGGGTATCGCCTAGAATAACTTCCCCTTGAATATCATGTAGAAGTGCATTCATCATTGCCAAGCGGTGAGTATCTCGTACTAGCTCCACACCTGAAAACGCCTTTTCCAATTGAAAATTATAATCCTCTTCCTTTAAGGTGTAATACTCATTTGTTGCTTTGGATACATGATTATTTGCAGCGATCATAAAACCAAAGGTTCCACAAGCTGGATCATGACATCGCTCTCCCGGTTGAGGATTTACTAGTTTGACAATAACATTAATCAAGGAACGAGGAGTAAAATACTGCCCTGCTCCCGATTTTAGTTCACTCGCATTCTTCTCTAGTAAACCTTCATATAAATCTCCAAAGTCTTCTTTATCCGAACTGTACCAATCCAATCCATCCATAGACCGAATTAGTTTCTCTAGGTTCTTTGGTTCGTCGATATTAGTTTTTGCATTGGCATAAATTTGGCTAAGGATATCATCATTTTGTGTATTTCCAAGCTCATTTAGAAGATTCACATAGTGTTTCTTTAGCTCTATTCCATGTCTACTGGTAAGGGATTTCCATCGATATTGTTCTGGTATTTCCTTATCCCGACCTTTTTCCTCCATCATTTTTAAAAACAAGAGATAAGTGAGTTCTGTCACATACTGGTGGTACGTGATACCATCATCTCTTAATACATTACAAAGGTTCCAAAGCTTCTGTACGATTTCATGGTTATTCATTTATGCTTGCTCCTTTTGATAAAGCTCATCATTGATTTGGTTTAAAATAGATTTCAATTCACCTTTAAATATTTTGTTTAGCCTTTTATACCCGCCACTATTTTTAAATGGCTGGGCTTCAAACGCTTTTTCCGGATCAGGATCTAAAATGGTGTTACTCAACAATTGGCTTTCAATTTTTTCAAGCCAGCTCTTTTGCAGAGGAGGCCATACTTTCCTATTATAAATCTTTTTCATCGCTCGTTTAATACGTTCTTGTTTACTGATTAAGGGATCGCCAATCGCATATCTGCGGATAAAACTGATAATATCAGCGGCTATTTCCTCATTTGTGGAGTGATACCAAGCTGTTTGCAGGTTTTTCTCTGTAAATCCTTTTTGATCTAACTCCAACGCTAGTTTCCTTAGTTCATTTCTGGTTAATTCTTTTGGTCTGGTGCAAATGACTTGTATCGCTGGGATTAGGTTCATATTTTCATTGATAAATCGATGAAAACTGTCTAGGTAGTCATCCGGTTTTTCCGCAGCTCCATAACCTCTTGTTACATCAATTAGCTGATCTTTGTGTGTAGAAATATACTGACTTGATGGACGACCTCGATTTTCATCTAAGTATTTCAACAGCTCTTCTTTGTTTTTTAGTTTCTTTACGATTTGTTTACCTTTTGCCTCTTTTAACCAACCAATAAACTCGTCTAAGGTTTGTCCATCATTTAAGACTTGAAAATCTTTAAAATCTTGATCATCCCAATGCTGCTTTTTTCGCTGGATTTTTGCAATGAGTTCTTGTTTCCGGTCATCTTCATAGTAAGTGCCTTTAAACGTTTTTAGTTCTTCGAATAATTTCTGCACAGAAACGCTTGGATTAGCAACAACAGGTTTTATACTGGTGTATGGTTTTAAACTCTCATATAAACCAACAGCATCATAAATCTTAAAATGCGTTTTATTTATTTCTGGACATAGTCGAGTTGCCCTGCCCAACATTTGCTCATAAAGAATTCGCGAACGAATCCGTCTCATAAATACGATATTGGATATTTCAGGAACATCAATTCCAGTTGATAATAGATCAACGGTAACTGCGATCTTTGGAAGTTTTTCATTTTTGAAACGTTTAATCATTTGACTTGGATCTTTAATCGAACCTGTTATTTTCACAATGAGGCTATCATTGATTGGACCGTGACATTCTGCCATTTCCTCTTTTAAGATTCGAACTATCATATCCGCATGATCATCGGTAGCAGAAAAAATAAGGCTTTTTCCTTCTGCATAGGGATCAAGATATTCCGATAAGCCATTTAAAACAACTCGGTTAAAATTCTCTGTGATTACTTTTTTATTAAATCCAGTCACATCAATTTTCACTTCGTCTGCTAATACTTCCGTTTCGACAGTTCCTGAATCAGCATGATAGACTTCTACCTTTTCCCCTACTTTCCAATTTATTCCCATTTTTTTCAATTCGGTATTAAATTGGTAGGGTGGTTCATGGTCTACAAGATGGCCGTCTACCACAGCTTCTCGATACGTATAAGTAAATACAGCGTTTCCAAAGATTTGCACGGTATGAAGCGCAGGTGTTGCCGTCAGTCCAATTTTCACCGCATCAAAGTAGTCGATTACTTTGCGGTATTTACTAATATAATCCTGATGATCTCGATACTCCAGCTCATAATCTGACATCTCTCTATCTAGAGAATATCCTCTATGTGCCTCGTCCACAATGATACAGTCATATTGATCAACAGTCGGTACAGATTCCTCTTGATAAAATAAGCGCTTTACCATTCCTTGAACAGTTGCGATTTGAACTTTTGTTTCTTCTTCTGGAATATGGTTCTCTTTTAGTGTCTGTAAATCAAAAATCTCCGTAAAAGTTTGGAAATTTTCTAATCTAGAGTCTCTAAATACATCCTCTGCTTGTTTTCCTAAAGCTTCCCGGTCAACCAAAAACAATATCCTCTTAAATCGATTAAACTTTATTAATCTATAAATAAGACCTAGTGCCATTCTTGTTTTACCAGTACCTGTTGCCATTTCTACAAGAATTTGACGTTGATTTTTTTCCATTGCTTTTTCTACGGAAAGAATTGCTTTTTCCTGGTATGGTCGTAATTTCAAATAACTTAACGTTTCATTCCGTAATTCTTCTGTAGATTTATCAATATCTTGTTTTAAGAGGTTATGTAAACCTTGAGGAGAATACCAAGCTTGCAGTGGTTTGGAGTGATTGGTAGATTTCCTTGCATCTAACATCCATATTCCTGATTTGTACTCCAATTGTTTAATATAAGGACGACCATTTGTTGCAAATAAGAAAGGTACATAAAAATCCCCATATGGTCCGAGAATGATTTCATTTGCTCTCTTTCTTACATGCCTAGCATATATTTTCGCTTGTTCGATATCGGACATGACATCTTTTCGTTTTCGCTTTGCTTCTACTAAACCTACTAATTCTAGGCCTACAAACAACGCATAATCAGCTATACCTTCCCAACAAGGCCACTCTGCGATTGCTTTATTCTTTCCTTTCTCTGGTCTTGAACCTTTGCTATACCGAATATTCTCTGTATCTACTTCCCATCCTGCTTGTTTTAGCTGTTTATCTATTAATACTCTTGTTTCTGACTCGGTATATTTCAACTGATTTAAATAGCGATCAGTCGTGTTTTTCCTTTTTTCTTTGAGTAGTTTTATATCTAATTCGGAACGCTGTTTTTGCTCTATTCTTAATATCTCAAGCTCCTGTTCTAATTTCTCTACCTTTTCATCGTAAACTTGATTCATTTTCTCTAAATCTACATTCACTTCTCTTCGTATAGGAACGATAAAGCTAGGAGCTTGAAAAGAATAATCCACATATACTTCCATAAACCAAACACCTAAACGATGAGCAAAACGAAGAGCAGTGAGTGCTTCTGATTCATTGCCATAAACATCGTGGGCAGCAATATTTCCGATTCGTCGTAAGGAATCCAACATATTTATAAGTTCATCATCTAATATATCGTTTCTTTTTAAGATATTAATTCTTTCCACTTGTTTCACACCATAAGGCTCTTCTATATTTTCAAATGCAAGAATAAATTTAGATAATGTTTCTCCAAATAAGCGTGTTTTAAATAAACTTGTATGCGGATCAGTATAGACATTCTTTTCCGCCAGTTCTCCTAAATTAGCTAGGATACTCCATTGACCCGTAAAAAATGAGAAGTTACTTCTCTTCATTCAAACACCTCAATAAAATAGAATTTTCAAATTTAATTATATACGAAATAATTAATAAACGTAATAGGTGTGAAAATATCTCATATTGCATCAGTTACTTTGTACCTTGAATTATTATGCTATAATTTTGACTATGCCAACTATTGCATAAAGAGGTGATTTCATGAAGTTGGGCTTTAAATCTAACGATTTTATCGGCAGGGATACGGAACTAGCGAAGTTGCTGGATATATATGAAGATACCAAAGCAGGAAATACAAATGTGGTGATACTGGAAGCAGATACAGGGATTGGGAAGACGCGGTTAATTCAAGAGTTGTATCATTACTTGACGATTCATGATGATGACCCCAATTATTGGCCGGATAACTTAGAAGATACGAAGCACACGATGACGATTGTGCCAGAGTTTGATGTGCTGGAAAATAACAAGGAACTCCTAATGCCTTGGCTATGGATGGCATTGCGGTGTCCCAATACGGATGAACGGAACAGCCGATATCATACGACAGCATTAAATCAAATCCGCAAGCAAGTCAAGTTGCATCTCGGTGGGTTGATTGAAAAAAAGCGGCAGAGTGAAGATAACAAGAAGGCGATACGCAATGGGGTTTCGCTCTTTATTAATTATGCTTTCCCCGGGAGCGGAGCGGCATTGGGACTCATCTCCGACATCCTTTCCGGACTAGATAATGGGCTAAATACATATGAATCTCTTCGAAACATGTGGAGTAATTGGCGAACCAATAAAGAAAATCAACACCGGGATCGCAATACTATCCTTGCTCAACAGGAATACACCTCTTTTATCGATCAGACGATGAAGATTTTCTCTGCCATACTTTCTACCAATAAAAAAGAACATAAGTTACCGCTTATCTTGGTAGTGGATGATGCGCAGTGGGCTGATCCTCTAACGCTATCTTTCACAAAACGGTTAGTGGAAACAAGCATAGATAAAAAATGGCCGATTTTGATTTTATGTACGTGCTGGGAATCTAGTTTAAAAGAACAAAACTTAACATCAACAGGAGAGAATTTGGCTCACTTTGGAGCTTTGGTAAACCAATTACAAGCTATCAGCCAAACTCATCTCATCAAAATGAGAAAGTTACGAAATAGCGATGTCGAGCAGATTATTAGTATGGAGCTAAGCAATATTAGCACTGTAGCAAAGAAAAAATTGGCGATAGAGTGCAGTGGTGATCTTGAGCTGCTTTGGGATTCTATTAAGAGAATAAAAAATACGCCCGGTTTTATCGGGGCGACTGGTGAAATGCAAATTCCTTTATCGCGTTTGCATTTCAGCTCCAATAAAAAGAAAGAGATCGCACGAGAAAAAATTTTAGATTTAGGGATACAGAAGGTTTTGTTGCTTGCATGGGGCAGTGCACAAGGGATTAAGTTCTCCAAACCTTTTTTAGAACGCTGTATCCAGAAATTCAAACACGAATTTTACGTGGACATGTCTCATTTTTATCATTTAGAGACACCCTACAATCTCATAAAAGTAAAAAAACATGTCCTCTTTGAGGAAATGTCCTCATTCAATCGACGTTTATACTATGAAATCGCGAGAGAAATATTAGAAGATTTACCACATCGTCCGCAAATTGAGGCGATGTTATTGGAATTTTATATAGAAATCATCTCCACTTCGCAAATTGATACACTTGATAGCAACGAGCAAATCACAATTTATGAAGAGTTCCGTTATCAAGTGGAAAAAAGCAACCAGCAAGCCCCCCTTCATGAACTGTACACCCAATCGGGTATCCGGTTACTCGAACTCTGTTTGCAAAATGGGTTCTTTAAAAGTTGTATGGAGGTTGGGGATAGTCTAATATCCTCTTCTCACTTGTCCAACGATAACTATAAATATGTCCTAAGTATCTTAATCAAAGCCTCTTTTGATGCTGGAGAAGTAGAGTTGGAAGAAAAATATATCAAATTATACTCGGAGAATACGTTTCTCCATAACGAAAAAGATCAGGATTTACTTGGACTTCTCTACAAATCCAAATATCATCAACGACTTTTTCATACCGAAAAAGCCGTATCTCTCGCAGAGAAAGCGGTACAGAAAGCATCATCTACAAAAGATTATCAAGCATACAAATGCCATGAACAATTGGTAAACGCCTATTTTTATGCAGGACAAAATCAACTAGGCTTTGCAGCACTGACGAAAATGGAACTAGATTTTCAAGATTTTTTAGAAGATAACGAAAGGATAAACGCCTCCTTTCATCATACATTTTCCCTTTTATGCCATAATGTCGATTTAAATCAACAAGTAGTAGAACAAGCATCTACTTGTAAAAAAGCTTATTCTGGCTTTCATGATACTTATAATCAGATGTTATCTAGTGTGAATTTAGCAGATGGGTATATGGGTATCGGAATGTTAACGGAAGCAGAAAAAGAAATAGATCGTGTGTATAAGAAAGCTAAAGCAAGTAATTGGGTGAATGCCCACAATATCGCCGCAATCTGTTATGGAAACATACTAACGATACAAGGACGATTATCGGAAGCCTTTCAGTACTATGAGGAAGGAATTCACCTATCCAAACAAATCAAACATAATTGGGATTTGTATTATGGGTTGATTTGGCGATCTATTTGTCTTGCTAGGTTTGGTGATCCACTCTCTATTTCGAATCTAATTACTTACAAAGTGGAGTGTGATAACAGAGGGTATGAATACTTGTCTTCTTTGGCCGCAACGTTCTCGTTATTAGCTGCTGCTTTTTTAGCAAAAACGCATCCCCATTCAAGAGAGATGTTGGCATCGATCAAAAAAGACTCTACTCCGGGCTTATACGCACAAGCCATCGCAGCATATCTGAAGCTGAAAGATGTGGTTCCAAATGAAAAAACACAACTTGCGCAAGAGATGATAGAGTCAACTTTAAAATGTGAGGGTATAAAAGGTTTTCCCGAAATCATCAGTGATTCAATCCAAAGAGTCCGCAAGGAAGATCTTGGAGATGATTCCCTGCTTTCTTCTTTTAAAGATTGGAACGAAAGATATGTTCACCCTGTTCTTCACTTCCGCTATGATGTTTTGCAACAGTTAGAACAAGAGTATGGAACAGAACCAAAAATAAAGAATTGTGCTTTAAAGTGTGAGGCGATCTGCTGTTATGATGGGGTATATCTCTTAGAAGATGAAGAAGAAATGATAAAAACGACTGTCCATCGATACCCCGAATATTTTCAACATCTCCCTAAAGAATTCATTGTCGATGGAAATTGGCAAAATATCCAAGTAGGCAGAAAAACAGCTGTTAAACCGCATACCTACAAATCTGAGCATTTTCCCAGTCATTTTGAAAAAAACCGTTGTGTATTTGCCTTAGAAAATGGACTATGTTCCTTGCAAAAAGCAGCTACAGAACTAGATTTCCACCCATGGAAGTTTAAACCTACTGCATGCTGGTCTTTCCCCATCCGATGGAAAAATGGAAAAATATCAGGTCCATCTACCAAAGAGGAACAAGATCCAGATTATATCGATGAAAACTACCCTGGTTATAGCAAATTTGTCCCATGTGCAAAACATCAAGATGAAGGAACAAGTTGGTTCAAACACTATCAGCAGGAATTGCAATACTTAAAACAGAAAACCAAAAAATAGAGCGGCTTCGGCCGTTTTTCTTATACTATATGTAAAAATAATTTCATCTTAATAGAGAATCCACCTTTTGCTAGTGGTTTATGTCAAAATAATAAAAAACGCTTAATCCTTGTACTTCGGATCAAACGTTTTCATTCGTGTCTTATTCAACTATAAAGAATT
Organism: Shimazuella sp. NTD250; assembly: GCF_059510375.1. Lineage (NCBI taxonomy): Bacteria > Bacillati > Bacillota > Bacilli > Caryophanales > Thermoactinomycetaceae > Shimazuella > Shimazuella sp. NTD250. Next base: position 110,990 of record NZ_JCAJZS010000003.1, on the reverse strand, counting down.
AGCAAAGAACGATAATCGCATGAATAATAACTGCTATCATTTTTTCAACCTCCCATAAGTGGCGATTTCATCCGCAGGTATTTCTATTTTTGATATGTATTGAAATAAATGATGCGGGTTTGCCAAAAACTATTCTACAATATTATTTCCTTTCTGTTTGTTACATTTTTTAGATTATATATTAAATTTAACCAATGAATAATTCCTAAATACAAATTCTATTTTATGGTTTCGGAATCTCCTAAAAAAATCCATTTATGGACATATGATAGTTTCAAGATGTTCCACTTGGTATTACCATACGTAATATCATCTCGAATTTACTCTTTGTTGGCATTTTTGAACAAAGACTTCAAACAAAGTTTTAGACTCAAGCTGTTGGTCTATCATCATCTCTGGATGCCATTGAACCCCGACAACAAAACGGTCTCCTCTCATTTCTATGCCTTCAACTACTTCATCTGGAGCAGTTACCGTTACATCAAAATTTTTTCCGATCTTCTTTATACCTTGATGATGAAAGCTATTAACAAGAACTTTATGTTTATTTAAAATGGAGTATAGTTTCGAATTCGTTTCTATATTTACTGGATGAGTTGCGTGAAATTTAGGGGCCTGTGGGGAATGATTGATCGCCTCTCGTTTTTCATCCTGTAAATTTTGATAAAGTGTTCCTCCATCTGCTACGTTAATCAATTGACTTCCACGACAGATAGCTAATACTGGTATTTCCATTTCATATAAAACTTTTTGAGCAAGTTGAATTTCGTGCTGATCTCTCTTTGGATCAATTTGTCCCAAACCAAACTTAGGTAATTCTCCATAACATTGTGGATCGATATCTGATCCTCCTGAAAAGAGAATTCCATCTACGATAGATAGAATAGGTATAATGGAGTCAAGGTTTTTGGTGATTGGTATGATAATTGGAATTCCCCCTGCAAACTCTACAGCTCTTATATAATCATCAGCTAATACTTGCCATTCTTGCCCTTTCACCCCGATATGGATTTTAGTACCAACCTCTTCTTCATAAGAATAATTCGCCGTTATCCCGATAATCGGTTTCATAAAATTCCCCTCCTGACTCAATTACTCTTCTTCTCATAACTTTCTCTATCGAATTGGGAAAACAATCACTTCCCTAAGTTACAAATCTTGCTCTTTTAAACCGTTTAGAATATATGACATCTTGAATACTAGATTTGAATTTTCGACTTGGCAGTTCATTTGATAATAAAATAAAAGTATATTTATATATACGAGAAGATAATACCTTTAATAGGAATATTTTCTTGTTAAAAAAAGAGATTTGGCTGATGTTGAATGGGTCATATCCGAAGCGTTTTTACACCCTTTTCTCCTCTTTTTCTCATTTTCACCCTATTCTATCTCTATAAAAATATTACTCTTCTTATGATGAATAAAAACATTGAATCTAAATCAAATTTTTTATCAATTTTGTATTGACAAAATCCGATTACACTTGTAATCTTAAGATAGAAATATCAATTACAAGTGTAATCGTTGAGAGAAGGAATGGTTATGAAGCAATTACCACGTATTTCGCAAGCTGAGTGGCAGGTGATGAAAGTATTTTGGACAATTCCTCTGACCACTGCAAATGATGTGATTGACACTCTCAGTGATGATGCTGAATGGAAGCCTGCAACGATCAAGAGTCTGATCAACAGATTAGTCAAGAAAGGAGCACTGGGCTTTAAACAAGAGGGAAAAGTTTATCTTTATTATCCATTGGTAACAGAAGAGGAATGTTTACAAGCAGAAAGTAAATCGTTCCTCCAGCGTCTCTACGGGGGTGCGTTGAAACCTCTTTTGGTCAACTTTTTAAAACATGAAGATTTAACGAAGGAAGATATTGAGGAACTAAAACAGATTCTAAATGAACGGAAGAGCTGAAGATGGACAAAATTGTATTATCATTGATTGATTTATTTCAATGGATCTGTACCACTTCAATCATGGCTTTTGTCTTGGTAGGTTTGATCCTACTCGTAAAAGGAATCATGAAAGAACGCCTAAAAGCAAAGTGGCAATATCTAATATGGTTTGTTCTATTATTCCGATTGATCTTACCATGGACACCTGAAACTTCTTTTAGTCTGTTTAACTTGTTTTCCTTAGTGGATGAACAAAAAGCCCCAATCAAAGGAATCACGCAAGACGATAGGACCCAGCTTCAACTAACATTTACCGATGATACGAAGAATCCGCTGTCTTCTGTCACTTCTCTTCATATCAGCACTTGGGTTTATATTGGCGCGTTGGTTATTTGGATACTCGGGGTTGTCCTGTTCACCATCTATCTTTTCCGAATGAATCGAAAGCTTTCTAAGAAATTGAAGTACACTTCAAAGATTATCGATGATGCGATCTTAACGCTTTTCGAACAGTGTAAGGAAAAAATGGGAGTAAAATCATCCATTTCCCTACTAGCAACAACAGAGGTGGAAAGTCCCACTTTATACGGATTTGTGCGACCGAAACTATTGATTCCACTCGATGGACTTCAAGAGTTCGATCACAATGAATTAAAGTATATCTTCCTTCATGAACTAGCTCATTATAAACGCAAGGATATTTTGGTGAACTGGATCATGACAGTATTACTTATCTTTCACTGGTTTAATCCAATCCTATGGTATGCCTATCATCGGATGCGAGAAGATCAAGAGCTGTCCTGTGATGAAATGGCGATCTCACACATTCATTCTGATGAATTAAAAAACTATGGGCATACGCTTATCAAGTTATTGCAAATTAACTCGGTAAAACCGATATTACCTGCTGTAGCAAACTTTTCTGCAAACAAAGCTCAGCTAAAAAAGAGAATCATCATGATCACCTCTTTTCAGCGAAAATCGATCGTCTGGTCTATCATTGGTTTGTTCAGCATTCTTCTCATCGCATTTGTCACCTTAACTAATGCAAAAGCTGCGGAAATAAAGCCATTGGTAAATAAACAGATCCAAGATTTAGTAAACGGAGATAGATCAGCTTGTGAATTCGGCCAACAATAATGAGGTTGGCCAATATAAAAATTGCCAATATTCCGTCTTTAATATTGGCTACTACAAAACATTTGGAGGAATAACATCATGAAAAAATGGACTTTGGTACTTTCCAGTTTGGCAGCTTTCATTCTTCTCGCAGCATGTTCCAGTCAACCTTACTCTCAGCAGCAACAACAACAAACATCATCGACATCTTCCAACAATAATGCAAATACAAACAATAGTAACAACAACGATTATAACAGTGATTATAGTAGTGACAACAATTCAAATTCCAGTAATCAAACTTCAACCTCAGCTGGTGTACAAGTACTGGAAAACGATAAAGTTGGAAAATATTTAGCTGATTCCAATGGCATGACATTATATTACTTTAAAAAAGATCAACCTGGTGTCAGCAATTGTAAAGATGATTGTCTCGTAACATGGCCACCATTTACAACGGATAAATTATCTATTCCAAACGGTCTAAACAGCCAAGATTTTGGAGCTATTAAAAGAGAGGATACAGGACAAAAACAAGTTACTTATAAAGGATTTCCATTGTATTACTTTAGCAAAGATAAAACAAAAGGTGATACCAATGGGCAAGGGGTAAAAAATGTGTGGTTTGTGATTAATAATAACTCCTATTAATAGGATAAATACCATCAAATTTACATTAATAGAAAATATGAGGTTCGAAAGATAGGAAGTTCAACAAAATACTATGCTATGAAATTATGAGTAAAAAAAGCCGATTTCCTCTACTTGAGGGAATTGGCTTTTTGATCTTCTTATTAGATGTGGTTGGCTTTTCTTAAGTCTTAATATATTATGCACAAAAAGATTTGTCTACGTAAAAATCAGCTAGACATACGTGACTATCTATTAAGATTTGGTGGATTGGGCTGCGAACATCGCTCGCAGCCCGATCCTGAAGCCCCTTACATCATGCTGGGACTAGCGGAGTCTTCCTCCCGGGCCCGGGCGGAGTGGGCTCGGGTGGAGTCTTCCCCCCGGGCATGGGCGGATCACCGCCGCCTCCGTATTCCAGCAGCATCTTGGGTTCCTCTCGGATTCGGGTCGCACTCTTATCTGGCGACTCTCCACACCAATTATATGGAAACTATCGAATAATATCAATCCTGTAAAATCATTTTGTACCCATAGTAATGCGAAAGAACTCCTACAAAAAACGCCCTCCTAAGGAAGGACGTTTCGATTTATATTTTATTACTTTGTTCCCACATGTTTATTCGACCAATCGACTACCGCTTGATAGTAATCAGGAGCATTCTTTTGATAGTTTAAATTATGCCCTGCATCAGGAAGTACATATGCATCTAAATCTGCGGTATATAATAGTCTTTCTCGAAGCAATAGTGCCCCTTTTGTATTACAGGACAGCGCAATGTTACAGAACATGGCATCTTTTGAACCCATCACCAAATATACGGGAACTTTTATCGTTGGGGATACGGTGATAGCTGCTAGTAAACTCACCATGTCATCCTCATTGGAGACTCCCGTTCCTTTTGTAACATCATCGACATCATAGATTTTCGGATCTGTATCATCAGGGTTATAAAAGAATTGGCGAGTCTTTTTGAGCAGAGATAAATAGCCAGGTGGTAAATTTTCATCTTTAAATACTGGGTCCTCTTCTGCTGGTACGGTCCCAGTTATCAAGGAAAGTACTTCTGTATTAAAGGTATGAAGTAATCCAGTTAAAACCAATCCATCGATTTGACCATATTTGGCTGCTTCCACAGTGGAGACAATGGAACCGAGGGAATGACCAACTAAAATTACTTTTGGAAATTGATATCCTTCCACTTTTCCAGCACGCAATTGTTGGATAACTTGATACACAATATAAGCATGGCGGTCCACGGTGATCTCATCTGCTGGGGGCTTGCTGCTCTTTCCTGTCCCTAATCGATCTAGGCTCAAAGTAGCATATCCTGATTTGTTGATCGCATCTACATAGGAATAAGTCTCCGGCTGATAAGGAAAATCCCAATATGTACTGGTCAAAGTAAATCCAGGAACCAATACTTGGATCGTCTTACCGGAGGGGTCTCCTTGACTACATAGATTTCCAGTTACTTGATAATTTGCAGGTTGCCCCTCTTCTAGTGATACTGGAAAAGAATGGCTGATACATGTCTTAGCTGTTGAAGTTTCACTAGCAAAACTGAGAACAGGTTGAAAAAACAAAGACATAACTAAAAATATTCCACATACAAGGGACAACGGACGATAGAAAAAACGAGAAACCATACTTTCTACCTCCTAGCATATAATGATATAACTTTCAATATAATTATAGTTATATCACAATATTTTCTATTCTACTATTATCAATTATTAGACAATCCCTCTACTAGATTTGAGACTTTCATTCACTCTTTTTATTCCTACAAAAACATACCCCGCTTTTTAGCGGGGCTGCGTTTGGGTTGCTTACCTAAGAAATAATACTCTTCTCGAACTTCCTTTTTAAAACAACTGTCTATTCCCAAAGAAACTCCATGACTAGCAGTTTATTTATCAGAATGAATTTTTCCTGATGGTATTCCAGACAAATAGCCTACTCCTCCGGTCTGTTGAATACCTAAACCTTCTTTCATTGCTTCGATTAATTCATCTTTATCTACTGCTGTAATTTGTTTACCATTCAGATCTTCACCAGGATGCTGGTAATTACTTAAGATATAACGACCGCTTTTCAGATTGTCAACTGCTCTTAAACCTGTTGCTTCTGCTCCAACTGGAACGGATAGTATTCTTGCTAGTTTCTTTGTTTTTACATTATAGGCCCATACAAAGTTATTCGTGTGTAGTGCACTATCTTCTCCTATATATAGGGTGTTCATATCTTCCGAAAAGCTCAGATTATCAGGATTTGCGACTTTATCTGGGTCAGCAGTATTCCCATATGCATCCGGTTTTGCTAAATCCTCACCAACGATTAATCCTTTCATCGAAGTTGGTACTAATTCGCTATGGATTGGACTACCGACTTTATCCTTTTGATCATTACTTAGATCTAATTCATATGTTACTCCAGCATTGATTACTGGTAATTGGATATCGTCTTGAACACTGCCTTGTTCTTTCTGCATACTACCACTTACATATGACATCGCTACATATGCTTTCTTGTCTTCCTTATTTACAGCGATGCCTTCCATTTTATTAAACTCGGATGTTGCACCTAGCATCGCACCGTATCTACGGGCCTCTAGGAAAGCAGCTGCTTTTTCCATACCCGGTTTTACTTTTAGGTATTCGACTTTTTTATTTGCCGCAGTTTTGATAGTGGTAAAGCCATCGGCAGGTTCTGCTGCCGTTTCAAAAATATCGCTGAATTTTGTACCTTTATCTACAATTGCTTTAATTTCATTGTCTGTAGCATGTCCAAGTTTGATCCACGACAGATTTCCAGCTCCACCGTTTTCTGCACTTGTTTGGTTAAATTTCGAGGCATACAATGTTCCAGAAGAGAAGTCTTTCTTTTTATCCGCTATATACATGAATAACATCGTATTTCCACCATCATCACCAAACAATGCAGTTTGATTGTCTGGTAGAACTTGCATTACTTCATGAGAAAACCGACCAGTGCTGTAATGCTTCACTACAGACGGATTTCCCTTTGCATCAATCGATATTTCAGGTATCCAACCATAATAGTAAGGATTCGCTTTTGATTTATCTCCAAAGTAAAATTGTGCAAAGTTGGTAACGTCTCGATGCGAACTGGAGGAAGAGTCTTCATATGACCGAGCATCTGGTTCATATTCTTCTGAACCTAGGTGTGTACCCCACGCGGTTGTTGAACCATTACAGGGAGTCCATAAACCGTTTACACTAGAAAAATTAATTTTTTTGGAGTTAATAACCGTTAACTCACCTGTCTTCTTGTCTTTTCCCAGTTTTGTAAGTGTCATGGAAGCTGGCAGACCAGAAATTTGTTTCCCTGCATTATCAATGGAATCATATTCATAGTGAGAAATAAGATAATAACTTCCATTTTTAACAAGAAGACTATTGGAGTCAGGGGCATCTGAAATATAATAAGAAGGTTGGCTTGGAACACTTTTATCGACAATCGGATTGCCATTCACATCGATAGGAGTTCCAGCAGGAATCATGTCCCCTTTATTTGACACTATCTTATCTTTTGATAAAAAAAGTTGTTTATAATCAAGTGGAACTTCTTTTACACTGCCATCTTTGTAGGTAATTTTTACTTTGGCGTCCGTGTAAGTCTTCACCATATCTTTGATATTTTTAGGGTAATCCATGGAATGAAACTCAACACTACGGATTTGCTTATGCTCGGATAAAGTAGAATGATAGCTTTTTTGTTCAGCAAAAGCGTTGATGGCAAAGGAACCAATGATTACTAGCGATAAACAAATGGATACTCTCTTCTTCACTATCTCTCGCCTCCTAATTTTTTGACACTATTATTAAAACATCAATTTATTAAGAGAGTGTAGATTAATGAATGTTATTGTATATTTTCATTTAAATATTTAATAAAAATATATTAATTTCACTTATCTAACTGCAAAAAAGCGAGCGAATCTCTTCAATTTCGCTCACTTCGTATTCTATTTTAATAGTTGGGTATAACTTAATCTAGTTCAACAAAAATACGGAAAAAACGGTCGGAGCAAGAATTGTGATAAAAAAAGCGATTCACAACTGGATAAAGAAAACAATCTCTTTACATGGATTGCGATACCGATTGTATGATGAGTACCTAGTTTCAAAACTGATAGGATTTCATGATAAACTAAACTTATCTTCTACTCTTCTATAAATAGAGGTGCCAAGAAATGAATATTGGACAACACTACTTACAAACTGCCATCACTACTTTCCAAAGCATGAAGTCACTAGGGGACAGAACTTTTGCTCAGTTAACTCATGAGGAACTCCATTTACAACCGTCTTCCGAATCCAATAGTATCGCTGTCATTGTCAAACATATATGTGGTAATACTCGTTCACGGTGGACGGATATATTCACGACAGATGGAGAGAAGCCAGACAGAAATCGCGATGCCGAATTCGAAAGAAGTGATGAGAGCAAAGAAGCATTGCTTGAGGCGTGGGAAACTGGGTGGAATATTTTATTTACCACACTAGGCTCCCTCACACCGGACGACCTAGAACGTAAAATCAAGATTCGCGGAGAAGATCATACTGTTTTACAAGCCATCGAGCGGCAAATCGCTCATTACTCCAATCACATGGGACAGATCGTGTATATTGGTAAGCTGATAAAAAATGATGAGTGGAAAACGTTGAGTGTTGCCAGAGGAAAATCAGAAGAGTTTCTACAAAAAATGCTTCGAAATCACTCAAAATAAACGTTAGAAAACAATAAAATCTATCTAAAAATGAAAAACAAGAGGATTACTTATCCCTCTTGTTTTTCATTTCCTAAATCTATGGGAATATTCAACTCGAGTATAAAGCTGGAATTATCTTTCTCATTGCTCCATTCATTTGGGGACACGATTATCATGAGAACCCTCCTTTATGTATGTTTGTGTCTATTTATTATTGTACCATTTATTCTGAATAATGTAAATACAAGTAAGAAAGCCCCTATAATTAGGGGCTTTTCCTATTCCAGCTATTATTTTTTGGAAAGCGTATTGATATTTTCTTGAGGAGCTAAGACGTTATTTACTTTCTCAACCACGATTGTTTTATCAACGGTAAAGGTAGCTACTCCTTTAAGATTTTCTGATGATGCTCCTACTTTTACTTGATAGGTGCCTTTTTCCAATATCCATGCAGATTGACTTTCATCAAAAGATGCTAAGTCTTTTGCATCCAATTCAAACGTTAACTGCTGTTTCTGACCTGGTTTCAATTCTTTTGTTTTCTCAAATGCTTTAAGTTCCAATGCTGGTTTTTCTAGCTTACCAGTTGGAGCACTCACATAAACTTCCACTGCTTCTTTTCCTGCTTTTTTCCCTGTATTTTGTACGGTAGCAGATACTTTGATCTTATTATTAAATTGCTTTTGGTTCACTTGTATCTGACTGTAATCGAAATTCGTGTAAGATAGACCATATCCAAATTCATAAGCAGCTTTTACATGAAAGGTCGTGTTATAACGATAGCCCACATAGATGTCTTCCCCATAAACTACTTTTGTTGGGTTATCCGTTGGAGTTCCAGGGAAATTATTAGCCGATGCGACATCGCTATATTTCAATGGGAAGGTTTGTGCCAATTTACCTGATGGATTAACAGCTCCTGATAATACATCCGCTACTGCACTTCCTGCTTCTTGTCCAGGTTGCCAAGCTAACAAGATACCATCCACTTTATCTCTCCAGCTTGCTACTTCAATAGGACCGCCGATGTTCAAAACGACAACTACTTTCTTCCCTAGTGCGTGATATTTAGCAGAAACATTGGTGATCATTACTTGTTCTTGATCGGATAGAAGGAAATCTCCTTTTTCATTTTTCCGATCTACACCTTCTCCAGAATTTCTTCCGATCACAATGACAGCTGTATCTGTTGTTTTCGCAGCTGTTTGAATCTCTTCTTCACTCACCGATTTTTCTGGAATCGGTGGAGTAACTTTCCCAAACGCAGCACCATAAGGACTATCGGTAATTTTGTATTCATCCATTTGTCTTAAAGTTGAAATATAAGATTTGTAACTCTTGTACAATGTTTCATCTAACTGGAATCCTGCATTTTTCAAGCCATCTGCTATGGAAACCGTATAGGCAGCATTCACATCCCCACTGCCAGTACCGCCTTTGATCGTTTCGATCTGGGTATTTCCAAACAATCCAATTTTGCTATCTTTGCTTAATGGTAAAGATACATTGTTATTTTTTAGTAATACCATCCCTTGTGCCGCTGCTTGACGAGCTACTTGAGCATGTGCAGTTAGATTTGGTTTGTCAGAATGCTTCAATTTTTTAAAGGTTGGGCTTTCCAACACTGTTAATAGGAAGTTTTTAATATTGCGATCCAAGATCTTTTCATCCAATGTACCATTCTTGACCGCATTTTCGATAGCTGTAGATTGTGCGGCTGATCCTGGCATGATAAGATCATTTCCAGCCTTCATCTGTTCGACTGCATCTGTGCCAGCAAACCAATCACTCATCACAAAACCTTTATAATTCCAGTCATTACGCAGTACTGTTGTTAATAAATCTTTATTTTGTGAAGCAGTAGTTCCATTGATTTTATTATAAGAACTCATCACTGACCATGGCTTAGAACCTTTTACAGCTATTTCAAAACCTTTGAGATAAGTTTCTCTCAATGCTCTTTGCGATACAACTGTATCAACGGTCATCCGATTCGTTTCTTGGTTATTTGCAGCAAAATGCTTGATGGTAGCTCCTACTCCATTTGACTGCACACCGTCTACCATTGCAGCCGCCATTTTACCGGCAATCAAGGAATCCTCGGAATAGTACTCAAAATTTCTTCCATTCAATGGATTGCGTTGAATATTTAAGGCAGGTGCTAATAAAACATCAATCCCGTATTCTTTGACCTCGTTCCCCTGTGCTTTCCCAACAGAATTTACAACATTGGTATCCCATGTTGATGCTAATGAAGTAGCAATTGGAAACGCAGTCGTGTAGTAAGTTTTGGTGTCCCCTTCTCGAGTCGGAAGGATTCGAAGTCCAGCAGGTCCATCAGCAAAAAGTAAACTGGGAATTCCAAGTCGGGAAATTGCATAAGTTTTTCCAACTGCTCCAGCAACACTAGCATCAGGGTTACCCATAAAACCAGGTATCCCCTGTCCAACAACTAATTTGGATTTTTCCTCTAATGTCATTGCATTTATCACTGCATCAATGGACTTTTCGTCTACCAATTTAGGAGTCGTACTTTGTTCTTTCTCTTTTGCAAAAGCAATAATGCTATTTACGCCGACTGTAGCAAATAAAGCCAAGGCCGCAGTTGTAAGGGTAACTTTTATTAGTCGACTATATGATCTTTTTCTCTCCTGCATCGTATGATCTCCCCTATTTACATTTCTTCTTTGGTTTCCAAGTACTCTCCCTTCAAGTTTTGTGTAACTTCTGATTTTAGGAATCGGAGTAAATTATCTATTTCTGTAAGTATTCTATTTATATTGAAATAGTTTTTATAGTAAAATCTAAAGAAAAATAGTATGCATGATGGAGGAGACAAACGGTGCTAGAGAAAAGGCAAAAAAATACAAATTTGAAATACCGCACTGGGATAGAGAAAGCAATACCTGCTCAATTGTCTTTTCAACGTCAAAATCAATTTTTTCACAGTGATTTACATGAAAAACGAATCATGCATGCCATTAAAGAAGGCAATACAGATGACTTAATTGTATATTTCAAACATCCCTCTTCCGAAGGTATAGGAACACTTTCCAAAACTAGTGCCTTACGAAACAAAAAAAATCTGGCGATTTGTGGTATAACACTTGCGACTAGAGCAGCAATAGATGGCGGATTGCAACTGGAACAGGCATATACCATGAGTGATCTCTATATTCAAAACTTGGAGAGTATATCAGAAACCGATGTGATCGACCAATTCCTCCATGCTGTATTTTGTGAATTTGCACAGCATGTTCATCTTCAAAAACAAAGCAAATATTCAAAAGTAATAGCATCTTGTCAATACTATATTTCTCAACATCTTTATGATAAATGCACCATCTCTGACATCGCCACAACCATTCGTTTAAACCCTATCTATTTGTGTCAATTATTTAAGAAAGAAGTTGGAATTCCCCTTCGTACATACATTCAGCAAAAAAAAATAGAGGAGGCAAAGAGATTGCTCACCTCTACTTCTTATTCTTTGACCGATATTTGGACGTATCTACACTTTACGGATCAAAGTCATTTCACCAAAGTATTTAAAAAATTTGCAGGAGTAACTCCAAAGCAATATCGAAATACTTATTAATTTATTCGAAAAATACAGAAAGAATGAATAGTGCAGCAAGAATACTATTTTTATATCTTGAATATTACGACTTGTCATCAAAAAAAATCGTAAATGGGTTACGAAGATGAAAAACCGATTTCCTGCATCAGAAAAGGAATTCGGCTTTTTAGTATGATGATATAGCTAATTAAACTTCAACCTCTCAAGTCGCTTTTCCAACTTTTTGGAAAAATTACAGTTCGATGCTTAGTTGTTGTTTCTGTGTATTTAGGAAGCAGTAAAACAAAAAACCGAAATACATGTTACTGGTAATTAAAAAGGAATAAGGATACCATTTCAATTTTGCATATTTTAATAGGTTTTATGTACTTCTATAGCAGAAATTTTATCGTAGTAACTAGCATTAAATTTTGCAATTCTTTTACTCTTTGAGATGCCAATAGGTTCTTCCGATAAGCTCATAGTTTCTCACGAACTTCGAACACCTTTGACTTCCATCAATGGTTGGATTGAGACCGTTCAGGAAGGAGATTCTTTTGACCAAGAAGAGACGAAATTTGGACTTACCATCATGAAAAAAGAAGCTCAGCGCTTGACCAAACTAGTAGAAAATTTATTGGATTTTTCTCATTACCAAGCTGGCCAAATCAGATTGGAAAAAGAAGCATTTTCACTGACAGAATTACTGTTAGAAATAGAAAAACAATTTTCCAGACAGAGCAAAAATCAGCAAATACCTCTTCTATTGGAATATCAAGATGTAGTAGAAATTTTTGCTGACCCCAATCGAATAAAACAAGTATTCATTAACTTAATCGATAATGCTTTCAAATTTACCGAAGCTGGCGGAACGATCCGCCTCGTACTAACAACAGAAACTGACTTTTTATCAATAGCCGTGATAGATACAGGTGCGGGAATCAAGGCATCCGAATTAAAAAATGTCACAAAACGATTTCATAAAGGTACAAGTAAAAAGAAAGGAAGTAGGTTTAGGCTTAGCTATATGCAAAGAGATCATTCAACTACATGGAGGCGAACTGCACATACAAAGTACACTGGGACAAGGTACCCATATTACCTTTACTCTGCCATTGACTGCCACACAGATATAGTTTATAAAGTTTGGAAACAAGAGGATATACGTAGAGATGAATAAAACAAAAGGCTTGATCACCGTAGTGGAATCAAGCCTTTTTATGATGTTATTCAAACAGTAAGTACCAGTATATTGCAGTCTCATCCATTTGTTGGACACCTTTATAGACACAAAAATCAAAACCACCGATAACAAATCCAAGTCTTTCATAAAACTTACATGCTTGGACATTTGTGTTTTGTGTCTCCAGCATGATACCAGGTAAGTCTTTAACTTTAGCCCACTGTTTCACTTTTTCAATCAGTTGTCGTCCTGCTCCATGTCTTCGATATCGGCTATCTACCTGTAAATCTTCGATATAAGCATACTCATTCCAATTTTTCTTTACCATAACTTTTCCAACCAGCCTATTTCCTATAAATGCTAAAAAAATAATCTGATTTGGGTTATTGATATATGTCAAATAATCTTTATCCGATATTTCTTCATTTGGATCATCTTGATAACTCTTTGTATAACTCGGAAGTTCCTCTACTGTGTAACTTACTTTTTGATCTGCTACAGACAATATGAGAACAGAATCTACTACAAAACTATCATCTAAGTTTATAAACTTGTTTTGATCCCCATTTACCATGTCTCTTATAAAAATATCCATTTGTACCTCCTATAAATATAAATACTTGAAGTATAAACGGATACGGGGGAGCTCGGACTTAGCGAAAAACATAGTTTTCTTTCAACCGGTAAACCTCCACATTGTTTGATATCGAACATCTTGTAATGAGCTATTATAATTTTACCAAACAATTCATTTTCTAAAACGAGCAACAGCCATTTTTGTTAGACCAATCAACTGATAAAGTCCAATTTCCCTGCTCCTGCGCTTTAGGAAAATGTTAGTTGCATATACCGTGAAAACCATCACGATAAAAAATAATAGAATCCCTCCCACTCGAAGTAACATAGCAAAGTTACTACTCAGACTTGCTTTCTTAACGATCGAAGGATCATGCTGCAAAGTCAAAAAGATAAAATAGAGACCTATGCTGAAAATAAGCGAAAAAAAGTAGAGTTAATAGTGTTTCATATTCTTCCGCATACTTCACAGAACAAGATCAGAGAGTGTCAACATTGTCACCCCCGAGAACTGCTTGGACATTTAAAATTTCTTTGAAAAAAGCCTGTCTCGTTTTGTCTCCTCGATACAATTCCGAATAGATCATCCCATCTTTTAGAAAAACAACCCGACTACAATAACTGGAGGCAACTGGATCATGTGACACCATCACAATGGTAGTGCCTCTTTTCTTATTTATCTCTTCCATCATACCTAATAGAGAAGATGCCGACTTTGAATCAAGTGCACCTGTTGGTTCATCTGCATATACCATGGATGGTTGATTAATCAGCGCACGTGCAACAGATGTCCGTTGTTTTTGACCACCAGAAATTTCATGTGGATATTTGTCAGCAAGTTCTTTAATGCTAAGGACTTCAGCAATTGTCTGGAACTCATCTTCCGCTGCCTTCTTATTCATCATGCTAAGTGATACAGGAAGAAGAATATTTTCCTTCACTGTTAATGTGTCAAGAAGATTGTAATCTTGAAAGACGAATCCTAGTTTTCTACCTCGAAAAGCAGACAATTCGGAGTCTTTCATTTTGGAAATATCTGCGTCTTCGATGAAAATTGACCCTTCCGTTGTGCGATCGATGGAGGCAAGAACATTCAACAATGTCGTCTTCCCAGACCCCGAAGGTCCCATGATTCCAACAAATTCATTTTCTAGAACACGAAGATTGATCCCTTTCAAAACTTGCTGTACATTGTTACGTGTGCCATAAGATTTACGAATATTTTGAGCATGCAAAACTGTTTTTTTGTGATCCATTTGTTTTCTAACCTCCTTTTCTATATTAAATTCTACTGTTTGTTGTATAAATGGTCGTTTGTTTCAGATGACAAATGGCAGGAGAAGTGTGACATATTATCAGGTAGCTTCCCATATTGGAATTCATTTTTAGTTGTGAACGTCCTGAGCATAACTACATCTGACTAGATTATATAGCAATGTTGTATCTTATTTATTAACATCAGTATGTACTGAATATAAATTGTCCAATTGCCTTATCTTTCAACACTTTCTGTGAACTCATTTTCGAAAAATCATCCTTCTGTATTTCCAAGTATAATAGAATCCCTCTAGCATACCCAACAAGGGAAATACTAGAGGGGTTAAGTATCATATTATTTCTTTTTGCCGCTCATTTTTTCTTACTATTGCATATACGACTGGAACAAAAAACAACGTTACTAAAGTAGAGGTGGTTAAGCCACCAATAACGGTTATCGCTAATCCCTTGGAAATCAACTCTTCAGAAGCTACGGACAACGCAAGAGGGATAAGCGCAAATATCGTTGCAATAGCAGTCATTAAAATCGGCCGGAGTCTTATTTTTGCTGCTTCTACAATTGCTTCTGTTATCTCCATACCTGATTTGCGGTTGGTTTCAATCCGGTCAAGTAAAACTACTGCGTTTGTTACTACAATTCCAACTAGCATCAGCACACCTATCATTCCGCTTATCGAGAGTGTCTGTCCTGTTATCAATAGTGCAGCAATTGAACCAATTGGTATAAACAAAATGGAAGAGAGAATAATCAATGGCGTTACTACTCCCCCAAATGTAACACTTAAAGTAAGAAAGACCAGACCAATCGCTACAAAAATAGCAATCCCCAAACTTTGAAAACCTTCCTCGGTCTCCTCTAGTGAACCGTCCGATCCAAGGGTAACCCCTGCTGGTAATGTAAGCTGATTTACTTTTGCCATTACTTCTTTGGTAACTTTTTTCACATCAGTTGTCTTGATCGATGCAGTCACACTAGCATAATTTTTTCCTTGTTCATGTTGAATCGATATTGGAGTCTTTGTTTCTGTAATAGTTACAATATCACTTAGTTTTTTATTTCCTGCTTTTGTAGGCACAGAAATGTTTTTTAATTCCGTAAGAGAGGTGATCCCTTTACTGTAAGAAATCGTCAACATTTGTTTTTCATTGCCAATCTTAAAATCATCGATATTCTGTCCTTCTAAGTAGTATCCTACTATACTGCGGATCTGATTGATATCAACCTGAAGTTCTTTCCCTTTGTCATTCAGTTTGAGATTCCACTTGGGTATAACCTGTTCCATTTTGTTGGTGACGTTTTCCAACTGCTTATTTTGCTGTAGTATGTCCTCCACTTGCTTAGAAGCTTTTTCTAGTGCATATGAATCTTCACCATATAAGGAAAAACCTATAAAACCTTGACCACCAGCCGATTGTTGTCCAATTCCAGAAACAAGAATCATCCCAGCAGGATAATCAGCATGCACAATCTCATTCAATGCTTGTTCCATTTTTTTAATAAACGGCTCTACCGCTACTCTATCATTTAATTTTATTGTAAATTCTATGTTGTTCCCTTGCGTTGGTCCTATCCTCCCTTCAGCTGGTAGATTGATTGACATTTGACTATAATTAACATCATTTAATCCCTTCACATACTTTTCTAACTTCTTTGCCATTTTATCCGTATCCGCTTGCTTCGTTGCAGCTGGTAAAACCGTTAAAACCTTTAAAGATGAGACAGGACCAGCTGGTAAAAATGAATAACCAAGCTGCGGTACCATCGCTATTGCACTGAATAACAGAAGGATTGATACAGAAATCGCGATTGCTTTGTGCTTCAGTGCACCTAGTAACATTTTTGTATACCAGTCAACAAGTACACTTTTCTTTTCTCGATGTTTGACATTTAGAAAGAATTTACTACTAAGGACTGGGATCAGCAGAAATGCTACCAAAAACGAGATAAAGATAGAAAATACAACAGCACATGCAAAGGGACGGAAGTACTCACCGATTTCCCCACTAATAAAAGCAAGTGGCAAAAATACGACTATCGTGACGAGCGTTGAAGAGGCGACTGCCTTTAGTACTTCTTTAGTTGCATAGAAAGCCAATTTTTTGTCACTGTTTTCTTTGCTGTTTTGCTGTTTCCAACGAAAAATATTCTCGATCACTACAATACTGTCATCCACTATTCTACCAATTGCTACTGTTATTCCTCCTAAAGTCATCATATTTAGTGTATAACCTAACAAATCTAGAAAACTCATTGTAGCAAAGACAGATAGCGGCAAAGACACAATCGCAATAATAGTTGCACGCAGATTACGCAGGAAAAGAGCAATGATTAACACAGTAAATAAAGCACCTAGTAAACCCTCTCTCATTAAGGAATGAATCAAGTTTGATACAGCTTGCCCATCATCTGTGAGAGAATACATTTTGAATTTTTCTTGTTTCTGGTATTTGTCCACAATTTGTTTTACTTTACTACCAACTTCTGGCGAATTTGCGGTATCCGTTTTTGTGACATTTAACAAGAGAGCACTTTCCCCATTAAAACGGGTAATTCCATTTGGTATAGCCGCCTCTTTGACAGTTGCAATAGTACCCAATTTTAAGGGAGATGTGCCACCTACTATATCGATTTGCTTTAAATCATCGATCTTTAAGATCTTATCCCCAGACAAATTTACTGGTATGGTATACTTTGACTTCTGAACGGTGCCAATGGGCAGGGAGGTGTTAGACGTCTGGATTGCATCATAGATAGATTGGGTAGTGATCCCGTATTTTTTAGCCTTATCCAGATCTACACTGACAACCCAAGATTGCTGTTTATCACCAGATAGTGTTACTTCCTCAACACCATCCACTTTTTTCAACTCAGGAATAATTTTTCCCTCAAGCAAATGTTGTAGTTTGAGACTATTTGATGAACTAAAAGCAACTTCATAAACCGTTTTATTCTCTGTCGAACTTTTATCCAGCTTCACTTCTGTTTCCTCTGGGAAACTAAGTTTGTCTAATTCATCTTGTACTTTCTCCTTTGCTTGATCTATATCTTGTTCAAATGGATAAGTGATCTCAATAGATCCAGTATTTTCATTGGAAACACTAATGTATTGAGCTTCCTTCATTTGTGAAAGGCGATCTTCTATTGGTTTTATTATGTCTTGTTCTATATCCTCAGCAGAATAACCCTTTTTGGAAACCGATATTTCCAATGTTGGTGAATGAACACTTGGAAGCGATTCCACTTGGATATTCCAAGCAGATAAAACCCCTGTAACTAGTACAAGAATACTCAAAATAATAACGGCCACAGTATTATTTAAACCCCATCGTATCAATCGATCCACTACACATTCCCTCTCTCTTTGCCTTGTTAAAAAATCATAATATTCCGACATAATTTCCTGTGATCGTAGGTATAGCCGAACTATTTTTCACGTGCAGCATAATCCCTACGAAATACAAGATATATCACGCAATTTATTATCGTGCATTTTTGATCATTTTTTGGTAGTAATTGACTGTTAAGCTGGCAAAGGTGAAATAAAACAATACATACACTCCTATGGAAATCATAGAAGGCACAGTGATATCCGTTTGCAAGTCTATCATGGTTGCTCTCACTGCAAAAATAGCATGCAAAGGTGCAATCACAAGAGGAACAGAAAAGACAAACAGTTGTTTACGAATAATGCCTTTCATCATATCTTTTACATCAAAACCAAATTTCCGTAAGATAATATAGGCTTTCTTCTCCTGCTCTGCTTCCATCATCTGCTTGAAATATATGACACTGCCAGTCGAGATGAGAAAGACGAGACCAAGAAAACCAGTAACGAAAATAAGCAATCCAGAAGACTGATATTCCAGCTCATAAACCGTATAATAATCAGGCAGAAATTTTCCTTGTGGTCTGTTTGACATGATATTTTCATCTATACTTTTATAAATAGCAGATGCCTTGGCAAGATCATGCCTGTTTGATATCTGAAATGCGTCTATTTCCAATGATTCATTGTTCTTTTTAAGCTCTTTCATTGTTTCTTCTGATACAACCAGTTGAAACCCAGTAACGTCAAAATCGTTAACAACGGTCTTCTCTACTATTCTCGTTAATCGGATTGTTTGCAGACCTCGACTGCTATAAACATGAATATGGACAGGAAATCTCATTTTTGAATTTTGAAAGTCTTTATTTGCACTTGAATGATAGAGAACAGCATCCCCTGTTTTCGGCACCGTGATGTCAGCGCCAGCCTTGACAAGTTGTTCGGCTGAGAAGATAGAAATACGACTAGTCGGGATAATTGGTATTGGCATTTCATTCATTAGTGAAGTGCTCATCACTTCTAACTGAACCCCTGTGATTGGATAACGAATAAAAGAAATGCCTTCTTTTGTGAGCTTATCCTGAAATAATGTTGCATCTTGCTCCTGATTTTCAAAAATAAAATCATATGGATTAGCTGAACGAATTTCTTTCGCAAAGGTCCAGTAAGTCGCATTACCAACAGCAATCATCGTCAAACTCACTGTTGATAGGATGGTGATCAAAGTAAAAGCGAGCGCATTGGACTTCATTTGATGCATAATCGGAGTGATAGAAAGACTATTTTGCAAACCAAGGTAACCATCTTTCTTTTTTCGAAACTCATACAAAAACCAACTGATGGTAACTCGGAAAAGCAAGTATGTGCCTGCTGTTGTCGTTAAAAATAGTACTAACACACGAATGGTGGAAGATTGATTGATAACGTATCCTGAGTACCAATATCCAAATACAAGGAGAACAATAGCAAATGTAGTGACAATGGCTGCTTTGACAGTTTGAGGTCTTTTTATATACTCTCTTCGCTTATCAGCATCGAACAATTCAAGCAATGTACTACGATAAATGGCGAAAACCATTTGTGCTGAATTTACTAACATAAGCACAATAAGCACAAATAAAGTTTCCAAGACTGCCTCAACAGAAAAGGACATAGTGATAATACTGTCATCACCGATTAATTTCATAAGCATCAGTTTACAGAGTCGCGAAGTTAAGGTACCACCAATGATCCCAAAAACAAACGCACTTACCCCAATCATGATGTTTTCACTGATAATAAGGCGAGCTATCCTTGTTTTGGTCAAACCGATTAGTTGATATAGTCCAATTTCTTTGCTGCGAAGTCGAAGAAAAATATGATTGGCATATATCATAAAGCTAATGATGATAACAATCAAAATTACCCCTGCGATTTGAAATGAATCACGAAAGTTATCATTTAAACTTGTTATTGCCACAATGGATGGGTCATGCTGCAGCATGGAAAAGATAAAATAAAGACCTAAACTAAAAACAAGTGCAAAAAGATAGAGATAATACTGTCTGATATTTCTTCTCATGTTGCGGATGACCAACTCAAATATTGTCAACATAGTCGCCCCCAAACACAGCCTGTACATGTAAAAATGCTTTTGGAATTAAATTCTGGTTCGTGTTCATCTCCTCGCTAGATATTCATTTTATGATTAAAAGTCGAAAAAATCGTTCGTTTCACGTGACAATCAAGAAAGCCAATGTGACATTATTGTCAGGTTCGTGTTGCTTCATATTCATTTTCAATAGGGAATGTCAAAGACACAGTAGTTCCTTGCAGTTGTTTTGATTGTACCGAAATAGTGATCCCGATTTTACTGGCTACCATTTTTGCCAGATACAATCCTAGTCCCGTTGCTGCGTTTTGTAATCTTCCAGTGCCGCCTGTGAACCCTTTATCGAAAATGCGAGGCAAATCGTGTGAGGCAATCCCTGGACCCTCGTCTCTTAGTTTCAAAACAACATTTCCAGTAGATATCATTTCTGTTTCTATCGTGATTACCCCGCCGTCTGGGCTGTATTTCACTGCATTTACTAAGATTTGTCGTAAAATAAATTGGCACCATTTACTATCTGTCTTCACTGCTACATTTTCCCCTTCAAACTCAACCGCAACATTCTTCTCCAAAAACCACGAGGCTAATTCCCGGACTTCACTAGCAACAAGCCGATGCAGTTGTTTTTTTTCTAAAACGTAATCGGATTCCAGATAAGGAAGGCGAGATATGTATAATTGCCGGTCAATAAGCAGATGAATACGCAGCCATTCTGCTCCAATCTTCTGCAATGCAGGATCACTTCGATTCGCATCAATCATTAATTTCATAGCTGTAAGCGGTGTTTTTACTTCATGTACCCATGATGCAACATAATCTCTTTCCATTACATGAGCCTCATGGATCATAGATAATTTTCGTTTATAAGAACGATCCGCTGCACACAACGTTTCCTTTACCACTTCATCTAGCAAAAAATTTGGTTCTGGTAACATCTCGATCCAATCTTCTTCCATTTCCCCAATTGCCATAAGTGTTTTTATAAACCCTGTTTCTTTCTTATAACGCCACACAAAAAAGAGAAGGAAAGCACAGAACAGTAATAGATTTAGATAGATGATAGAACCTATTTGGAGAGATATTCCACTATCTAGCCAAATGATAAAGTTGGTAAACGCAAGAGAAATAAAATAAAAGAGAATCCAGTTTTTTCTATCATTTAGATAGCGAATAAACATATCTTTATCCCTTTCTTATAACGTTACCGCCATATAGCCAATGCCTTTTTTGGTCACGATCGCATCTTCCAACTTGAAATCCGCAAGTTTTCTGCGTAACCTTGTTATATTTGCAGTCAACGTATTGTCATTGACAAATCGCTCATCATCCCACAGTTTCCTTATGAGTTCACTACGGGTAATAATTTGATCACTCATCTGAACAAGAACAACTAATATAAACAACTCGTTCTTTGTCAATTCAATCTCGCTTCCTGCCATCCGAATAACAGCGCGCTTTAAATCAATGATCGCACCATTCCATTCCATTAGATCAGTGACTTGTTCTTTATAATTGTAACTTCGACGGAGTAACGCCTGAATTTTAGCCATAAATACATCCATATTGAAAGGTTTTTGAATGTAGTCGTCCGCTCCCATATTCATCGCCATCACCATATCCATCGGATGATCTCTTGAGGATAAAAAGAGAATGGGCACTTTTGATATTGCCCTAATTTCTCGACACCAGTGGAAACCATCATACGCAGGCAGTTGAATATCCATGATAACCAGATGCGGTTGTTTACTTAGAAAAGACTCCATCAAATGATGAAAATCATCTGGACTTGTAACTTGAAAAGACCACTGTTCAAGTCGTTCCTTTAGCGACTGAAAAATAGCCATATCATCTTCCACAATGAAAATATTCATATCCACTCCGTTGCACTTCCTTTCATAAATATCATTATAAATGAAAAAATAGGTGAAAATATGTTAGACATATGCAAGTTTAAAGATCACATCAATAAAGAAATGATGTTCCCTAAATGTGATCATAAATAAAAGTAAGGATTTCTCCTTATAGTGCAGCTACGTATATTTCTTTTATTGTCATACTTCATTTCCATTACTCTCTAAATAAGCATAATCAGACTATCAAACAAGAGACCATTATACATTCATTATGATTAACGATATATTCATACCAATATGAAATAAATTGTAATATGATTGTGGTGGTCACAAAAATACAATCATCAAGGGGTTGCTTGCATGAAAAAAGTTTCCATACTTATGTTTGCTCTTACACTGATATGTACTTTTGTCTTACCCTACTCCTCTTTTGCTTCATCCCTAAAAGCACATCATTCATCCCTTGTAGCACTCGGTGACTCCATTACATTTGGATACAATTTAGGGGATAATCATTCACCATCTCCATATGCTTTTCCTTATTTGATCGGAGCTCATTTAAATAAGAATGTTGCAAACTTGGGGGTTCCTGGTTGGACATCAGGCGATTTATTACAGGCTTTGCAAACGGAAAAATTCCAAACAGCCATTAAACAAGCAAAAATTGTCACATTAGATATAGGAAGTAATGATATCTTAAGACTCGCCTCTCAATATGGATTATTGAATCCAGAAAACACACAAAAACCGATTCAGTTGACTCCAGAACAAGAAAAAGGATTTGAGCAAGCAACGCAAACTTTTGCAGAAAACTTGCCTGTTATCATTCAAAACATCAAACAACTTGCTCCTTCAGCTAAGATAGTTTTATATAATCTCTACAATCCGTTTCCATCTGCATCTGTTTACTTACATCCTTTTTCAGAATCGATAATCGGACAACTCAATACTATCATCGAAAACAATGCAAATAAATTTCATTTAAAAGTAGCAGATGCACATGCTGCATTTGATGAACAGCAACATACATTAGTTCGTTTAGCCCAAAATGATGTTCATCCAACGGTTGAAGGACAAAAAGTTTTAGCTCAATTAGGAGAGCAGATTCTTCATAAAAAATGGAAAGAATTAGTTAGATAAAGAAACGCATATACTATTAGGCCTTCCTGATTCGAATTCTTAACTAAAAAAGCGAATAAAAACTTGATTCCTCAATAGAATCAAGTTTTTTAAAATTCTATAACCCCGAAAAGGCAAGATAAACAAAAAGAAAAGGACACAATGGCCTCTTTTCTTTTATCTGCATTCATTATTGTTTTTGTAAACGAAGGGAAAGTGCTCCACCAGCGACGAGTGTTGCACCTAGTGCGATTGCAGTTGGAAAGGAACTTGCAGTTTTAGGCAATTTCCCACCGTTTGGCTTGGTCACTACTGGTGTAGGAGTTTTACCACCTTCGTCCGTTGTTGGTGGGGTTGTCGTTCCTCCATTATCTGTAGTTGGCGGAATTGTGGTTCCACCGTTGTCGGTAGATGGAGGAGTTGTCGTTCCCCCATTGTCTGATGTTGGAGGTGTTGTTCCTCCATTATCCGTTGCCGGTGGGACTTCGGTACAATTTGTCACCACGATTTCTTTGCTCCAAATAGAACCTTTGGGTTCGATCAAATGGAAAATATAATGGCCTTCTTTCCCATTTTTGTTTTGTGCAATATCATAGGAAATGTTATGTACTTTTCCTTTTTCCAAGGCTGGGATTTCACCAGTTGCAATCTTTTCTCCTTCTTTTGGATTACCGCTTTTTGACCAGTACAGGTCATAGCTACCAGCTTTTTCATCATTGCCACGTTCAACTGAAACGGATACATCTAACTTTTTACAATCTCCACTCGCTTGTGCTCCCCAGTTACATGCTAGCGCAAGACTTGGTATTGCCAAAACAAGAGTAGCTGCAAATGCACCGGAAACAACTTTTTTGAACATTTTATATATTCCTTCTTTCCCATCATTCATTTATTTTATTAAATAAAGATATTTCATATTTTAATATATAAATATCTATTCTAAACTGCATAATGATGTACTTTCCTTGAATATTCTTTTAATAATAAAAGTGTTTTATACCATACAAAATAGAATGTTATTCATTTTAAATTACCTTCTTTATATGAAAAACAACATTGTAATCCTATTTCATTTTAAAAAGGACTATCTCGAAAACAAAAGGTTTACATTACACCATATTCCATCAACAAGTGACATTTTGGCATATTCATAATAAAAAGGGGTTGAAGGAATGATTCCAAAACCTATGCATAAAGGAGCTTATATTGGTATTGTGGCACCTTCGAGCTCGGTTGATCCTAAAAAAACACACCAAGCAATTGATCATCTACATGATGCTGGTTATATACCAGTTCTCGGGGATGCAATCTTCGATCAAAATGGATTTTTAGCAGGAAATGATAAGGATCGCTTAGCGGATTTACATCGTATGTATGCAGACCCTGAAATTGAAGCAATTCTTTGCTTGCGTGGAGGATACGGTTGTCTGCGGATCGTCGATCAACTCGATTTTGAGCTAATTCGTCGCAATCCAAAATGGTTGATCGGCTATAGTGATATTACTACTTTGCTCAATGCCATTTATCAAATGACGGGAATACCTACCATTCATGGTCCAATGTTAGCAGAATTACCCGAATCAGCAGGAGAAGACTGGTGGAGGGATTTGTGGCGGTTACTTCAAAATCCAACGAGTACTTATACGTACCCTAGAACAAAAAAAGCCCACTGCCTGTTCCCTGGAAAAGCAGTAGGATCTATTGTTGGAGGAAATTTATCATTACTTGTGGCATCGCTGGGGACTGCTTTTGAAATCGATACAACCGGCTGCATTTTATTTATCGAAGAAGTGGGAGAAAATCCATATCGAATTGATCGTATGTTAACTCAACTTCGTTTAGCTGGTAAATTACAAGCTTGCAGCGGAATTGTATTTGGTGATTTTACCGACTGTCATGCCCCAGCAAACAAACCGAGCTTACCTGTTATAAAAATATTAACTGATCACATCGGGCGAGTTTGCAAACCGTCTTATTACGGCTTGCCTGCCGGGCATTCCTTACCTAATTATCCCATCCCCATTGGGGGAGAAGCCTTTGTTGATGCAAATGCTTGCTTCTGTATGGTATCTCTAACTGACTAGATCTTGTATCTTACCTATCTTCCCATCTTCAAAATATTTTTTTAGCAACCTCTCTTCTGGAATAAAACCCAGCGATGTACCTGATTTATCTTTCAACTCAAAGACGTGATAAGATTCTTTGTACCAGCGATCAATGATAGATGAAGTTACGATCGGTTGCTGCAACACGATACGACGTATAGGTACATCATGATGTATTCCATTATGATGACGATATAACAAAAAACGTAAATATTGAAGATGGTGTGATCGCAGGTGCTTTATATTTGTCATGAGTAAAAAGAGAGAAATCGTAAACAACGGAAAAGACGAAGATAATCCCCATCCAATGAGACCAATCGTCAAAATAATACTCACCCAGTATGTAACAGTAATACACAAACGATAAGGTAACACATAACTTAGCAATGCTTGAAGTACTCTTCCTCCATCCAAAGGATAGATTGGTACAAGGTTGAAGAGGGCAATGAACAAGTTTCCTTGGATAAAATAAGTAGTCCAAGCCTCACTCCACCAACCTAAATGAAAGGCGAGCAGACTAAACAATACCATCCAAACATGATGAAAAGGCCCTGCTAAAGCTACTACAATTTCTTCTTTAGCTGGAACGGTACCCCACTCATCTGTTTTTGCAACTCCTCCAATTGGCAAAAGCTCGATTGATTGAATTCGCCAACCATATGACCAAGCAGCTGCAACATGCCCCAATTCATGAATAAAAACTAAGACGCATAAAGTGATGATCTCAAGAAAGTGCCCTGTCCAGACCGAAATAACTACCAGCAACCAGAATGTTGGATGTAATCGGAATCTCTGAAATGTAGCCATTTGCCCTACCTAAAAGGAATAATGCCAGTAGGATCGATAAATTGTCCATTTTCTTGCAGGGCTACATAAACAAAATACTGATTACTACGGGGAGTAACTTGCCCAATTGTCTGACCTCTTTTCACTTCGTCCTTCACTTTTAACCGAATTTTACCAAGAAATCCATACCATGTTTGTTTTCCATCTTCATGCTGGATAATTACTGTCTGCCCTATTCCTGTTTTGTTTCCTACAAAAGTAACCACTCCCGCTTTTGCAGCTGTTATTGGCACTTTACCAGCAGTTTGTATCACGACTCCTTTTCGTTGTTCATTGAAAGATAGAACTACTTTTCCCTTGATTGGAGCTGCCCATCTCTCTACTTGTTTTTTTTCACCTGAAAACACGGGCAGCAAAGTCGGTCGGCTTCCTACTATTTCTTGATAAAAAGCACTTACCTTCTCATAAGGAATTTTCTGACTCCAAGCAGTAGAAATCCATCTTTCTGCAACGGGGTATCTCGTCCCTACAAGAGTAATCAAAAATAACATAGAGGCAGCTACCATTTGCATCAGAAACACATTTTTGGGATTGTTTTTAGCTTTTCCTTCTTGTGTATCCGTCCATTTTACAATGGATGATCTATCTATCTCATCAAACTTTTCTTTCGGCTCCCATGTAGGTGTTCGATTCACCGATTCCAATTTTCTTTCCAGTGATCGAATTTTTTGCTCTCTATTTTTATTTAACTCATATCCCCAATCGGCCATTTGTTATCCCTCCCTCTCACTGCTCGTACCATTTGTACAATCATATGTCAGGGATGTCCTTCATATGCTCCTAGTGTACAACTTGAAAAAGGAGGGTATGAAAAATGACAAAAGTTCGCGACTGGGTAAACAAAGTGTGGACTGCCTCAATAAAATGGTGCAAAACAAAATTACCAACAAAAAAACAGCCCTAATTGGAAGAGGCGACCTGTTATGGGTCGCCTTTTTGCACCATATTTACCCTTTTGTCACTCCATACAGCTAAAGCCGTAGGATTCTTGGGACGGTGGTAATCTTAATGACTACTTCATTACCAAGCTAGCCCCGTGAGCCCCACTGTTCCCTTACAACATGGAATAGTCCTATTACTTGGTTTTCGCATTTCAAACTATCCAAAATTTGTAATTGACGATAGTTCATCATCAGAATGTATATTTGTAAATATCTTTTGTTGAAAAAGTGTTGGACTTGAGAGAGCTAAACTCTTTCTCATCTAACGCTCGTTTTCATCCCATGATTCAAACCGTGGTTTTGTCACTCAGAATCCTATGAAATCCTGATCTAATCCCAAGTAGTAGACTGGTGAAACCATTCATATGCGGCTTGCGCACGTTCCTGTAGAATCTCTTCATTCTCCCCTTCTACTACAAAAGAGGCGATATGATCAACTTGACTTACAGGATCATTATAATTTTGTCCGATCTTTCCTACTACTTTGTATTCAACTACAAAATCTGGCGGTTGACCAGCTGGCAGAGAACGGAGGGTACCTTTGTGCGGAGGCAAAATCATCCATGCTGCTAAAATATCTGGATGTTTTTGTTTTTCCACCGAAGGAACAGGAACAGATTTACCACATTGCAAACGCAAAGAAGCCTCCAATAGATTTGCTCCAAATGCATGTTCATTCATTTGAGCGATACGTCCGCCACCAGTTCTACTCGCGATTTCAACTAATATGATTTGATCATCAGGAGTATGAAACCATTCAGCGTGAAACGTGGTAAAATCGGGGGTATCAAGGCATGCAATTAATTTCTTGGTCTTCTCTACCAATCTTTCAGCAATTCCGCTAGTAGGAGTTAGTAAGAATGCACCTTGGTAACTAGTAGTATGGAAGTGCAAAGGAGCATCGTAGTATTTGGAAGCACTAATAAATTCTAGTTTGCCTTCTTGAACAATTCCATCAACGTGATACACTTCACCTTCTACAAACTTTTCTACTGCAATTTCCAAAGGGACACCTTTCTCTATGAATTGCGATAATGCGGCTTTATCATCGAGTACACATGTTCCAGTAGAACCTCTTCCTAAAACAGGCTTGATAACCACTGGAAATTCATACTCTTTGACAAATTGGATGAGATCGAAAGAGGAGTGAATACGGCGAAATTTCGTTACTGGAATACCATTATCGCCAGCAACTTCTTTCATTCGCACTTTATCCCGATATTGTTCAGCGCTATCGGTACGCTGCCCTTGGAGGTCAAACCAATCTCGAATACTAGCGGCTCGTAAAATGTCCATTTCTTTTAAAGCTATTACAGTGTGGTATTGGTAAGTTTCATACAGTTCAATCGCCCGAAGTTCAACGTTACTATTTACGTCGTATGAGTCAAATGCTTCAATATAGGTGTATTTTTGTTTGGGGAAGCCCTCCACATATCTACGATCTGTCAGCAAGATTAGCTCTTCACCCAAGTCACCTAACAACTCATCATATGGACAATCTGTATGGGAAACTGCGTTTAAAATTAAGATACTCATTGGTTCCTCCTCTTTTTCTACATTTACGGAATTTTCTTCTAAAAACTCCTATCAATCCATCCTCCCCCATTATAATTATATCTCTTTGTAAATGCCAATCAATCAGTTATTTGTAATAAAGAATGAATTTTCTTTTTTAATCCTAAAAAAATACATTTTTGTGCAATATTTCTCTATACTGGGAATGCATTTTTCAAAATAAAAAACCCCCTTCGGGGTCGGTGGTTAAGCAAATCCTAGCCATTTCTTCATTTTAACCAGCATATTTTGTTCTTTTTCTTGTACGAGTAGTGGAACCATTTCTCCCATGATGCGTCGTGCTACATTGCGGTATGCCTTCCCTGCAAGAGAGGCACTATTCCATACGACTGGTTCTCCAGCATTTCCTGATCGGATCACATGTTCATCATCAGGAATTACTCCTAATAAATCTACCGATAAAATAGAAACAACTTCTTCTACATCCAAGATTCCTCCATCTTTCACTAGTTGTTTCCGAAAACGATTAATTACTAATTTTGGTGTGGCAATTCGTTCTTTTTCCAATAAACCAATTACTCTATCGGCATCACGGACAGCTGTATGCTCCGGAGTAGTCACGACAATCGCTTTATCTGCACCTGCGATGGCATGTTGAAATCCAGATTCTATTCCAGCTGGGCAATCGATAAGAATATAATCAAATTGATCTCGTAAATCAGCTATTAACCTACGTAATTGGTTGGAAGTGATAGCACTTTTATCTTTTGTTTGTGCAGCTGGGAGTAAATACAATTCTTCGCATCGCTTATCACGTATAAGAGCTTGATCCACTCTACAAGTTTCTTCGATAACATCGACAATATCATAGACAATTCGATTTTCCAATCCCATCAACACATCTAGGTTACGTAGACCAATATCTGTATCTATTAAACATACTTTTTTACCAATTAGCGCTAATGCAGTGCCTATGTTAGCAGAAGTAGTAGATTTCCCTACTCCTCCTTTTCCGGATGTTACAACAATACTTTCTCCCATTACTGGTCCTCCTCCCTAGCCAAATTTCCTACCGATCTCTTTCCATTCCATTTCAGGTCGAATATGACTGAGATGATTCATCTTATCTACTGCGATCTGTTCCTTGACTATATAGGCAAAACGCATGTGATTCTCAGATTCTTTCCACTCATCTGGTGGTCGTGAAATAATATTATGGATTCGAAGTTGTGTCGGTCTAAAAATAGAAGCAGCGATGATGACAGATTCGTCTCCATCACTTCCTGCATGAGCCAATCCACGCAGTGCACCTAAAATGAAAACATTGCCAGTTGATTGTACACAACCCCCAGGATTGACGTCACCAAGTAATAATAAATCTCCTTTATGAGAAAGAACCTGTCCTGATCGAACAGTACCAGTAAGCATTTCCATCTTTCGTGGAGAGTCTAATAAATACGGTATACCATCAGATTCCAAGGTATAAATGTGAAGATTTTTGCGAGCTGAAAAAACCTCTCGTAAATCTTGTTCTTCACTTCTCGTAATCTGTCTTTTTCCCAGCTTTATCTGCACTCGCATGTCAGGACCATTCCAAATATGGGACGCATTTTCATGTAACAATTTATGTTTTAACTCATTAAGCACTATGGAAAAGGGGAGGCTATCATCTAAAAAGAAAAGAAGTCCATCTTTCGTACCTTTGATTAATACACTTGGTTTTACTACTTTAGCCATTCTAATCTCACCCCATCTCCATTATTCTTTCGCTATACCCTACTTTTTTCCTTCCTGTTCCTACTTATAGAGGAAAAAAACCCCGTTCTTTTAAACTAATAAATCGCTGGTCACCAATGATAATATGATCCAATAAGTCTATTCCCACTGTGATAGATGCTTGGTATAAAAGTTCTGTCACTTCGATATCTTCTCGACTAGGCGATGGGTCTCCACTCGGATGGTTATGTACACATATGAAAGCAGAAGCACAGCTGCTTATTGCTGCACGCAAAACTTCCCGAGGATGAACAACCGCCGTATCTAAACTTCCAATAAAGATACATTTTTTCTCAATAACACGATGTTTCGTATCTAAATAGATACAAACAAAATGTTCTTGTGTTAAATATCGCATCTCGTCCATTACAAAACTTGCAACATCCTCTGGTGTTTGCATTCTCTGCTTCTCGATCGGTTGTACTCTGGTGAATCTTCTCCCCAACTCCAAGCCAGCCACTAACTGAATAGCTTTAGCTGGACCTATTCCTTTCAATTGAGTCAGCTCTGCAAGGCTCATATTAGCAAGTCCTCTAAGACCACCAGTTTTACTCAACAAATTCTCCGCAAGATGAGTAGCGGACAACCCTGCTGTACCAGTTCGCAGTAACAAAGCGATTAACTCTGCGTTAGATAGGTAAGCTTGTCCTAGACGCATCATTCTCTCTCTTGGACGTTCACCAGTTGGAAGATCCCGAATTAACAACAACTAGCCCCCCCCTTAGCGGGTAAAGTCTGTCATCAAGTTATAGCCAAGTTGTCGAAACATTCGTTCTAGTAACGGAAGTGACAAACCTACTACATTGAAGTAACACCCATCGATACGATCTACAAAACATGCACCATATGCTTGAATACCGTACGAACCAGCTTTATCCATAGGCTCTCTTGTACTCACATACCATGAAATATCTTGTTCGGATAAAGATCTCATCCATACATCCGTTTGCCGGAAGTCTGTGATATGTCGTGCAATCTGCCCCTCTTTTACCTCTACAAGTGAAATACCTGTAAATACTTGATGTTTTCTGTTTGATAGTTGGTGAAGCATTGCTACTGCATGTTTCTCATCCACAGGCTTTCCAAGAATTTGACCATCGATCGAAACAACTGTATCGGCTCCAATTATGACAGCAGACGAAAAAGAGGTGGCAGCTACTGATCTTGCTTTGAGAAGTGCCAACTCCATAACCAGTTGTTCAGGTTCAGTAAGCTCGATCAGTGATTCATCCACGGAACTAGTAACAATTTCAAACGACAGCGATAATTGCTCCAAAAGCTCCTTCCTACGAGGAGAGGAGGAGGCGAGAATAAGCTGAGTCAAGCCAGAGATTCCTCCTAAGGAAAATAAAAATGGGAATATACGTACTGTACTATTCTACAATATTTTGGTGAACTCCTGCAAAGTAAGGAAGGAAAGAAAAATTACTATCCATTGAATACTCAAAGAAACGGATAAAGGGACAGCTTTCCTTATGGAGATAAAATAAAACGGAAAAAATTTCTTAGCCTCTAGAAAATAATTTTTGGCTCTAGAAATATTTTATCATTATTTTCACAAAAAATCACGTAACCGTCATCATTTGTTTCCCTTCAGGGAATAGAGTAGATGTTCATAACCAGTGATATAACGCACAAGACCTTCTTGAATAAACCAAGCAAGTGTATCATTTGGATGTTTGGAAAATTCTATTGCTCCTTGAACGGATTGATCCAAGCCTCTGGCTAATTCCATCATCGCTGCACGTGCTTCAACAGGATAATGATTTGACTGCTGATTTGCTTTCATAAAAGCCATCTGTTTTTCTTTTAAGTTACTCGGTATATGAATCTTCGTATTTTTTGTAATACTCGTAACAGAAATAGCTTGCAACTCGGTAAATAACTGGTTTCCCATGTTTAATGTTTCGACTAATCCTTCCATTTTGGGAACCTTCCCAGTGAGGGTAACATCTTTCACATAAACAGTAATCCCTTTCGCTGCATATCGCTGTCTCAATAGCTGGGCATTTGTTTTATTCACTCCTACCCCAAGATAAATTCGAAATGGTGCTTGATCAGACATGACAGCTGCAAATCCGTTGGTTCGATACTTTTCTGCTACTTTGGTTGCACTACTTTTAGATTGATAGTTACCCGCTTGTAAAAGAGAAACTTGCAACTTGGGTAGATTGATGCTCGCCGGAGTAGAAGCTGCCGGTTTTTGTTTCACTGGTTCCTGAACCGTTGCTTTTTTTTCGGAAGATGTTACTGGCAAGTGTGCATCTATGCTATTGTTGTTTGTATTAGGATGATCGGAAAAAAACAATGCCAATACAGAAAAACCCATTACTGTCCCCACAAGAAGAGCACCAGCTATCGAAATAAATAGATGAACCAATTTCCGCTGATCTTTTTTCTCACGGGCAAATGGCTTTCCAGGTGATACCCAATCGATCACATTCTTTTTCTCATCTTCCATTGGAAATGGTATAATTCGTGGTTTTGTGTGTGGCTTTGAATCAGATTTTCCGATTTTTTTTGTCTGTACTTTTACATTTGGTTCAAATGTGTCTCTATTCTTTTTTTGGGCTATATTTGCTTTTACTTTTGCCCCTATTTTTACTTCCATTTCATCTACCCTCTCTCAAAACGTGTTAATAGAGTATATGAACTGATAGAATTGATAGAACAACTTCACTGGAAAAAAGATGATTTACTTGTTCTCCAAATAAATAAGCACTAAACGATCCAAAGGCGAGATGAGGACCAAATGGCAGTGCATACTTTCGTATGTCTATCTTCTTTCGAAATGTGACAATGGTTATGTAAATGAGCCCACTGATCGATGCTAGCCAAATCGCCAGCAATATACCCTGCCAATTCATCAACAGAGCACACATCGCCATCAACTTTGCATCTCCTTGCCCCAATCGATTGGTAGTCTTCGCTAGAAAAAACAAAAGAAGAAAAATAGAGATACTGCCTGCTAGTTTGGATGGTAGTACAGAAGGGTTCCAAACAAACTCTATCCCACCAATGATTAACGATCCGCTGATCGTTAACTGATCTAAAATGTAGCCAGTATGCCAATCTATCCAACCAATCAATAATAAAAGAAAGAGAAAAATTAATGCTAGAATAACTTCCCAAAAAGAGGAAAATCGAAATGCGATCATCCCTCCAGCTACACTAGCAATAATCCCCAAAAAAAGGGAAACATCTTTGGTGTTAGAAAGAGGAATTTTACGATAAGCCAGCAATCTTTTCCCAATCCATGGTAAATGGAAACCTAGAAGACCATTGCACAGCATAGTGACCAGCAGATAAAAAATTTCCAATTTTATCATTCATTTCTATTTTTTGAGATCATCATAACAAAAAAGCAACTCTTTTTGATAGAGTTGCTTTCCAAATTTTTATTCCGTCGCTAGTTTGCTAGGACTTGCTACTCGCTCACTCCCCATCAGTGAAACACAGATAAATGCCATAACTGCTGGAACAATCGCCCATGTAAACGTATAAGCGATAGAATCAGAAAGAACAGCCGTAATTTTATTCAAAATCACAGGTGGGATATGGGCTCTTGTCTCAGGTGATAAAATCGCTCTTGGATCTGACAACTGCCCATCCGCACCAGCAAAAGCAGTTACTAATTTATCGGTAAAATAGTTCCGTTGTAATATCCCAAAGATCGTAATCCCAAGTGTCATTCCAAGCGTACGTAAAAAGGTGCTGGTAGAGGTAGCTGACCCACGTTCTCGATAACCAAATGGTTGTATAGCCGATTGTCCTAACACTGAAAAGGAAAAACCCACTCCAAAACCAGTAATAATCATATAAGTAGTCAATACACCTTTTGTAGTATCAGGAGCAATGGTGCTCAGTAACAACATCCCAATAATAAAAATCACACAAGAGGAGACCATGATTTTTCGAAAACTTGTTTTTGATACAAGAATACCGCCAATTTGAGCTCCCACAACACTACCAAATGTCATCGGTATTAATATTAATCCTGAATTGGTAGTAGAGCCTCCTAAAACTCCCTCTACGAAGATAGGAATGTAGACTGTGCCAACGATAAAAGCTATTCCATAAAACAAATTTGCTAGAACGCTAGAAGTGAAAAGCCGCTTTTGGAACATCTTAAAGTTAATAATCGGTTCCGCTGCCCGTGTTTCAATCCAAATAAAGGCGATAATAAATACTACAAAAGAAGTGAATAACCCCAAAATAACAGCAGAATCCCAAGCATATTCATTTCCACCTAGTTCTAAAGCAAACATGAGAGAAACTACTCCTACGACGAGTGTCAATGCTCCCCACCAGTCAATTTGTTGTTTCGCATGTGTCTGAGATTCTTTGTAAAAAGGGATAATGAGCGCCAAAGAAATGATTCCTAGCGGTACATTTATGTAAAAAATCCAGTGCCAGCTAAAATTGTCTGTTATCAGTGCACCTAACAATGGTCCAAAAATACTGGATAAACCAAAGACAGCTCCAAAAAGCCCAGACATTTTCCCTCTTTTTTCAGGAGGAAAAAGATCAAACATAATCGTAAACGCAATCGGATTTAAAGCACCTGCCCCAATTCCTTGAACTGCTCGATAAATGCTCAATTGGACCATACTTTGAGCAGTTCCGCACAGAATACTTCCGAGTAAAAAAACGATTAAACCAAACAAGAAAAACTTTTTACGGCCATACATATCAGATAGTTTTCCAAAGATCGGTGTGCCGGACACTTGTGTAATAAGATAGGCAGATGTAACCCAAACAAATTTGTCAAATCCGCCGAGATCGGAAACGATCGTACCTGTAGCTGTCGCGACAATGGTATTATCCATCGCCGCGATAAAAATACCTAATAGCAATCCAGCTACTACAAAACCAACTTTGCTCTGATTTTGAGCAACCATGTATATTCCCTCCGTCAAGCTGTTATCTTTACTGTCTCTTTCACTTCCGCTTGTTCGTGTTTTTCCAAGTGATCCCGGTACTCTACCAGATGAATATCAGTTGATTTACCTAATTTCACCCGATTCCCACGAACTACTTTAATATTTGCTGTTTCTAAATCCAGATCATCTCCTTCCATCATATCCGTAACTACTTCAGCTTCATACTGCGATAAAAATTTAAACCATTTTATTATACCAAATGGTCGATTAGCCTTTCTAACGATTATTTTTTCTCCACCGATTTCTGGAGCCTTACAATCCCCATAAGGCACAATATCAGCAGTTCCCACATTCAAGAGCCCTTGGATTGTGAACGCGCCATGCACCTTGAATTCTTCCGCCTCACAGTCTCCTGCGACTTGCAATCCACCTTTTAAGTGAATGTCGTCAAAAGCAGCACTTCCTTTGATTTTTACTTCCCCATAAATAGAAGCATTTTTTAGTTGAGCAGAATCGCCGATTGTAACTTGACCATACAGTTTAATCCGATTTGCCTCCACACTCCCCACAAAAGTACCCTCTCCGTGGATTCGAATTAATTTAGCTTTCACATTTCCTGTTATCTTGACCCTACCATTACAGATGATTTCGTTACATTCAACATCGCCTGTTATCGTAGCATCTCCATTTATCCTCACTCGATCATATACGCCGCCAGATGCTGTTCCATGCCCCATCAAGCTCAAGTTATTCATCTTGCTTGCCTCCTTGCCATTTCACTTTTACTTCTTCGAACAATTTCTGAAATCCGTATGTGGCAATAATCCCTACTTCATGATCAAAATGAACCAACCCAAGTGGCGTGACTACTATCACAATGGGAACACCCATCTTGCGGGCGAAATAAAATTGGCCATCTTCTTTTTGTACAGTTGACAAATAAGGCTCTACCGTTTGATAAATGAGCTCTCCTTCTGATCGACTGATCTGACCTGCTTTTAACATCTTATCAATCAAATAAAATAGACAGATGTGACCAAATGAAATGTGACTTTCCAGCTCATAATCTTTGGCAAATTGCTCAATCACCATAGGAGTAACAATGTTACGTTCTAATAAATTCCGCTTCGTAAAAAATGCAGGCACAGACTCTGAACGTTCGTTAAATACATTAACCATCTCATCTAGCGATAAATCATCTTTCATGCTTTTGATTCGTTCCACTCGTTCTAGTACTTCCTCTTTTAGAAAAAACGTCTCTTGTCCTGTAAACGTAGATTTACGAATAAACCAGTCTTCTGGTATCAGTTTTTTTCGTTTCCAACGGTACAATTGACCATAAGATATACCGGTTTCCATAAGAAGATCTTTTTTTGATATCAACTCTTGAGTCAAGGAAACTCCCTCCTTTTCGATTCAATGTAACATAACATTGTTTTGATAGCAAGCGAAATAAAAACCACCCTGAAGGTGGTGAGTTTTTCGTTTGGGGCCGAGACAGGTTCATCTCGGCTATCCGGTGCAAGCTGCACCAAATACTCAGCCCTGATTCTCGAAAATCCTGTGACTCGGTGCACAGGAGTAGAAGAACGACTCCAGCTCTTCGAGATCGAACAGGGTGACAGCCTCTCCCCTGTCGAGCTTCCGCTCGATCAGGGTTGCGAGGAGGAGGACCTGGTTGATCCCCAAAATGGCTTGGATGTCACGGTGCCTCACTGCCACGATGATCTCGATCACGTCGCAGGCGTTCATCACCCTCCGAAGGAGTGCGTTGGCAGCCTCGGCGTCGACCGCGGGGCTGTCCTCGATCCAGTTGTCAGCCTCGATGTTCAGGATCTTGACGATTTCCTTGGCCATCTCGTTATGAGCGCTCTTGGCCATCTGAAGAATGGTGACCTGGGGACCGCCCTTGATGATGACCTCGGCGCACAGACCCTTGATGAAGAGTTCGGCAAGCGTCGTCACAGATTCCTCCAGAGAATACTAGGGATGTATCCCAATAATAACATAATTTTAAGCAATTTCCTTCAATCTCATCAATAATATATTGGCAATCACAAAAGCTATCCTTCAAATTATAAGGTTAACTATTCTATTAGGTGGTTACTTCCCTTCTTCTACTATCTGCTTGACATCTGCGGCTATCTGCTTGACATCTGGTTTTAATCCATCATAAAACTTCCGTACTTTCCCTGTTTGATCTACCAAGTAAAACTGCGATGGGTGATTATACAAAACGGTATTGGGATCATTGCTCTCTACTTTACTGATCTGACCTTTAAATGCGTCCTTCCCTAACTTCTGAATATCTGCAAACGAGTACCCAGTGAGGAAATACCAGTTCGTTAAATTAGCTCCATGATCTTGTCCAAATTTTTTTAAGATATCTGGTTTATCATATTCTGGATTGACCGTAAATGAGACCATCGTTGCAGATGTTCCTTCTTTTTCAATTGCTTTTTGCACTTTTGCCAAATTTGTGGTCATGGGCGGACAAATATTTGGACAGCGGGTGAAAAGAAAATGTGTTAGCCAAACTTTCCCTTTTAGCGTATCTTTGGTGACGGATTTCCCATTTTGATCGATTGCTTGGAATTGCGGCACTTGCCAATTTAAATTGGTTACATCATTTTGTGCTGTTGTTTGCTGTTGTGGAACATCGCTAGATGGTTTGGAACAACCGATTAGAACACTAAAAATAAGAACAATGAAGAAAGCCAATTTTGCACTTTTATGTATCAACAAATTATCCCCCTTTTATGATCTTAACCATCCCTCACCTTATCATAGGTACGTAGATATCTCAATTTGCCTGACATATTCAAACAAAAAACCGACATATGTGCTATGTCGGATATTCTTCTATGTTCTAAGCTCAGCATTCTTCAAACTGAAAAAACTTATTTCGTGATCTTATTAAGCTCTTCTACCAAACCATGAGATACATGCCAGATATCACCTGCACCCATCGTAAATACCAAATCACCCTCTTTACAATGAGTTATCAGATGATCAATCACCGCAGCATGTTCTGCTAGAAATATCGTATTGGGATTACTATTTTCTTTGATTAGTTCTGCCAAACGTTCTGCACTTACACCAGGGATAGGAGCTTCACCAGCTGGTGCATATAGTGTATTGATAATCACTTCATCTGCCTCAGCAAAAGACTCACTGAATTCTTTCATCAACAGATGTGTGCGAGAATACCGTTGTGGCTGGAATACAACAACAATTCGACGATTCAACGCTTTTGCTGCTTTTAACGTTGCCGCGATTTCGGTTGGATGGTGTGCATAATCATCAACCACCAACACTTGATTTACTTCCCCAATGATCTGAAAACGACGTTTCGCCCCTTGAAATTGGTACAGAGCTGTTGCAATTTCATCAAATGACAGACCGAGTGTGAGACTAGCAATCACAACAGCAAGAGCATTTAATACATTATGTTTTCCTGGTTTTTGCAGAGTCACTTTGCCTAATCGTTCTTCTCCATGATAAACCGCAAATGAGATGAGATGTCCTTCTGGTTTGATCTCTTTTGCCGTATAATCCGCAGGATGGTCAATACCATAAGTGATCACATTGCTTGTTAGCTGAGGTGCAATACTGCGAACATGCTCATCATCCCAGCCAATAATTGCTGTGCCTTCTGGACGTACTTGATTGATAAATTCCACATAGGCTTGTTTTAACTTCTCAAAATCATTATCATAGTTTTCCAGATGATCAGCTTCAATGTTGGTAACAATCGCCAGATGAGGTTGATATGCTAAAAAAGACCCGTCGCTCTCATCCGCTTCTGCCACAACATAATCGCTCTTGCCCGCTTTAGCATTTGATTTTAGTCCAACAATCTCCCCACCTATGATATAGGTTGGATCTACATCACAGATTTCCAGTGTTTGAGCTAACATCGAAGAAGTGGTCGTCTTCCCATGTGCTCCCGCTACTGCTATCCCCTTCTTGCTGTTTAACAATTCAGCAAGCATTTCGGAGCGATGATAGGTTGGTATTCTTCTCTTTGTTGCTTCCACCAATTCCACATTATCAGCTGCGATGCTGGTGGAATAAACAATTTTGTCTGCTCCTATCACATTCTCCGATTGGTGGCCGATCGTGACAGTTGCACCTCGATCCATAAGTTTCTCCACAAGGGCATTTTTTTCCACGTCAGAACCAGATACTTCATATTCCAAGTCAAGCAAAACACGAGCAATCGCGCTCATGCCGTAGCCACCTATACCGATAAAATGGACATGCTGTTTTGTCAAATTCATCTCATCCTCTCTTATGTCTACATAAATATTGGTCTAATTTGGGCGATCAAATATAGTGAACCTGCAACCACAATCATGTCATTTGGTCCTGCTTTCGCTTGGACGGTTTGTAGCGCCTGTTTGGCAGATGCGATAGCTTCTACAGACTGATTCGAATTTTGAGCTAAAATGATATCCATCAAATTTTTTGCTGTCCGACTACGCTTTTGATTTGATACTTCTGTAGTTACAATATGATAGGCGAGCGGGAGAAGTGGCTGTATCATTTCTGTTTCTTTTTCTTTCATCATGGCAAAGACAACAAATAACTTTTCATATGTATATTGATTTCGCAGGGTATCCACTAAAGCCCTTACCCCAGATGCATTATGTGCTCCATCCAGTAAAACGATTGGATGCTTACCAACTTCCTCCATACGTCCCGGCCACGTTGCTTTTGCCAGTCCTTTTTCCAAATGACTTGTTTCTACAATGGTCGCATACTGACTACGCAAGATGGAAATCGCCATGATAGCTGCTCCTGCATTCGCGAGTTGATGTTCCCCTTTTAGCTGGATGCCAAATTTTGCTTCTAACATTTTGCTGGTAAAATGGAATGATTGCCCTTTTTCATCATGTGAAATAGCTTGAACTTCAAAGTCTTTGTCTAATGCATAACATTTACTATGTCTTTCGTTAGCCACTTTTTCCAAAACTGCTAATCCTTCTTCACCTTTCGTACTGGTCACTACGGGTACACCAGACTTGATAATCCCCGCTTTTTCTGAAGCGATCTCCTCGATGGTAGAACCTAGAAACTCCATATGATCACGATCAATCTCCGTAATGATACTCACTAATGGATAAACTACATTGGTAGAATCCAATCGCCCTCCTAGACCAGTTTCCATGATGGTAAACCAAGGGGTTGCTTCATATGCGAAATAACATAGTGCAATCAATGTCCAATATTCAAACTCTGTTGGAGGCTCTTCCATCTCTTCTACAATAGGACGAAGTCGTTCCGTCCAGCGAATCAATTCCTGCTCAGGAATCCCTTCTCCGTTTAGTTGAATACGTTCACTCCAATGCGTAAGTTCTGGAGAGGTGAAAAGTCCTACCGAATAGCCTGCCTCTTGTAATACACTCGATAGCATCGCTGCTACAGAACCTTTTCCATTGGTTCCTGCAATATGGATCACCTTTAAACGTCTTTCTGGATGACCCAATTCTTCTAATACATGTTCCATTCGCTCTAACCCTGGATGTATTTTTGCAGGAGTGTGAACTGACAACCAATTCCAGACATCGTTTGCTGTTTGCAACATACCTTTGGCTTCCTCCTTAGAAAACTTCTCGTTGTTCATTTTGCATGGTAGAAGATTATTCGTCAATATAAAGAGGTAGGAGAGCAATCCTACCTCTCATGGATTACGCTTGTAAATCGGCATTTCACGCTTCTAATTATGCACGTTTTTCTTTATAAACTTTCATTTCGATCCAATAGACTTTAGTTCATAAGACATAAATTCGTCACTCCTTATATAAATAAAAAAGCCTTTTCATCTCAAAGGACGAAAAGACTGGTTTCGCGGTGCCACCTTTGTTCACAAACCTAATAAAAAGTTTGTGCACTCATCACGATAACGGACGTCATCCGGTCTTTCCTACTTTTTTCAGAAAGACAGTTCAAGGGCGACATTCAGCAGTCTTTTATCGAAAACCTCACAGCCAAGGGTTCTCTTCTCTATATAAAAGGGGATGCTTACTCTTCCCTATCCTCACTTGTAGCTAATATTATATACAACTTTCTCGATAACTGCTACTAGCTATTCATTATTATCTTATGTTATTCCAAAAGTACCTTTAATCGTTTCAATCATTCTTGAAGGATCAGCTAAAAAGGTAATAAATAAGATCGTACAAAGCATTAAAATAGCAAGCAAAACAATAAACAGTAAGCCTCGATAAAACTTTTTGGCAAAGGATTTGACAATTTCCAAAAAACTCGCTCCTCCCTCATATTAAAGTCTCTACGAGTATTTTTGTTTTTCTCTTCTATCGCACTTCGCAGATATTTCCACATTTTAAATCCCAAAAACCAATGTAATACACTTTATACTCGCTTTCAACCCTAAAGGTTGAACATTCCATGTTGAAAATAAAAAACAGTATTCAACTCTATTTATATCATAAAAAATATATTTACTTTTAACATAAAAAACTTCACTCTTTTTAAGTATTACCTCTCATCATATCTATTAGAAAAGGATCGAATCTAAGCTTAATTATATGATTTATTTTAGATAAAATGCGAGAGAAATTTATTTCCTTTTGCCTTCGGTTCTTACAGGTTACCACTATCAACATTCTACTCACTAAACTCCATATTCGAATGTGTTCGTACTGAACCCTATTTATCCAGCAAAAATCAAAAAAACTCACCTTTATATTTAGTGAATCTTTTTTATTTATTACGGATATCGAAATGAACGAAACAAAAAGGATATAGAAGCAAAATAATATATATTTCCCCTAATTTCAACAATTGGTTATGCCTTTTCACTCACGTAAACCTTATAAACGACTATGTTAGCCCCTACGAAATCACTATATTTACTTATTTCATGTACTACTTTTGTTACTTGATATTCCAGTTGAGTATCCTTTAGATAAATCGTATCTCCGATACTGGAAGACAATCCACATACCTTACTCTGTACTCTTTTTCTACCCCATTATCATCGTAAACTAAAAAGTAGTCGATACGCCTTGCATCTCCCATTTTTTAACACCTTTTAATTATTATTCTTTATTATTCTAAAAAACATGTATTTCATAACATTTGTATATTATATTGGGAGTCCTACGAGAGTAATAACAATCCTTAACGAAAAGTAACTTTTAAAAATAACTGGGAATGCAAATGCTATTTTTTTTAAAAATAGTCCCAACACCATAACATTTTTCCACTAGCCAACATACATGTATAAAAAACAATTTTGCATCAGGTAAACTTTATACACCAGATGCAAATTTGAGTCAGACAGCAGAAAGGAGTTGAGAAACGTGTTTGTAGGTATCTTACTTGCAACTGCAATCTCTATTCCATTGATCAGTATTAGGTGTTTTG
Organism: Shimazuella sp. NTD250; assembly: GCF_059510375.1. NCBI lineage: Bacteria > Bacillati > Bacillota > Bacilli > Caryophanales > Thermoactinomycetaceae > Shimazuella > Shimazuella sp. NTD250. The sequence continues at coordinate 68,154 of NZ_JCAJZS010000003.1, read as the reverse complement.
TAAGAGGGGGAAGACGTAGACAATCGAAAAAAAGACTCTATCATTGAGAGTCTTTTTTGGGGATCAACATATATAAATTTTATCTTATCTACATGATGTGGCTATGCGTTTGTCTATGATTGAAAACCAAGACACATCCCTTAGTTTTCTTCACTTGCTACATGGCGTATCGGTAATATTTTTTCTAAAATTTCACTGGCAACAGGTGCTGCAATTGCTCCGCCTGACATGCTGGAAAAATTCGTAGTCGGCCTATCAAAAGCCACATATATTACCACATCTGGATGGCTAGAGGGAGCAAATCCGATAAAGGATACAATATATTCATTTGGAATATATCCCCCTTTTGGATCAGGAATCTGTGCTGTTCCTGTTTTACCTGCAACTTCATAATTAGACAAATTAGCAGCTTTTGCTGTTCCATTTTGAACTACTCCACGTAAAATTTGCCTTACTTTTGTCGCTGTTTGTGGTTCTATAATTTGACGCTTCGTGATAGGATATTGATACACTTCTTTCTTGGTTCGTGGGTCCACTATTTCTTTTAATACATGGGGCTTGATCCAATAACCATTATTAGCAATAGCAGAGATCGCCGCTATTTGTTGAATAGGAGTAACAGAGATACCTTGTCCAAATGAACTAGCAGCTAACTCTACGGGATACAAGGCGCGATTATAGTAATATCCTTTACCTTCAGCAGGTAAGTCAATCCCTGTTCTTTTTCCAAACTTTTCAGTGATACTACCAAATCCAAAACGGCGGATATAATCAGACAGTTTTTCTGCTCCAAGTTGTTGACCTAGATGGATAAATCCTACATTACTTGATAATTCTACAGCACGTTGATATGTAATGGTTCCCCAACCACTGCGATTGGAGTCGTGAAAAGTTCGATCTCCAACTTTAATAGAACCAGAAGCAAACGTTGCATTAGGCTTAAATAACTTTTCATTTATGCTTGCAGCTAGTGTAACAATTTTAAAAGTAGAACCTGGTTCATATTGACTTTCAACGGCAATATTATGTCCGTTTTTAGCTGGATCAAAAGTCTTTGCTATATTTTGGGGATCAAATGTTGGCCTGCTTACCATCGACAATATTTCGCCTGTTTTAGGATCTGCTACAATTGCAGTAGCACCTTTTGCCTGATATTTTTTCATTGCTTCGTTCATTGCTACTTCTGTTTCATGTTGTATTTTAGCATCAATTGTTAAGATTAAATCTTTTCCATTTACAGGCGGTTTAAAAGTCTCTGGTCCATCTGAAATCATCATTCCATTTTTGGCTTTATGATATTTAATTGTTCCATCAACACCACGAAGCCATTTATCATAGACTTGCTCTACACCACCAACAGCATCACCATTGCTATTTAAAAAGCCTAATACATGCGCTAACTCTGAACTATTATACTCTCTCATTTCTGTGGGATATCCATATATACCAGCAATTTTACCTTTTTTCTTCAAAGCAAAAATTTTGCTGTATATAGAAGGGGAATATTTCCCTTTCCCTTCATACTTGATTTCAACAGCCTTTTTTTTAAGGGATAGCTTCTCTTCTAACACCCTAACCGGTATTTCCAATAGTGGAGATAATATTTTCGCTGTTTGAGAAACATCCTTAATCTGACTTGGATCAGCAACAAAATAATAACCCGGTACTTCCCATGTATAAGCTTCTTGCTTGGTTCGATCATAGATGGAACCACGCTTAGCATGCAAGATGGAGTTAGAATTTTCCCACCGCTTCTCTGCCATTGCTAATAATTCTTTTGAATCAAACGTTTGAATCCACAATAATCGTATTAATACACAGCTTAGTAGCACCATAAGTGTGAATCCAATCATGACGGAACGAACTTTATTTTTCTTCTCCGATTGCTGCATACCAGTGCCACCATTCTATTTTGACAAATTGTACGCCTATCTAAGGGTGAATAGAGGGAATGATTTGCAAGCCGTTTTGCTCCGCAAACTGACGAATATATTCTAAACTACTTCTTTTCATTTTTTCAGAGTCTAGCTGGGTATTCAATTCTTTCACTTTGTTGATTCTCGACTCCGTTTGTTGGATAGATACATCTAGTTGCGTTAATTCAGCATATCGAGTCAATACAAAGATAGCAGCCATAATACATATAAGTGTACTTACTAAATATAGAACTTTCTCACTGGCTGGAAGACCTTTGATTACTCTTCTTGATCTTGGTTGAGTGCGAGTCTTAGGTGTAGATACTGGTAATTGATAGGCTAACGAGGTATTCCCTTGTTTTTTACGCACAATGATCCCCCTCTACTCTTCGCTCAAATCCTTTACACAACTCTCGAATGATGTATTTTTTGAAACTCCACAAGGCTAAAGTCGTGGGATTCATTTGAATATCAACCCTTCGACCAGTTAGACCAATCGACCCATGTTCGTCTATTTTTCTTTTTGCTGCAATGATCCTTCTTTTATCTAACACCACTGTATACTTCATGACCGTTTTACCATCTCTTCTATTCTCTCTTTTTGTCTTCCATTGACCCAATTTCTTCTTTTGACTTTTTCATCTATCTTTTCATTTATTTGAATTCTTTTTTTGGCCCCTATAATTTCTCTGCTACTCGTAACTTTGCTGACCTAGCACGAGCATTAATTTCTATTTCATCATTCGTAGGAACGATGGGTTTTCTTGTTATGATGGTGAGAACTGGTTCATGACCACAAACGCAAACAGGAAAATGTTTGGGACAGATACAACCAACCGCTTGTTCTTGAAAAAAATGTTTGCAAATTCTATCTTCCAAAGAATGGAAGGAAATCACCGCTACTTTCCCACCTGTTCGAAGTAGAGGTACCACTTGTTGCAAAGCGTCCTCAAACACTCCAAGTTCGTTGTTCACTGCAATACGTATAGCTTGAAATGACCTTCGTGCTGGATGAGGTCCTTTTCTCCTTGTTGCTGCTGGTATTGCTTCTTTGATAATTTCCGCTAACTCAATCGTTCTTTCAATCGGTTTGTGTATCCGATGTTGCACAATATGACGGGAAATTCTCCTAGAAAATTTCTCCTCACCATACTGAAATAAAATACGACTAAGTTCTTCTTCGGAATATTCATTGACCACTTGATAAGCAGTTAACTCTTGTTCTTGATCCATACGCATATCCAGTGGTGCATCTTCATGATAGCTAAATCCTCTCTCCCCTTCATCCAACTGAGGAGAGGAAACACCTAGATCGAATAACACACCATCTACTTGGTCGATACCATATGACTTTACTACTTCTTGTACATATTGAAAATTAGCCTTATGTAAAATCACTTTGCAGGAAGCTTGGCTTAATTTTTGTTTTGCTGCTTCTAGTGCTCGATTATCTTGATCCAAACCAATGAGTGTGCCATTTGGTCCCAATCTTTTTACGATCAAGCTACTATGGCCTGCGCCGCCTAGGGTGCAATCTACATATACACCATCTGATTTAATGTTCAGTGCATCTACGGATTCATTTAACAATACTGTGATGTGTTGAAACAATGCTTGATCATCCTTTTACAAGTCAAAGTCGACAATACTTTCTGCAATTTCATTGAACGACTCTTCCGATTTTGCATAGTAGCTTTCCCAAATCGATCGATCCCAAATCTCAACCCTGGAAGAAACTCCAAGGACGACACATTCTTTTGTGAGATTGGCAAAGGTTCGCAAGTTTGATGGTAATACAATTCTGCCTTGCTTGTCCAAATCAACTTCACAAGCGCCCGAAAAGAAAAACCGGGTAAAGGCACGTGCATCTGCTTTGGTAAAGGGAAGGGCTTTTAATTTCTGTTCTAGTTGTGTCCATTCTTCTCGAGGGTAAGCAAAAATACATTGATCCAGTCCCCTAGTTAGGACAAAAGAGGAGCCGAGATTTTCTCGAAATTTTGCTGGGACAATCATTCTTCCCTTATCATCCACACTGTGATGAAACTCCCCCATAAACATGCCAATGTGACCCTCCTGATCTACTCATAAAATGACCAGTTTTATGAGTTTTTTCTGCTTATCCCTCACCTCTTACTCTCAGTTGAATGAATAAGTGGAACCATAGCTCTCCACTTCCCTCCACTTTCCTCCACAATGGTAAGTATACCACAATCCATACAAAAAATCCTGCACTTGTGTACAGGATTTGAACAAAATTATCTTATTTTGGAAAATATGATTAAACTTCCCAGCTATTGAGATATTCTGTTTGTTCTGGAGTTAATTCATCAATCTGAATTCCTAATGATTCCAAGAAATGACGTGATACTTGTTCATCAATTTCATAAGGAACATCAATCACATGCGCTCCAATTTTTTCATTGGATTGATTCAAATAAAGAAGGCTTGACACTTGCAGCGCAAAGGTCATATCCATTATTTCAGCTGGATGACCATCACCTGCTGCAAGGTTTACTAAACGCCCTTCGGCTAGTAAATTGATTTTGCGTCCATCTGCTAACAGATATTGGGTGATATCTTTCCTCACTACTTCTTCTTTTACAGACATTTCTTCAAGTGCTACTATATCGATTTCGATGTCAAAATGACCAGCATTTGCTAAAATTGCTCCATCTTTCATCACTTCGTAATGATTCCGGCTAATAACCGCCCTGTTACCCGTAACGGTGACAAAGAAATCACCTTGCTTTGCTGCTTCCACCATTGGTAAAACAGTAAAACCTTCCATATGAGCTTCTGTAGCTTTGATGGCATCCACTTCCACGACAATTACACGAGCACCCAGCCCTTTTGCACGCATTGCGACACCTTTTCCACACCATCCATAACCAATTACTACTACAGTCTTCCCTGCAACCACTAGGTTGGTGGTACGATTGATTCCATCCCAAACAGATTGACCAGTGCCATAGCGGTTATCAAATAGCGATTTAGAAAATGCATCGTTTACTGCAATCATTGGAAACTTTAATTGCCCTGATTTTTCTAATGACAATAAGCGTTTAATTCCTGTAGTAGTCTCTTCACATCCACCTTGTACTTGTTCTAGTAAATCTGGACGTTCACTATGTAAAATAGTCACTAAATCTGCGCCATCATCGATGATAAGATCAGGTTTTGTTTCCAGTGTCATAATAAAATGAGACTTATACTCTTCTGGTGTTGGATTATAACGGGCAAATACCGTTACTCCTTCTGAAACCAAAGCGGCACAAATGTCATCTTGAGTAGAGAGAGGGTTGCTTCCGGTAATGACAACTTCAGCACCAGCATCCCGAATCAATTCTGCCATGCAAGCTGTCTTTGCTTCTAAATGAAGGGAAATAGCTACTCGTTTTCCTGTAAGCGGTTTTTCTAAGATTACCCGTTCTCTGATTCTATTTAAAACAGGCATATGATCTTTTGCCCAATTGATCTTCTGTCTCCCACTTGGAGCTAAAGAGATATCTTTTATTACACTGTCTGTTAGAGCATTCATTTGACGTTTCACTCCTTGTTTTTTTCTACCTATAGAAATAGCACTTGGTGAGTATTCCATTCGGGTAACTCTTGTTTACATAACATATGGAGCCAATCTAATCCATAGTTATTCCAAAAATAAACAAGGTTATAACTCCTTTCTTGAAATCCCTCCAGTGGATAAATCGCATTTACAACCTGCCTCTGTTGCCGAAGTGTTACTTCTAATTGCGTATCAATTACACGATGTGCTTTTTGTTTCAACCAACTCACATGATTTTGTAATTTTTTTGCTGTACTCTCTCCCATTTGCTCCATATTACCGCCTACCGTCTGGGTAAGTTCTTGAAGAAATGGTGTGTATAGCTCTTCTAATCGATGGGATAATTCCGCAAATTGCTGCTCTACATTAGGTGGTTGATTAGTCTGTTTCCATAACTCTATCAAGGATTGTCCTTTGCCTGTAAATAAAGTTTCCCAATCTACTCCCCAATTTTCTCGATATTTTTCAATCGAACGCTCTACAATTGTAACATTTTGTCTAGGATAAACAATGGGCATCTGCAAACCGAATACAGAAAAAGCTTCTTTTAAACAACCCCAGTAATCTATTTCTGTTGCTCCTCCAACAAATGCGAGAACTGGAAATACCATCTCCTGCATCAGTGGCCGAGTTACTACGTTGTTACTGAATCTGTTATGTTTTTCATGTAGATCCTCTATTTTATACTGAAAAAAATGATTACGACTTGTAAATTGATTTCCTTCTCGATAAAGTGCAACCCTTTGTCCGTTTTCTTCAATAAATAAATGGGCTTGGTTATCTTCCAATTGTAGAGGGGACGGACTCCCTCCTTCTTCCCATTTTTGAATCCCTCGATTCACCGCATCGCCCAGCATAGCGTTCTTTTCGATCATTTTGCGGAAGTAATCTACCTCTAGTTCCCGCAGCAGCGTATCATGTGAATCAATTAACAGTAAACCATATTCTGCAAATAAGTAGTGAAGGATTTTGGCAAAAAATCTAGTCCATGTGATAGGTTCTTGTGTTAATTGCTCACAAAGAGTCACCCAATCTGCTTTATATGGGCGGTCCGCAATTGCTTGATGTAGTTCATCTAACCATTGATGAACGATATGTGGTTCGATTGTAATAGTCGACACAGATGCTTTTTTCGTATCTTGCAAAGGGAAGGAATGTTTCACCATACCTGTTCCTTCTGGCATAAAAACATGGTCTACTTCTTGTCGATCATGATCTTCTCCTGCAATCCAAAAAACAGGTATTACAGGTTTTTGTAGTCGTTCTTCTTCTCGTTTTGCTAATTGAATAATCGTGATTACTTTATAAATCGTATATAACGGTCCTGTTAATATTCCTGCTTGTTGGCCCCCGATAACAACAACACTATCAGGTGATGACAATCGATCTAGATTTATTTCGACAGCTGGATGCACTAATTCAGGATGATGATAATTCCGAAGAACTTCTACCAACTGGTCTCGTTTGTATTTTTGATTGGTTACATAGCGATAACGCTCAAAGTAGCTTTCGTCTTGGGTTGGATCATAATGGTAAAACAATGTTTTTTGTTGGAGTTTTTCATTAGGAATCAAAAACTTTTCTATTTTCAATTTCCGCCAGCCCTTCTTCCAGATGCTACTTACTTATCATAAGTAAAGTATACCACATGCTTAAAACAACATACTTTTTGCTTTTATCAACTCAGTCAAAGCAACATGAGTAGGAACAGCTAAACGAAGTTGGTCAGCATACGAAACTACTATTCCATTGAGAGAATCGATTTCTGTCTGTCGTTTATTTCGAATATCTTGAAGCATCGAAGATAAGTTCTTTGACGTCATAAAGCAAACTTCGCTCACTTGATGATAAATCTCTGTTTGATTAAGGTAAAAACCTTTTTCATCTGCTACTAAACATAATTCTTTAATTAGTTGTTTGATAATCGTCTGTATCTCTAACTCCATCAATTTTCCATTTGGTACTTCCAAAAGAGCAGTCAAAGGGTTGATCACTACATTTATTGCAAATTTTCGCCACATATTTTTTTCAATATCCTCAACCCACTCTATCCCTATAGTTTGCATGAGAGAAAGAAAAAGTGGATCCATTGTTTCTGTTTGATTCTGATTTACACTCCCTAATCGAACATAGCCATTCCCTGTATGATGGACATGATTTACTGATATTTTTCTCGCACCTTCGGTTGTTACAACCGCATAGCAATTTGAATAGGAGCAGGCTCGTAATTTTTCAACATGCCCCAAACCATTTTGCCATGCTACTATATGCGTTTGTTCATGGATAAAAGATGGGATAATAGAAAGTACTCGATTTAATGCTGGCTGTTTGGTCATCAGAAACAGCACATCAAAACCAGCAGAATGATTGAATTGATCAATCCATTCTGCTGTAACCCAATATTTGATTTCTTGATCATTTAGAGTGGTTAGAATTACACCATCTCGCCTGATCATTTCAGCTTGTTGCTCAGATTTACAAATCAGGGTCACGTCTGCATACTCATTTAAACGAGCAGCCCATAAAAGTCCAAGTGACCCTCCTCCAATTATACCAATTTTCATTTGAACTCACACCGGATAAATAGGATGTTTTCGTCTACTGAAATTCATTTGTTTTTCACTATATAGATCATACCTTTTTGCTAACTCATTACGCAAATCTTCAGGGTCCACCATGACATCCACAATCAATTCACTAGCTAGCCGATAGATATGAATATCTTCCTGATACGCCTTTCTTTTCATTTGAATAAAAGAATCTCGATCTTCTGGATCTAAAGCTTGAATCTGATTATGATATACAGCATTCACTGCTGCTTCTGGACCCATCACCGCAATTTGAGCAGTTGGCAGTGCAATACAACAATCTGGTTCGAACGCTGGGCCTGCCATCGCATATAAACCAGCTCCGTATGCTTTCCGAACGATCACCGATATTTTAGGAACAGTTGCTTCTGCCATAGCTGCGATCATTTTGGCTCCATGACGAATAATACCTGCTCTCTCTACTTGTGTACCAATCATAAATCCGGGTACATCCACTAAAAAGAGTAATGGTATCTGATACGCATCACACAATGTAATAAATCGTGCTGCTTTATCAGCAGAATCTCCAAATAAAACGCCTCCTTTTGTTTTTGATTGGTTGGCAATGATCCCGATCGACTTTCCCTCAAGACGTGCAAACATCGTAATTAATTCTTGGGCAAAAAGTTCTTTGAGTTCCAACATCGAATCCTTATCGACCAATGCATCTATTACTTCTTTCATATCAAATGGAACATTTTGTTCGTGTGGAATAAGCTCACTAATCTTATCAGCAATGGGACTGGTACAATAATCGACTTGTACTGGTTTTTGCAAATAAGAAAAGTAGGTTTTCGCAATCAAAATGGCATCATCTTCATTTTTTGCTAAAAAATCTCCACAACCACTGACGGAGCAATGCATTCGTGCTCCTCCCATCTGTTCCAAAGAAACCTGCTGTCCAATTACCATCTCAGCCATTCTTGGGGAGCCTAGATACATACTGGCGTTTTTGTCTACCATAATAACAACATCACAAAAAGCTGGAATATAAGCCCCTCCAGCAGCTGATGGGCCAAATAAGAGGCAAATCTGTGGGATTACACCTGATAACTTGACTTGATTATAAAATATTTTTCCGGCTCCACGTCTCCCAGGAAACATCTCGAGTTGATCTGTTATGCGTGCTCCAGCAGAATCAACCAAATAAAAAAGAGGAGTGTTTAATTTTTCTGCTGTTTCTTGGATACGAATGATTTTTTCAACTGTTCTTTTCCCCCAAGAACCGGCCTTTACTGTTGAGTCATTAGCCATCACACAAACCGTAGTGCCTTTTATTTTTCCTATCCCGGTGATCACCCCATCAGCAGGCAATCCTTCCTCCATTGAATTAGCTAACAATCCATCCTCGACAAAAGAATTTTCATCCAATAACCGTGCCAAGCGTTCTCGAGCAAACAATTTATCTTGTTCAGCCAATTTCTGATGATATTTAGGATGACCTCCATTTTGTAGTCGCTCGTTTTTGTCAGTAAGTTCACTCATTTCTATCACTCTCCTCGAAACCGCGGCTTTCTCTTCTCTTGAAATGCTGATAATCCTTCTAGACGATCTTTTGTAGGGATCAGATGCTCATAGGCATAAGCTTCTTTTTCCATCGCTAAACCTATTTCTAGGAGATAACCTTCCTCAATCGCCAATTTCGCTTGCCAAACAGCCAATGGTGCATTTTGGGCAATCTCCTCAGCCATATGAAATGCCTCATTCAAAGCTTCTCCTGACATAGTCACTTTTCCGATAATTCCCAGCTTGTATGCTGTTTCCGCAGATATCCGTTTAGCAGTATAGATGAGCTCTTTTGCAGCAGTTATACCAGCTATCCTACTTAGACGTTGTGTCCCACCTGCTCCAGGAATAATTCCTAGTGAAGTTTCAGGTAAGGCAAATACTGCATTTTGGGCAGCAATTCGAAAATCACAAGCAAGGGCTAATTCCATTCCACCCCCGAATGCTACCCCCTCAATTGCAGCAATGACAGGACAGTAGAGAGATTCAATTTGAAAAAAGGTTTGGCGAATCAAAGTGAGATACTTCCTTACCTCATCTTCGCTCATTGTCTGACGTTCTTTTAAATCTGCTCCTGCACAAAAAGCTTTTTCTCCTGTACTTGTGATGATCACTACCCTCGTTTTCTCTTTCTCGATTTCGTCTAGATATTGACTTAGTTGTCGCAATAATGGTCGGTTAAGTGCATGATGTACTTCTGGACGTTGAAGTTGAAGTATCGTGATAAATCCACATTGTTCCCTCTTGATCCAAGTCATCCTTCATTCCCACCTTTGCCAAGATACTGCTGTAATACTTTTGAAGGAAGCTCTTTTCCTAGAACACTTTGTAACCAATGGGCTGTTTCACACAGAATATTTAAATCAATTCCGGTTTCGATCCCTAAACCATGTAATAAGGTTATTACTTCCTCTGTTGCCACATTTCCAGATGCCCCTGGTGCATAAGGACATCCTCCTATTCCTCCTATTGAACTATCGAAGGTTGTAACACCATTTTCTAACGCCACATAAGTATTGACCAATGCAAGTCCTCTCGTATCATGAAAATGCATGGCTAACTTACCAGAAAAAGAAGGTTGCAGTGATTGGAGTACTTGCTTCACTTGTTTTGGAACTGCAATACCGATCGTATCTCCAAGGGAAATTTCGTACACCCCTAAATCTAACAAAGAAGAACATAAGTTTTCTACAACTGATAAAGGAACCTCTCCTTCATAAGGACATCCAAAAACACAAGATATATAGCCTCTTACAGGCAATGCATATATTTTAGCTTTTTGTACAATTTGTGCGATTTGATCGACAGCAGACTTTGTGGTAGCGTTTACATTTTTGAGATTGTGCGTCTCGCTTGCTGATACAAAAACAGCTATTTCTGTCAAAGGCGGGATCTTTACGCGCTCCATTCCTCTGAGATTAGGAACTAAAGCTCGATAGCTGATCTTTTTATTGGTGGTTAGTTTTGGTACCAATTGATCTGCATCTGCTAATTGGGGAATCCATCTGGGATGGACAAATGAAGTTACTTCTATATTTGTGAGATTGGCAGCGATAAGCCTGTTAATCAATTCGAATTTCAAGTCAGTTGATAGCAGTTTAGTTTCATTTTGCAATCCATCTCTAGGCCCTACCTCTACTATCTTCACATTCATGCCAATTCTTCCAGTTCAATTAATACTTCTCCTTCATTGACAAAATCGCTTTCTTTCACATGGACCGCTGTAACTTTTCCGGAGACAGCACTTTCTACTGGAATTAACATTTTCATGGACTCTAATACAATCACTTCTTGGCCTTTTTGGATTTCTTCACCGATGGAAACCAGTATCTTCGAAACAATCCCTACGATCGTCGCTTCTACTTTTGCCATCTTAAAAAACCCCTTTCCATTTGCCAATCATTTCTAAAAAATATTCAGTTTGGACAAAATATATTTCCCCTCTATCGTATCAAATTTCCTCGGGCAGCGTCGATTCTTTTAAAATAAAAAACTGCCGACTCGGTTTGTCAGCAGTACATAAAGTTATTTCGGTTCTTTTTCTAAATCTTCGTTTCTTGCAGCTAATTTCCTCGCTCTATCCATAATTTGCACCAATGTGCGATAATCTTCATTTACCAACTGGTAATCTGACTCTACCTCATTCAATTGTTCTTTCATCACTTTATTTTCCTGTTCCAAACGCCTTAGCTCATCTTCTCTTTCATATAACTCTTGTTCCAGTTGTTTTTGTTGTTTCTTTAATTCCCCTACTTCATTTTTATGCTGACGTAAAAATCGGATAACATGATCTAGTGAATATTCATCCTCATATGATTCCAATGTTGGAGTATTATCTACCCGAACACTACTAAGAGTTATAGGAGTTGTATAACGTACCCTTTCTTGCCCACGTCGTTGACGTTCTGTCTTCGCTACTTGTATTGCTGAATCATAATTTTTACGAACAGAACTATTCCAACGAAAACCACAAGCTGCTGGAGTTCTTCCCAATCGCTCTGCTACTTCTTCAAATGCAGATAATTGTGTACCGCCATCACGAATATGTCGCAAGGTTACTTCAGCTAATACCATATCATCTTCAGATGACCAAGCATCTTGACGCTTTACAGCCATATTCAAACCTCCTATTCTAAGCAATATTTTTGACTGTTTTATCCTATGCTTAAAAACCGAACAATAGTATATCTCTATCCTTTTTATATCCTCAAATTGCTAGAACTATACGTTTTATGGGGATTTACAAATATATTTTTTCAAGAATGATGCAAAATAATATGTAAAAAGAGTTATGTTAGTAACTAGTGCCATAACACTACTTGAACCAAATTTCTGAACTGGGTATAATAAAGATTGCTTGAGCGGAAGCTCTTCATAACGGTAATTATTTCTTGACTCATCTTGATCTATTTGAAAGGCTGTGGTTTTGTGGATCGCATGTTTCGTGTACTCGGTTTTTGGGCCTTAGCAATCGCTTTGATGTTTATTGCTGGCCATATGTACACTCAAGCAGGACTCTTCATCTTCCAAGCCATCTTGTTTGTAGTGCTTGGTTACCAACGTTTCACTGAAAAAACTTACATGTACTTATTTGGTAGTTACATGCTAATCTCTTTCTGTGGTATGGTTGCATACGCAACTTTTGTTTATTAAAACTAAAAGAACCCTTTGCAGTTTAGGGTTCTTTTTTCTCCTCTATTTTTTTTGTATGAGAACATGAAAATGCTCTCCCATCCCGAGCATAAGCTGTTTGATTGCATTTCGATAGAGCGGATTGGTGTAAGATAATATTCCTGCAACTTGTAAAAACTTCGCTTGGGTTCCATAAAAACTAGCAGTTAAACCAACTTCTTCTCCCCAATTCATTAGGTCTTCAAAATTGACATGGGCTGTGATATCCACTACGCCTAATTTTTGATAGGCATCAAACACATGTTGATGATTTTGGTAAAACCGTACAGTTCCGTCTAAATATCGAATACCACGCAGTTCCCTAGATAACCCACCATAATCCAGTGTCCAAATCATCCCAGACTCCAAGTTATTTGCAACTTCTTGTATCCAAGATTTAGCGAGAAGATTCACTTCTATCTGTTGTTCTTCTACTAGATCATCCTTAACGGAGTCTACATATTGCACTAATGCTTTCTCCGACAGCTCCCCATATACTTCTACAAAAGTTCCATTTTGCTCAGAAACATAAATCTCCCACCACTTTCCTTTTTTCCAAATCAGGCGGTGTACTGGAAAGGCATCGATTAATTCATGTTGATAGACAATGGTAAAGGGAGCATGAGGTATTTCCTTCCACTGATGAACCCACTTGACGTCATAAGGTATATCCTTCATCCTTTTTTGCTGCAAAGATCGATGATAATTACTTTTCTCTAATGCAAACACAACAACCGCTGATTTTGGGACGGATTTTTGATGAAATTGATTTGCGATCTGCTCCATCAATCTGCCGTCGCCTCCTCCTACTTCAACCAATTGAAGAGGATCGGATGGCTTGGATTCTTGCCAATATTGCAAAAAATAATCCGCCAAAACACGTCCGAATAGCTTACTAACATGAACATTGGTAAAAAAATCGCCCGTTTTCCCTAATTTGGGAATGGGCTTCATGTAATAACCATAAGAGGAATGATATAAAGCAAGTTCCATCATTTTTGCAAAAGGTAATTGTTGATGAGAAGTTTGTCGCAAATGGCTGCGAATCACTTGCGACATCCCCTCTATCTGTGTAGACGACCAGTCCACTCCAATAAGCCTCCTTCGAGATTATACAGCTTTTCAAATCCCTGTTCGGAGAGTATTTGGGCTGCAATCTGACTGCGCATCCCACTTCGACAGATCAATAAAATATTTTCATTTTTATGAGGAAGTAATTCTTCATAGCGTACTTCCATTTCATCGTATGGGATATGGATGGAATTTTCTACATGTGCATCCTCATATTCTTCTTTGGTGCGAACATCCACAAAAACATAATTATGTTTTTCCTCTTCAAACTTTTTTCCAAAAACAGATGCAGGTATATGTTGGTATTTTTCCATAATGATCACTCCATATTCTAAGATGTTATTTGATCAATAAGTTGTTGCAATTGACTCAATTGCAGGGGACCTTCCACTCTCTTTACAATTTCACCATCTCGATTGATAAAAAAAGAACTAGGAATTGGTCCGATCTTGTATTGTTTTACTACTTCCCTATCTTTATCCATCCAGATGGGGAAAGTAAGTCCCATTTGTTTAGCAAAATTACTCACAGGTAACTCATTCTCACGGATATTAACTGAAACAACTTCAAATCCGCGGTTTTTATTTATGATGTAAGCTTGTTGAATCGCTGGCATTTCTGTCTTACAAGGTGGGCACCAAGTCCCCCAGAAGTTAAGCATAATTGCTTTGCCTTTTAGTTCCGAGAGGCTTCTTTGTTTCCCATCGAGTGTAGTAAGGGTGAAATCTGGAGCTTTATCACCTTCTACTGGTTTTCCACCCGTATCCGTAGAAACCTGGTAGATTGCATATCCTACCAATCCAATTAAGCAAAGCAGCAATATCCTTCTCACCCAATATCTCGTCTGTTTCTTCATGTCTATTCCCCTTCAGACTAAAACCCGGTAAAACCTCCGGTAAGATTGGTAAACCAAGTGATAATGGTGGTCATTTGATTGGTATATAAAATAATACCAAATAAAATCAACAGTCCTCCTCCAACCTTCATGACTTGGTTTGAATATTTGAGTATCCATTTGGTTCGTCCAATAAAAAAGGCCATTATGAAAAAAGGAATTGCAAATCCGAGCACATACATAGTGATATACAAAAAGCCAATCCCTAACTGTGCCTTAATGGTAATAATAGCGAGCACAGAAGCGAGTATTGGTCCAAGACAAGGTGTCCAACCAGCCGCAAAACTGATACCAATCAGCATAGAACTGAGATAACCAAGACCTTGTTTGGACACATCCCATTTCTTTTCACGCATCATAAATTTTGGCTCAATAATCCCAGTGAGAAATAAACCCATAAAAATCAACAAGACGCCACCGAGCATACGTATCAAATCTTTATAATTTACAAATGATTGGCCAATCCAAGAAAAAGTAAAACCTAACGCATAGAAAACAAGGGAAAAACCAAGTAAAAAGAAGAAGGTGTGGATCATCGTTAACTTTGTAAGATGTGTAGAGCGACCTTCTTCTTTTAACTGTGAGACAGAAACCCCAGTTATGTATGACAAATAGGAAGGATAGAGCGGCAGACAGCAAGGTGAAACAAATGACAGCATTCCTGCTGCAAATGCTAACCAGATTGTTACTTGTTCCATGATGAAAATTTATCCTCTCTACGATAACACATCATCTAGAATATCTTGCAGTTCTTCTTTACTCATTTCACCAACGACTTTATGTGTTATCATTCCAGTTGAATCGATGACAAAGGTAGTTGGAACACCAAGCAATTGATAGTGATCTGTTCCAATTGTCTGGCCATCTTCATTTTCTTGATCCAAAATAACGGGATAAGTATATTTGTACTGTTTCATAAATTTTTTGATGTTTGGTATGGTGTCTTGTGAAGTCTCATTTACCATTCGAAAATTTATTTGATCTTTGTGTTCTTGGTATGCCGTTTCTAAAAAAGGCATTTCATTTTTACATGGATCACACCATGATGCCCAAAAATTGATAATCGTAGGTTTACCATTGGTTTGATACAGTTCCACTTGCTTACCATCTAGCGTTTTTAGTTTAAAGTTTGGTGCACAGTTTTTCACTTCAATTCCGATATCTCCTTTGCAGTTTGCATATTGGACTACCGGTTTTTGATTTGCGGAAGCATCGTATACAGCATAAATTACTGCAATGAGCAGAACAAATATAAGTAAAGTGCGAATCAACTTCAACAGGCTTCCTCCTTCTTAGGAAAAAAACGGATTGGTATTTCGTTCATGACCAATCGTCGTTGATGGACCATGTCCTGGATGGACTACAACTTCATCTGCTAGTGTAAACAATTGAGTTTCAATGGACTGAATCAATGTTGTATAATTCCCATCTCGAAGATCCGTACGTCCAATCGCTCCATTGAACAAAGCATCCCCTGAAATGACCTTATCTCCAACAAAAAGGGAAATACTACCGGGTGAATGACCTGGTGTAAACAATACTTTAAAGTTTCTCCCCATAAAGGAAAGGGTTTCTCCACCTTTAACCACTGTATCTGCAGGTTCAAATGACATGAGCTCTGCTCCAGCTAATGCAGCTGAACCATTAAGAACAGGATCACAAAGCCAAGCTTGTTCGTTTTCATGTACAATAACAGGAGCACTCGTAAGTTTTTTTAATATTCCTAATCCGCCAATATGATCAAAGTGTGTATGCGTTAAACAGATCGCTTCTATGATTAGATCCAATTGCATAATTCGATCCGTTAAAACTGTTGGGTTCATCCCTGGATCGATTACAACGCCTTTTTTACTCGTTTCATCATAAAGCAGATAGCTATTAGTCGCAATAGGTCCTAATACATATTTTTCCACCTGCATGAAGAACTCTCCTTTGAGCAAACTAAAGGATAACTGACAGAAAGGAGTTATCCATAGATGATTGCTTTTATTCGTTTGATTGGTATATTTAGTTTGACCGCAGGGCTTTTATTTGGATGCGCGCAACAAAAATCCGCTCCAAATAAAGTCACACCCAAAACTCAAAAGATTTCTTATACCCAACGGGTAAAACAAACTGTTCCCGCCCCTCAGTATAACAAATCTTCCCGGAATGTTTCCAATCGACTTGAACAAATCGCTAAGCATGTGCCTCATGTAAAAGATGCAACTGCTGTTTCGGTTGGAAAATACTCGATTGTCGGTCTTGATCTAGAAGCAAATTTGGATCGAGGTAGAGTTGGGACAGTGAAATACTCTGTCGCCGAGGCTTTACGCAAGGACCCTGTTGGTGCAAAAGCTCTCGTTACTGCTGATACTGATTTAGTACAACGTATTAAAAACGTAGCTAAAGATGTACGTCAAGGTAAACCTATTTCTGGGGCCTTACAAGAATTAGCAGCTATTGCGGAACGAATTACACCACAACCTACTAAAGTAGTCCCTAAAAAATAAGATAACCTTCTGATTCGCAAAAAAGTCATTCTTAAATAGAATGGCTTTTTTATTTTTTATTGAAAACTTCTCATTTCCTCTATATTTACCATTTGATTTATTCCCTCTTTTTCTTTACCATAAATATATTAAATAGGTGTCTGTTGAAATCTAAACATTTTATGTTTTTGCTTATCAACCACGCTACCTACTCCTATCGCATAATTTAAAATCACACCTACATTAGGAGAATCACATAATGAGAAAGCAATTTGCAATCTGCATGACCTTTTGTCTGATTTCTCTGGTATCGTTTGGATGTACCAATCAAGCAGAACCTTCCAAACTAAAAGTTACACCGGAATCGACAGTAGTACAAACGAACCAGCAATCGAGTAACACCAAGGTTCCAACTCCCAAACAGTTACAAATAGTAACTCAACCTGACAATATCTCTGTGTTGGTAAACAAATACAATAAATTACCAGAAACTTTCAACCCAAAAGATTTGATTTTCCCAAAAATACCCTTTCTTGCAAGTGCTGCTACCGAAAAACGCAAACTACGCAAAGAAGCAGCGATTCAGCTAGAAAAAATGGTGAAAGATGCAAAAAAGGATAATATTTTTCTCAAAGGAGTTTCTGGATATCGCTCCTATCAAACACAAAAAGCACTCTTCAATAATTATGTAAGTCGTGATGGATATAACAAAGCAAGAACTTACAGCGCAATCCCCGGAACAAGTGAACATGAAACAGGTCTTTCCATCGATATGACAGGTAACGATGGAACATGTGCAGCAGAAGATTGTTTTGCTAAAAAACCAGAGGCAAAATGGTTAGCAGAACACGTACAAGAATATGGGTTTATTATCCGCTATCCCAAAGGCAAAGAAGCAATTACTGGATATAAATACGAACCTTGGCACATACGCTATGTTGGAGCAAAAATAGCAAAAGAGATCACCCAAAAAAAGATTACTTTAGAGGAATATTATGAAACAACATCCTAAAATAAATAAGAATAGCAACAACATTCGTTAAGAATAGTTGTTGTTTTTTTGTGCCATATAAGATGGTATCTCTGTAAGTTCAAAAACGTCTAAATCTGGAAAAACCCTCTGCTGGTATTCCAATAGCAAATGCTTTAAATGAAAGAGTGAGATGATAAGACTTTCTTCAAGTGACAAGGAAATCGCAACTTTATATTTTTCACTCCAATCTCTCGGCCAAGGAAGTAAGATAATTGCATCGAGGTGAGCAATAGCAGGTGAGCAATTAGCAAGAAATGGATTCACTGTTCCTTCTGGAACCCCATAAAATTGTAGGGGTTCAATCTCTCTCGGATTAAATGTATGACTTCGAATTCGTTTCAGATTTAATAAATGAGCTGCTTCTTTATGCAGAGAACGATGAATTCGAAAATCAGCAACACCCGTCCAAAGAACAAGTTTATTTGTAGTATTATCTGCCAACTTACATGTGATTGTTTTTTGTACAAGGCATCCTTTTGGTAATACTGCTTGAGTTTCGGCTGCACTTCTCGTCGGTTGATGAAAGAAAGTGGTCGATGGGATATTTACAAGTTTACAAAGATTCACTAAATCTGCTTCCATATCTTGTTCCTCCATTGTCTATCATCTGCTCTGATAAGATCCACATTATAAAAATCAAAATTCCGAATGATGTTATTTGCAGTATAACAGACAATTAAACAAACAAAATATAAAAACATTTTTTATATTAATATAATACGAATTCTAAAAAAAGAGAGGATAGAACTTCAGTTCCATCCTCTCTTTCCTTTGTACTTTTAATGAATAAACCATTTCACAATCGGATATTGGTATTGGCGATCTTGCAGGGCATAGATAATACCCATAATTGGACAAATAATTGCCATTAACCCGAAAATAATCAGGAATGGTACACCAATCAGAATGAAGGAGAAAAACCACGATACCGCAATCAATACTACCATGATCAAGTGAAAAAATATGGCTTGTAGGGAAATACGCTTCACAGATCGATCTTGGATGATAAAGAAGACAATACATGGGAGTAAGATTGGAGCAAACCATGTACTAGCATGCACCAAAATTTTTATACCCTTGTTATCCAATTTAACCTCTCCTTTTCTTATAGTTACCTCTATTTTATTGAAAAACAATCCATTTTGCTTGGGAGATAAGTTGTATTCTTCTCTACATCTTAAGTCGTATATACATTGTGAACCTCTCACGACTGAAGTCGCAAGGTGTTTTCGCCACAAAAATAAAAAGAGAGTAGTAACGGAAATGTTACTACTCTCTTTTTATAATGAAAAAATTTGGTGTATACTTAAGGATATATGACCTGTTTGCTCAGAAAGGAATTATTGATTCTGATGAAAGTAATTTGTATCCTTTGTGATGAACCTTTTGCACCTACTAAATCGCAAGCAAGAAAAATTATAAAACATCCCCATAAAATTCAGATCTGTGAAGCTTGTCATCATCGAATTTCGGCAAAAGTAAATATGCATCGTATCGAAAAAACTTAGTGACATTGATTATATTTGGGCTCTTCGGTTATATCTTTTAATAATTTTTCCGCTAACTCTCTAGGGAAAGAGATCATATGCTCTTCCCCTTTTTGATGATAAGAGACATGATATATCTGATCTTCTTTTTTCATCTCTACATTCATTATCTCATGATCTTCTTCCAGCATGGTTTGAAAAAAGTCTACTGTATCCTTTGCAGATACATCACTTGGTCTAGCTTCCCAGACGACTTTGATTTGCAGCCAATTAAACAGAGCATCTTTTTGTTGCACCTCTCAACACTCCCACTGTAACCCTATTTTACCTGTTTTTTACTATACCAGAGCCGAACACGTGTCACAACAATTATAGCTACTGTTATCAATAAAGCCTGAATCATAGGAAATTGTGCTAATTGCATAATCCAAAATAACACACACCCGATTGCTAATACAAAATAAACGACGAGCGATTTTAAAGGTGGTAATTTTCTAGCAAATGCTACCTTATAAATCACTACACTAAGGATCAAAATAATAAAGTATAACGTCCATGGAGGGACTACAGAAATCCAGCTGAACAATGTGAACGACACTCCCTTGTCTATCCAAAACTACTCCATCATTTCTACTCTAACATTCCATATCTGTGTGTTCAATTACTCGACGTAATCTGTCCGGATAATTGGTAATAATTGCTTCTATCCCGATCGATGCAAGTCGAAACATCTCTTTTTCTTCATTTACCGTGTAAGCTCTTACTGCCACACCATTCTTTTTACATGTATCATAGAGTTGCTGATCAATCGCAGAATAATGAAGGTGTAATTGATGGATATCCACAGCCTTGGCATACTTCCAAGGTTCATAGAGAACACAATCGAGAAGAAAGGCAATATTCCATGAGGGTCTGTACTTTTTTAACTCAAGTAAACATGGATGATAAAAAGAAGATATAATAACCCTTTGCTCCATCCCATAATACTCTACTAAATTTACTACCTCTTCTACCAGATTAGGATAGCGAATATATTGATTTTTCAACTCAATATTCACCATAATAGATGTATCGAAAAATAATTCCAAAACATCGGAGAGTTTTGGAACGGTTTCATTTGGCAAAGTGAGCAAAGAATTTTGAGAGATTTGATCATAAGATAATTGACTGATCCAACCTGTTCCAGAAGTCGTACGATCCAGCGTTTCATCATGGATAACTACTACTTCCCTATCAAGGGTAAGATGAACATCCAATTCAACTCCATCTACATTTGCCTCTCTCGCCATTTGAAAAGCCGTCATGCTATTTTCCATCGCTCTTCCCGAATAACCGCGGTGAGCAAAAATCTGAATAGCCATATATCCAATTCCCCCTTGTTTTGCCATTTGTTCAATATATGCCATAATGAGATTGTTATCTTCTTTTATAATAGGAAAAACCACTACTAATGGGAAGTAGCGGTTTTTTTTGGGTTTTTACAATGCTTCTAACATCAACATTTCATGGCGTATTTCTTGTAATCTTTTTTTACATTGATCTATTTTGTGTACGCTATTTTCTAGCATTGCTTCGTACAACAGGGACAGCTCATAATCCAATTCCATACGTAATACGGGAATTCGTTTCTCCGGATCTCGGCACTTGAAAGCTCGAATGACATCTTCCATGTAACCACTGCACCCCTTTTCTTTTTACTAACAAGTGGTAATGGAACCACTTGATAACAGGATGCCCCGAGCTCATTTGAAATAAACACATGGAGCCAGTCCTTTTTGGAGATTAAGTTAGTATATGAATGGATGGAAAGAAGGTAACGGTATTTGATGAGAAGAAAACAAGAAAATAGTAAAATTTAATTCTTTCAACATACTAAAGAAGATAAAAAGAAAGGATGGATGGATCATGACATTCCCTATTTTTACAGAACAGGATTTTCATGTGTTCGCGATTGATGGATTGGAGACAAGAATGGAGGCACTGCAAAGGGACATTCAACCGAAATTTTCCACAATTGGAGAACATGTCTCTGCCCATTTGACTAGCAAATTAGGAGATACCGTCTACACCCATATTGCAAGACATGCTAGAAGGACTGTAAATCCACCAGAAGAAACATGGGTCGCTTGGGCTACCAATAAACGAGGATACAAAGCACATCCTCATTTTCAATTAGGTTTACGGGATACATTTGTCTTTGCTTGGTTTGCGTTAATCTATGAATGTGAACAAAAGCAACAATTTGCAAACAACTTCTTGAAAAACGTACAAAAATACAGTAAACAAATACCAACAGACTTCTACATTTCTTTCGATCACACGATTCCGGACGTCACTCTAGTTAAAACATTGGATATAGAAAATTGGCAATCGATAATGCAACGGTTAGCCACCGTAAAGAAAGCGGAATTTCTCTGTGGTATGCTCATCCCCCGTAAAGAAGCGGTAAGTCTTAATGGCAATGTCCTCCAAAAGAACATAGAAAAGACGTTTGATCAGCTTTTGCCTCTTTATCATTTGTCGTTCGAATAAAAATACATAAATATCTTATAATTATCATTTACCTTCATGTGTATTTCTTGTACAATAGGCTTGTTTTGTGATTACGAGTAGAAAGCAGGGCCGAAAAAATAATGAAGCAGTCCAACCAGAATAACACCCCACTTTTTACCAAATTAAAAAAATATGCCAATTCCAATCCATTACCTTTTCATATACCTGGACATAAAAAAGGCCAAGGCATGGATAAAGAATTTCGTGAGTTTATGGGAATGAATGCTTTATCCATCGATTTAATAAATATTGAACCATTGGATGACTTACACCAGCCACAAGGAATCATTGAACAAGCACAGAAACTAGCAGCTGAAGCATTCGGCGCAGAACGAACTTTTTTTTCTGTGCAGGGAACAAGTGGGGCCATCATGGCGATGATCCTTGCCACTTGTAAACCTGGAGATAAAATTATCGTCCCACGCACTGTCCATAAATCGGTACTCTCTGCAATTGTATTTGCAGATTGCAACCCGATCTTTATTCACCCAGAGTTAGACCCGATGCTCGGAATCGCACATGGAATCACTCCGATGCAAGTTGCAGCAGCAATCGAACGGCATCCTGATGCTAAGGCAGTTTTGGTGATTAATCCTACTTATTTCGGCTTTACTAGTAACTTACGAGAAATTGTACGAGTTGCACATGCACACAACATTCCGGTTTTGGTAGATGAAGCACACGGGGTTCACACACATTTTCACTCCGAACTTCCTGTTTCAGCAATGGATGCTGGGGCAGATTTAGCAGCGACTAGTGTTCATAAACTTGGAGGGTCACTCACGCAAAGCTCCGTATTAAATATGCAAGGAAATTTGGTTGATCCTCAGCATATACAGGCAATAATGAGTATGCTGACAACCACTTCTACGTCTTATATCTTATTAGCTTCATTGGACACTGCTCGGAGGTATTTGGCCATTCATGGAGAAGCTGCACTGACTCGTACGCTGCAGTTAGCTAGAAAAGCACGCAAACAAATCAATCAGACTGCTGGACTTATCTGTGTAGGACGAGAATGGTTAGGCACGGAAGCTCGATATGACCTAGATGAAAGCAAACTATTGATCCATGTGGGGAAACTTGGCATCAGCGGGCATGAGGCTAGTGATTGGTTACGAGATCATCATCAGATTGAAGCAGAGATGAGCGATTTGTATAACATTCTCTGTCTGGTGACACTAGGGGATACAGAGGAAACCATTAGCGGTCTAATCAATGGGCTCCAAGACTTAGCAAATACTTTCGCAGGGAAAACGTGGGCGGAAAAAGAATCGATCTCACTGCCAGATATACCAGAACTCGTCCTCAACCCACGTACCGCATTTTACAGTGAATCCGAATCGATTCCCTTTCAACAAGCAGCTGGAAGGATTATCGCTGAGTTTATTTTTATGTATCCACCAGGAATCCCTATACTACTGCCAGGTGAACGGATTACCGAAGAAAACATCGCTTATATTGAGAAAAACAAAGCAGCGGGACTGATTGTCCAAGGAACCGAAGACCCATCAGTGGAAAATGTTCGTGTGATTCGTTCTCATTGGACAAGACGTGTGCACCGAGATTAAATTTACAGCAAAAAGCCAGATATCACATAGAGGATATCTGGCTTTTATTACTTCTGAAAAAAAGCCCACCAATGGGTGGACTAGTATAACCTATTTCTTTACTCTTGATGATCCTCATGACAATGATCACAAGTACCGTATAACGTACCTACTTTATCAGCTTCTTGAAAGGCAATAATTTCTTCACAGGTTTGGCAGACGATGGTTTCCATTTACCCATCTTCCTCTCCGTCATATTAGTATGTGCCTTTATTATATTTATGTTATACTATTTATGTCAATAGGCTATCATTTATTTATATTTCTGCAACTTATTTTCCAACAGAGATGCTATTTCACTAAAAAACGTGTAATCATCATCATCTACTCCATCCTTTGTATCTGTTGTGATGATGATCTCACCAATCAAATGATGGCCATAATAAAATGGAACACACAATTGGGTAAATGTGTTATCCGTATGAGATGATAAACCACCGCGTAGGGCTGCAATGCTCAGCACGGTTTCTCCAAATGGAATCTTCATCGGCAACATTTCTATTCCTTGATGAAATTGACGTTCAAAGTGATCTTCTTTGGTCAAGTAAATGGAAACGCTTTTATATTCATCCACTTGATCGTAGACAAGTTGACATACTGCCTCGTAAAAAACGGTATCATTTCCTTTCCAGCCATCTGCTACGGAACCAATTTCCGCCCGCAGATCATCAAACAAATCCGATTTATCCATAAACCCAACCCTTTCCTAACATTGCTAGCGGTTAGTGTATCATATTCAATTAAGTGGTACAATTCAGAGGAGTAAATGAATTCCCTTCAAGAAAGGATGGACAATCTTTTTGAAAAAAAGCGCTTACATTCGACGAACAGAAACGATTGAACTAGCAGATGTTCAAGACACGCTGAATTACTATCGAGAAATGACCCGCAACACTGGAAAACAGCTCGCTTGGGATTATGAAGCAGCCGCTTTCCCCTACACGATGGAAGCAAAGGAAACAGAGGGTACTAAATACTTACTTCTAACTGGAAATGATCCTCATCTAAACAACCATATGGTGATTGGAGTAGGACAAAAGGAAGACAATCAGCAATATTATGTACAAATCGTCCTACCAGAGGATGCTACTCATCACGATGTAGCCAAAGGAAACGAGTATGCAAAATTTATTGCTAAACAACTCAAAGGGGAATTGCAGTTGTTTAATGGACGAATCATGGCTTATTCCTAACTAAAAAGCGGAAATGTCTTCTGACATCCGCTTTTTTCTATGTTTTATAAATTTTTTTCTATTTCATTTGCAAGTGCGGGCCCGCATCCTTGGCTTGTTTAAGCTAGGACACGGGCTTTTGGTATCGCAGATGCGTTCATAGATACCTACCTACTTTCGCTGGTTGGGAATCGACCCCTGTTGCTTCGGGCCTTTGTAGTTGCAGAACGGGTGGTGTCCCTTGGTTCCAGGGCAATGATCCCACGGATGCAGAGGATCCTCTTCTGCAAACAGGTTCGGACCCGTCAGCTGGAGAATGCAGTCCTCGTCGTGGAACCGATCTCTGCACGCGCACTTCTGCTCGATCTCGTCGCTCAAGGGGATTCCCTTCAGTCGAGTAGGTCGTCCAAGGTAATGGACACTTTATTATACCATGACTTATATATAGATTTCCATTTTTCAAAAAATAACCCATGATGATTCCTCAAGATTTAGCAATATTGTTGATGATATCTTTTTGAAAGAATAAATCAGGTGTCCACTTATACAAAAAAGACCACTTACTATACAAAGTAAGCAGTCTCCTATTCAAAAGATTAACTTGCAATAAAATCAGAAATACGGTCTAAGATGTTCTCTTGTTTTACTGCATTTTTCGTCACCACTGGTATCGGTTTAAAACCTTCTATTTGATGCCCTTTATAATAAAGCTCTGCTGTTCCAACCACTGTACCTTTTTTCAATGGTGCTTTTAGATTACTTTTATATGTTACATGATAGCTGTAGTCATTTTTGCTTTTCGTCTGTATGGGAACGGGTATGTTGATATCTTGTGCAATAACAGAAATTTGTTTCTTCCCTTTTGCATTAGCAATTCGCACATAAACATGATTGGGAACAGATTGACCTGCCTTCAAAAAGGTTACCCGCTTAAATTGACTAAATCCGTAGTCATATAACTTTTTTGTCTCGATAAAGCGCTTGTCTTTGGATGTTGTTCCCATCACTACAGATAGAAAACGGGTTTGATCTCGCTTTACTGTACCAGCAAAACAGAAACCTGCCAACTGGGTAGAACCTGTTTTTATCCCTTGAACGCCTTTATATTCGTGTTTTAATCCTGGCAACATGCTATTCCAGTTATTAACCTTTTGTTCTCTTGAGGTTCCTGGATGGAACGTATAGGTTGCGATGGTAGTAAAGTCAAATATTTCTGGATGAACGGTTATTAGCATATTCGCTAACTGAACGGTATCTTCTGCCGACATCACATGCTGACCTTGGGTTTTGGGAGGATCAGGATAATCTTCTTGATTCAATCCAGAACAATTGAGAAAATGGGTATGTTTTAATCCCAAAACCTTTGCTTTTTGATTCATTAATTTGACAAATGCTTCTTCTGAACCTGCTATATGCTCTGCTAAAGCTACTGCTGCATCATTTGCAGATTGAACCATCAACCCAGTAAACAGTTCTTTAATTGTTATTTTTTCATTTTTTTGTAAATAAATTTGTGCTTCATTGATATCTTCGACTCGCTTACTGATCACCGCTTCGTCCATCCAATGAAGTTTTCCTTGTTTTATTTGGTCTAATACAATATAAGCTGTCATCATTTTCGTCATGCTCGCTGGTGGCCGTGGATCATGTTCACTTTTCTCCGCTAAGACGACACCAGATAGATAATCCTTTAAAAGATAGGCCTCTGCTTCAATATTTGGTTTTGTTTGACCTTGAGTTGTTTTGATATTGTCTGTCTCTTTTTCGGTATTACTTTTCAATAAAGACTGCTTTTCTTTGGGTGAATCTACAATTTCATCTTCAAAACTGAACTGTTTGGTAACGACTTTTGCCTGTGGTTGTGCAAAAGTACTGACAGGCAAAATCAGCAAAGAAAAGCTAATGGATAATAACAATATGGAACATATTTTCTTCATTCGATTACTCCTTCTTTCCACTACCTCTACTATGGTAGCGAAAAAACAATATCGATTCTCTCAAAAACGGAAATAGTCAATAATTATTAAATTTTTTGTCATTCTTAGGCAAAAAAAGAAAAGCATCCTATCCTCTTCAATAATCATCATGAAATATGTTGGTATGTTTTACATATCCATATATAAAAACGGATTCCTGTTTTACAACAAACGGAATCCTCCATTTTCGTAATAGATGGATAAATTCTTCTATAATATCAATAATTTCACTTTCTAATGTTTTTTCCCTTTTTTTGATATATCGAGGTCTAACCCTTATCCATTCCACATGATAAAAAGGCTCAAGCCCTTCTACCCAATCCCCCCAATACCAGACATCTTGTTCAAAGTTTTCTGGATGAGGCTTATTTTCCAATACATATTTTACTTGATACGAAGGTGGAAAGGCCAATTCTTCTATTACGGATTTCTGTAATCTTTCCCACTTGGTACGATTGAGAACCGAAGTTAGTTGTTTTTCTATAATGACAGCTTGAACACGCTGCTTTAATTCGCGCATTATATATTCCCCCAATAAAAAAACGACTCGAAAAGAGTCATCGGAAGGTTACATCTATTAACTTATTTTGCTCAATTTCTTTTCCAGTAGATAAATTCGTCCCTTTAATGCGTCGATTTCTCTTCTAATCAGTTCCTTATCGCTCACCATTTCATTGGTAATCTCCACAACATCTTCATACAAAATATTTTTGACTTCCTGAAACCCTTCGCTTGTGTCATCATGCAATTTGGTAATACATTCTTCTACGTTCGTGAAACGAGTCTTCGAATCTTGTCTCAAAGTACTCATTTCTTGTGAAATTCGATTCTCCAATTTGCTTAATTCCGACAGGAAGCTGCTCTGAATTGCCTCTAGTAGTTGCTCATTATCCAAAAAAAGCACCCCTAAGCTATTTCGTTAATGCCTATTGTATATTTGCAGAATATGTAACGCAAGTCCTTTATCTCCTTCTTCTGTATACATGTCTATTTGTATAGAACATGGTTTGCCCTCTGGTGATCATATATCCTTGACACAGGATGGATTCACCAGAGGGCAATCTTCTCCCTGATCCAGTAGGATTTGCGGGAGGAGAACGTTCAAGCGTATACAGATGACATTCATAATAACTACATCCGATGATGCTTGATCTTTAGCGCGGTATCCACTCCACGACGAGTTAGCATGTAGTAAGGAAGGTTGTTATGAATAGTCTTTCTTACCAACATCACCGCAAGCAAGTTATCAAACATCGGAATCGAGATGCCTTTCACTTGGGATTCTTCCACCCAAGCATTCCCCGATTTGTACAGTTGCAACAGCATCAGAAGAGCTCGCTCAAAAGCGTTGGGCTGCTTGATACTCTTCTCATCTTCCTGTTCAAGCAGAAGAGAGTAGAACATCTCCTGGCCGTCGATTTTTTCAGCGATAACTTTGCCTTGATTCTTCAGTTTTCGAAGAATTTTTCGGATGTTATCGACAGTCCCATAACCCATTTTATCATGAAGTTCACTTGCGCTCTGACACGGGGCCATTCTGAGCAACCCCAAGATGTCCCCCTCAGTAGTAGGAGCTCCTTCAAGTGACTCAGTTACGAGAGCGTAATGGAACTTTTGCGAACTTCTCACCCAAATCACTGCTTCTGCCTTCTTCAGATGCTTAATGGGCACCTCGAGTTGATACAGTGAAAGATTTAGTTTTTCACTGAGTTCTTCCAACGTGCACCACGGATCAGATGCTAGAACACACAAGATTTCATTTTCTCTAGTGGGATCTTCATCCAGCAACTCAGATGGTAGAGCATACAGACGGAAGCCTCTTGGGCCTTCCACTGAAATCACTGCTTTCTTTTTCTCCAGCTCTCTCAGTTTCTTATAAATTGCAACCAGATGAAAGTCTAGATTTTCACCTAGCTCAACTGCACTCACCCAAGGCATCGTTTTTAGCAGATTCAAGATGTAGTCCTCCATACTTGGAGGCACATCAATAGAATGTGAAACTAGTGCAAAGTAGCGAGTTCTACTTCTATGAGTTCTTCCTGGTCCTTTCACTGAATGAACTGCTTTCTTTTTCTCCAGTTCTTTCAGTGCCTTTCGAATGTTAGATGGATCCTGCTTGAGTTTTTCAGCCAGTTGTATCGCACTCAGCCTAAAATCCGCTTCCAGCCTACGCATAATCGATTTCTGTAGTTTTGAGAACCTGATTACTGTACCTGTGGTTTGCTCACTCATGATGGAAAATCCTTATTCTCGTTAGGAGCGAATGACAGAAAGACAAACTCTATTTAATTATATCAATTTTTTAAATCTATAGTAATTGTCATTTTAATTCACAGTTTATTTTGTGAATTTGATATCACGTAATCATTCATCCATTAAATACTGTCTCCAATATCATACGTCGTTCGGCTAATGTATACTTGCTCCAAATCCATTGACCATAAACGAGAATATCCAAATGCAGGTGTAGTCCTTGTTTATTGTGCAACGCTCCATCACTTGTCCCTGAATTCCCTACATAGCCAACTATGTCTCCAGCTTTTACATGAGTACCGACTGTAATGCTTTTTGGAATTTTGCTCAAGTGACAGTATCGCGCCATCACTCCATTTTCAAACTGAATCCATACCGTTCTTCCTCGCAATTTATCAAGAATACTAGTTGGTGTCTGCCCATTATTTTGTGCGCTTTTTGCTAACAAACGATTTCTTTCCTGTGGCTTCATCTCGTGGTAATGTTGATCAGAACGAACTACTATCCCAGTTCCCATTGACCGTACAGGAGTATTCAGATCAATGGTTTTTCCAGTTCCAAAAGTATACCAGTCTAATCCTTCATGAATCCCGTGTCGGTAGCTACGCAGTGCTCCTGGAAGTGAAGAATCTACTGTACTCACATGTGCACTTGGTATAGGTGAACGCAAAAAAGACAGATATGTTGCAAGTTGTGAAGCTGAGAGAGTCAATTTCTTGTTTGGATGACTCACAGGTTCACTGGATTGTGCTACTATTTTTTTTGAGATTTCTTCTGGTAGATAACAAGTTTTATTTTGAAATAAAACTGGATTTTCAATATGTTCATATATTCCATCATGCAAGAGGACTGTTATATTTGGTTCCATTTGATAATCGTGTTTTCCTATTTCCATCCTGCAATTCTCTTGGATGCTATCCACCTTCCCTTTCACAACCCCTTTTTGCATCAAATCATCCAGAGCATAATAAGTACGCTGTCCCACTATTTTCTTTGGAATCTCATGCATTATTGCAGTAAATCGAAAGGTTTGTTTGGTATTATTTTGTTTGAACGAAAATGGAATCACCCATGAACCAATTTCTTCATATGAAATAAAGACAATAATCACAAGTACAGTAAGTAAAAAACAAGAAAATATTTTCTTCATGTGTCCCCTCTTGATTTCCAAAATTTAGAATCTATTTTACCATAATGAATTGGTAAATTTCACAAATAGAAAGCGGGCAGCACTTGGCTGCCCACTTTCTTATTGTTTCTAACGCATGGAAATATATACATTCAATCCGTTTAAATATAAAAATAAGTCATTTATGAATTGTCAGTTTTGCGAAACCTTTTTAGATTTCATCGTCATTTTCTTAAAGACATGGTATACTCGTGTTACTTCTGATTTTCCAGCAAAAAAGGCAGTCTTTATCTTATTTGCGAAAGATTGGAAAATAATTGAAATATGAAGCGGAAAATCAGCCTATTCCAAATAAGGAGTTTGACATGCTGAAACGTAACCACAAAACAAAGATGTACTATTTATGTAGTGCGGTAATAGCTCTCACGTTAGCCGTTAACCCTTTTTTGGCTAATAACAGTTATGCAGCGCCATCTACTACTACAAAAGCAAAAGTAGAACAAGCTTTAAATCAGTACGAAGCTGCGAAAAAAGAATATGATAAAATTCAAAAGGAAATCGCATCTTCAGATAAACGTCTGAATGATACTTTCCAACAATTGACCAAATTGAACCAAGAACAGGATCAAACCAAAAAGCGCTTGGATTCCGTGTTGGTTCGCCTTTATACTTCTGGGCACAACAATATGGAAGTGCAATTACTCGCTTCTACATCTTTTTCTGAATTTCTAAGTCGTTTAGAAGGTATTCGCTTATTGATGGAAAATGACTATCAGATTTATCAAAAGTATAAAGAACAAGCAGAAGCGATTCAGAAAAATCAAGCAGCTATTAAACAAGAAGCAGCTAACTCCAAACAATTACTCGATGATGCAGAAAAAAAGATGAAACAATTACAAGCTGAGTACAAAGCTTTACAAAAAAAGTTCAAAAGTGAACAGTTAAAAGCATTGGCAAAAAAATCAGGTGTCAGTATCAGTGATCCTGGAAAACTATCCGATACATCATGGATCAACAGAGCAAGAGCAATGATCGGTAAAGTCAACTATGTGTTCGGTGCGGAAAGTTATCCTAATTTTGACTGCTCTGGCTGGGTACAGTATGTATTTCGTGAGTATAGAGGTATTAATATACCAAGAACCTCAGGTGCTCAATCCCAAGTAGGTACTTCCGTCTCCCGAAGCAATCTCCAACCCGGGGACCTCATTTTCTTACAAGGAACCTATAAATCTGGTGTCTCTCACGTTGGAATTTACTTAGGTGACGGATTATATATCTCCAATGAAAATGAAAAAAATGATCTGCAAATCGATTCCTTAAACAATTCATACTCCCAAACCCATTATTGGGGTGCAAAGCGAGTAAATTAAATATCCATAAAAAAGCAGTCTCCCGACAACACTTCCTCATGTTGTCGGGAGTTTTTTCACCTTTGAAGGTGGTACACATCACGTTCCTCTTAAAATTCCGAGATATCCCGAAATGTCTTCCACCGATTTGTGGTGATCTTCAAAACCGATCTATCAAGAGGTTGATCGATGCGCGAAATAAGCGTTTTTCCTGTCCTGTTCCAGATATGGTAACCAACGGCTTGGGGCAAGTCAGTACCACCGACACGAACGGAGGCTGAACTACCGATAGCGACCGCGTAATAGGCATCTCGGTAGTAGTCATACCACTCACTACCTATAGTATAGTTTTCTGCATGCAACGAAAGGAATACTTCAATCAGACCTAAGTTTTCACAAGTCAGAAGTTCATCTTGGTAGCTCCCATCGAACAAATGAAAGGAACCTGCGAAAAAGTTACGAATCGCAAAATTCCCTCTTGCAGCGAAAGGCATGGGAGAAAGTCCGTCATGTTTCTGAGGAAACCGCAGTGCTCCTGACTCGCCTGTTCCCAAAAGGATCACGGGATCTAGAAATCCTTTGCTGTCAGATTTAAGTTGTTCCTTCTCGAACTTTCGCAGTACCTCACCAGGAAGTTCACTCTTCCTCAAGTATCGCGGATAACCGAGTTCACCAGTAATCCCATTCTCTGGACTCGATACTTCCACAAAAATATGAGGAAGAAGGCGACTCATTAGCTTGTTATACTCCATCCTGTTAGAAAGAAAGGCTTTCTCTTTTTCTCTGTGTAGCGCTTCCTTTTTGGATTTATCCATGAGTTACCAACCTTTAATTCGCTAATATAATTGTATCATTTTTCATATTGAATTGTTTGATAAAGAAACCAACCTGTTTAAAATTAGGTTACGCTTTTTATGTTCCCATTTCTTACTACATGGAATGAAAGTATTCTTTGATGATCACTAAAACTCTCTCCTTCTTATCTTTATAAAGAATTAAACATTACTTATTAATTTTTTTGATCTGGTAAATATTATTATTGATATATATAGTTGAATCGTGTACCTTATATAAGGTTTGCCTACTAAAACTTAGGGGGATTTGCTGTGAGTAATCGATTCGATGTAATCGTCGTAGGAGCAGGACCCGCTGGCATTTTTACTTGTTATGAACTCAGCTTAAAAATGCCAAACGCAAAGATACTATTGATAGATAAGGGGCATGATATTTACAAACGCAACTGTCCTATCCTCGAACATAAAATTCAAAAGTGCCCGCCTGCCACCCAGAAAAAAGAGTTTGCTGGCTGCTTGCCTGCTTGTTCCATCACGAATGGATTTGGAGGAGCTGGTGCTTACTCTGACGGAAAATTCAATATTACTAGTGAATTTGGCGGATGGATGACAGACTTTCTGCCCAATGATCAAGTAGTAGATTTGATTCGCTATGTTGATAAGATAAATCTGGAGCATGGGGCAACAGATACTATTACAGATCCTTTAACAGCAGAAGTTCGCGAAATTGAACGAAGAGGTGCTGCGGTTGGCCTTAAATTACTGCGTGCACAAGTACGTCACCTTGGAACCGAACAAAACCTCTCGATTTTAGCTAGTATTTTCCAATACCTCGAAACAAAAATAGAAATGCGATTTAAAATCGAAGTTGCTGACGTTGTGACCGAGAAAACCGATGGTAAACATACCATTACCGGTGTAGAACTAAAAGATGGTGCAACACTCTATGCAGACAAAGTGGTCATTGTACCCGGTCGTGATGGTTCCAAATGGCTTTCTACTATAATGAAGAAACGCCGCTTACAAATGTATTCCAATCAAGTAGATATCGGTGTTCGTGTGGAAACTTCGGACATTGTGATGAGTGAGATCAACAAACATCTCTATGAAGGCAAATTTATTTATAACACCTCAATCGGCACAAAGGTTCGTACATTCTGTAGTAATCCTTCGGGACACGTAGTAGTGGAAAATCACTCAGGTATCATGCTAGCTAATGGTCACTCTTATAAAGATCCGAACCTTGGTAGTGCCAACACTAACTTTGCATTACTCGTTTCCCATCAGTTTACAGAACCTTTCAATCAGCCAACAGAATATGCACACGAAATATCTCGATTGGCAAATCAATTGTCCAATGGAGGACTAATCATTCAGAAATATGGCGATATTCAAAAAAGTCGTCGTTCTACAGAAAAGCGAATCAAGGAAGGATTTATCGAACCAACCTTGAAAGAGGCAGTGCCAGGGGATCTTGGTTATGTATTACCTGCTCATACGCTGAATAGTTTGAAAGAAATGATGGAAGCACTCAATCATGTTACGCCTGGGATTGCTTCGGAACACACTCTCTTCTATGGTGTAGAGGCGAAATTTTACTCTGCACGTCCTAAGTTAAACGATCGTTTTGAATCAGAGATAGCAGGACTTTACCTTGGCGGTGATGGAGCAGGAATCACCCGCGGACTAGCTCAAGCAGGAGCATGTGGAGTATGGATTGCCCGAGATATTACAGAGAAAACAGCCTGATAGAAAAAAGAACGATCTCTACTAGATCGTTCTTTTTATGTTTCTTTCTTATCCTTTGGCCAAATCGTATAACTAAAACTCACCAAAAAATCAATTGCTAGTATGATAGACCATGTGTAAATGGTATAAGCAAATTGAATCGTTTTGCTTTCATTTCCAACAAACCAAATCATCCCAACTAATAAACCACAGCCAATCAACCAAGCCAGGGCATGTTTATACCATCCGATACGCTCACCGTAAGCATGAACACTGCCGTACATCTTTGTTTTTTGCGGCTTGGACCCATTGTTATAACGATATGCGAATTTTTGGTCTGCCCATACAATCATTGATTTACCATATACAATCGACACCCCAATGTAAATGGCTGCTAAACTATGAAAGAAGTTTGCCGTTGCACCGTTTTTCAAATCCAAAACTGTAATGACAATGATCGCCAAATCAATTACTGGAGTTGCCAAGAGTAAAAAACTTCCTAACGTTTTCTTCTGAAAAATATATCGGCAAATTAACCCACTTAATACAAACACCCAAAAAAGTACTTCTCCCGCTAAGATAACAAATGCCACCTATGACACCACCTTTTTTAATACATTTGTATTATATCTTTATAGTACAAATGTATCACAAAAATGCTCCTTGTGGTATACTCTCTTTATGCCTAAAAAAGTAGACCATGATATTCGTCGGAAGAAGGTAGCTGAAGCCGCTTGGAGAGTCATACAAAAAGAAGGCTTGGAAAGAGCTTCCGTACGAAATATATCGCAAGAAGCAAATATGTCACTCGGAGCTATGCGTCATTACTTTAAGAGTCAATCAGAGTTGTGGATTTTTTGCATGCAAATGATTATTGATCGAGTAACACAACGCCTTCAGGAGTTAGACATTCCTTCAGATACAGAACTAGCAATACTTGCTATGATTGATCAAGTATTGCCACTGGATGATGAACGAAGAGCAGAGAGTGAAGTATGGTTAGCCTTTATAAGTAAATCCCTAGCGGACCCAGACCTTCATCGATTGCGACAAGAAAGCCACGATTCTCTACACCAATTATTTCGTAGTCTGATCGATGCCCTAATAAAACAAGGAATCACTCTTGATAACTTAGACCCTGAGTTGGAAACGATGAGATTGCATGCTCTCATCGATGGTTTTGCAGTCCACGGAGTAACACAAAAAGAAAAAATCTCTGCAAAGGAAATGAAGAAGGTCATTCATCACCATATGAAGAGTTTGATACATCCACAAAAGAACAGACAATACGAAAAAGGCTGAATGTCCTTCCATCTTTTTCGATGTAATCCACATTTATACGAAATAATTTCGTGGTTAAATCGACTCCTAATTTTCGGAGAGCCCTCCAATCGTCTAACGGGAACGATAAAAAACAGCTTGTATCTTCATCAGATACAAGCTGTTTCATCCTACAAGAAGAAAAACAAGAACGGAATGAAGAAAAGAAAGGGTAAAAAGATAGGAAACAGTGGGCAAAACCACTGAGCTTTCGCTTTTCCATTCTTTTTCTTCACTTGCACAGGAATAAACACAATCCCTTTTTGATGTAATTCTTTAATCACGCCATAAATCACTTTGCCGTTTTTTAAAACTAGTTTCATTGGTTTACCGATGTGCTTCGTTCCCAATTTATGATGAGGTATATACTGTAAGGTTCTCAAAGTAGTACCTCCTCTCCTAAAGACTTCTATTATTATATGGAAGTCTACTAGGAAGAGAAACGGAATAAGCCCATTGCTATGATTCTTTTCTACTTTTATACATTAACGTTAAAGCACCAATCAAAATAGCACCTTTGACAATGTCTTGGGCATAATATGGAACATTGAGCATAGTTAATCCATTTAGAAGAATACCAATTAAAATGGAGCCAATGAATGTCCCTAATACGTTAGGTTTATTTGCCCCAAAAACAGAGTACCCGATCAATGCTGCAGCAACTGAATCCATCAACAGAGATGCACCAGCAGAAACTTGTCCAGTCCCGATACGTGATGCCAATACTATACCTGCAATACTAGCAAATAAACCACTTAAGGCATAAGCATAAGCTTTATACCGATTTACAGGAACTCCAGAAAGCCTTGCTGCTTCTTCGTTTCCACCTGTCACATACAACAGACGTCCAAACTTCGTATAGTTCAAACACAAATGAACTACTATCACAAAGAAAAACATCACAATTACCGGAAAGGGAACGGAAAAAATTTCACCTTGACCAATAAACAAAAAAGAAGGCAAAATTTTCCCTGGCGCTAGAGACCCATCTTGAAGCGGCATATTGTTATAGATGCTATATCCTTTTGTAATCGTCAAATGAAGACCGTTGACCATGTACATCATACCAAGTGTTGCTAACATATCTGGTAAACGAATTTTA
This sequence comes from Shimazuella sp. NTD250, assembly GCF_059510375.1. Lineage (NCBI taxonomy): Bacteria > Bacillati > Bacillota > Bacilli > Caryophanales > Thermoactinomycetaceae > Shimazuella > Shimazuella sp. NTD250. The sequence goes on along the minus strand of NZ_JCAJZS010000003.1, from coordinate 31,468 downwards.
ACAATTAAAAATGCATTTATAAGTCCTACTAACAATCCAACTAACAGCGGCAGACAGATAGCAAGCACTGTTTCTTGACGATACCAAACCATCACAGCTGTACTAGTAATCGTAGCGAGACTCACGGTCGAACCTACGGATAAATCAAAACCTTTTACAATTAGAGATAGGGTAACCCCAATAGCCACTAGTGTAGTTATCGAAATAGAACGCAGTATATCTGTCCAATTTTTATACGTGAAAAATTCATCCGATAAAATACTAAAAAAAGCTATTATCAAGAGAATCGCGATGATTGTCCCATACTTGGTCAAAAAACGAATCCATCCATCTTTACTCTTCTTCGTTTTATTCTTAGGGAGATTCGCTATCTCGATGCTCTGTTCCATCCGAAATCCCTCCTGTTGCTAATGTCATGAGCTCTTCTAGTGTCGTTTCATTTGTCCTTCTCTCTGCAATAAATCTGCCATCATATAACACGAGTATTCGATCGGCAACTGTCAATAGTTCATTTAGCTCACTTGTAAAGTACAAAATACCCTTTTTCTCTTCTGCCAATTTGGAGATGATCGAAAAAACATCTACTTTCGCTCCAATGTCAATGCCTTTTGTCGGTTCATCAAAAAGGTAGATAGAAGCATCCGTATTCAACCACCTTCCAATGGATACCTTTTGTTGATTACCTCCACTGAGAAGCCCAACTGATTGTTTGGAAGAGGAAGTTCGAATACTTAATTGTTCAATCACTTTTTCTGCTAATAGTCGTTCTTTACGCCAATCTAGCCATCCTGCTCGGGTAATCTTATCGATATGTGGCAAGGAAAGATTTTGGTCTATCGGAAAATCAACCAATACCCCTTCTTTACGCCTCTCTTCTGGAATGAGACAAATTCCCGCTTCGATTGCTTTTTGTGGATGTTTTATTTTCCAAGGCTTTGCTTTAATCGTAACAAGACTATAACTTTGATCTTGCCCTGCTAGAGCTCTAGCAATCTCTGTTTTTCCTGCCCCTACTAAACCAGCTATACCTAAAACTTCCCCTTCGTGCAAAGTAAAAGTGACCGATTTATCTAGTTTAGGAACAAAAAATTGCTGAACTTTGAGCAAAGGAGTAGTCCTTTGTTGAGGTGTTTTCTCTTGAATTGCTAACAACTGTTTACCGAGCATTGCTTCTACAATTTGATCATCCGTTAATTCCGATACTTTACTTTGCAGCACGGTTCGTCCTTCTCGCAATACCGTTACTCGATCACAGATAGCACGAATTTCAGGCAAGCGGTGTGTTATAAAAACAATTCCTACTCCACTATCTTTTAAACGGCTCATGAGCTGAAACAATGCTTTTGTTTCTACTTCACTCAGTGGTGCAGTTGGTTCATCTAGAATAAGAAATTGCACATTTCTAGCCAATGCTTGGGCGATTACGATTTGCTGTTTTTCACTTAATCTGCATTCGGATACCAATCGATCCATGGAAATATTTAATCCAACTCGCTCTAGCCATTCTTTTGCTCGTTTTTTTCGCTTCTGTCTACTGAAAAATGCAGTACCTTGTACCAATTCATGTATACTCACGTTTTCCGCTACTGTAAGTTCAGGAAATAATGCTGTATCCACTTCCTGTACAACAATACCGATTCCAGCATCGATTGCTTGATGTGGAGAAGAGAGCGAAACCCGTCGCTCTCCTATCTTTATTTCTCCACTATCGCTTTGAAGTTGACCAGACAAAATTTTTACCAATGTACTCTTTCCAGCTCCATTCACTCCTAATAAAGCATGAATCTCACCTTTATGAACATTAAAATCTACTTTTTGGAGCACTTTATTCTCATGAAAAGATTTGACAATGCGTTTCATCTGGAGTGTCATTTTTTATTCGCCTCAACTAACTTGTCCATCCAAGGGGATGTAGCCGTTTTGGTAGCGCCCCACTCTGGGATGTATTTCCCTAATTGACCCATTGTTACAGCTTGACTAGGTAGATTCTTCTTTTCAACCAAATGAGGTTGTACACTAAATACTTGGGGAATAGTTTCTCCCGCTATTTTTTGATAGAGGAATCGAACTTGAATTTTCCCCATCTCCGATGGATCAGTTGCTGTTGATGCTACCCATGGACTGTTTTTCTGCTGGATTAACTGCAAATCCTCATCGCTTAAATCGATTCCATATACTTTGATTTCTGTTCTTCCTGCTTGTTGAATTGCTCTAGTAACTCCTTTTGCAAATTCATCCCAAGGAGCAAATACAGCGTCAATTTGACCTTTTGGATATTTTTGCAAAATAGCTTCCATCTGCGTTTGTGTATCAAGTGCAGTGTTATTAGAAGCATTTCCGAATTTAGCAATCTCTTTAATCTCTGGATAACGTTGTTTAAACGCGTTATAGATCACATTACGGTTTTCCATCGGAGCAAATCCGCCAACCCAAACGTAGACAATGTTCCCTTTTCCATTGAGGTCTTGCGCAAGGGTACGAAGGGAATTCCAAGCTAAGGAGTAGTCATCTTGATCGATAACGGTAACACCAGGGATGCGTAGATCACTATCAAAAGCAATGACTGGAATACCTGCTGCTATTGCTTTTTTTACACTTGGAAGGAGTGCGTCCGCACGACCATGATCCAACAATATACCATCCACTTTTTGACTTACTGCATTATCGATATAAGAGGCCATTTTCGCAAGATCATTATCAGCATTATATACTTGCACTTCTCCTCCAAATTGTTTTACTTGTGCTTGTACTCCTGCAATATATTGACTAGAAAACGTACCGATAGACAATTGCGATATAGCTGCTATTTTTAGAGGCTTTTTTAATTTTTCTGGGATTGCTGTGTTCTTACTTTGGCTGGTAGATGATGTAGAAACAGAATTATTATTCGTCGATTGGTTTACTTGGTTTTGTTCGTTAGAGCAAGCGGTCAATGCTAAGATCGAGATGAGTAGAAAAATAAGCCATTTCGTACGTTTCATGACACCGTCTCCTTTGTTATCTGCTCTATAAGATTGTCTAAGTTGTTCGGGGAGAAAATCCCTTGTTCGGTAATAATTGCCTTAATATAATCTGCTGGTGTAACATCAAACGCTGGATTGAAGACTTTGGTAGAAAGCGGTGCCAATAGTGCATCCCCAATTCGAGAGATTTCTTCGCCAGAGCGTTCTTCAATCGGTATATCCTTACCAGAAGCTGTATCTATATCAAATGTGGACAGCGGTGCTGCCACATAAAATGGTATATTCAAAGCTTTAGCTTGAATGGCAAGACCAAAAGTGCCTATTTTATTGGCAATATCACCATTTCTAGCAACCCGGTCACATCCAACTATCACTGCATCTATCCTTTTGGTTTGCATCGTGTGTGCAGCCATGCTGTCCGTAATCAATGTCACATCAATATCTGCTTGCTGCAATTCCCATGTTGTCAAACGTGCTCCTTGCAAAAGCGGTCGGGTTTCACATGCATAGATGTGAAGATTCCATCCTTGTTCTTTTGCTATATAAAAAGGAGCTAAAGCGGTGCCATATCTTGCTGTCGCTATACTACCCGCATTACAAATCGTCATGATATTTTGTTCGTCGGCAAACAATGTCAACCCATGTTCACCAATCTTTCGGCAAGTTGCTTCATCTTCCGCTTGGATTTTCAAAGCTTCCGCTTCCATCACTTGTTTTGCTTCGGAAACACTACTCACCTTTTCTGCTTGATTTGCAACGCGATCTAAAGCCCACTTCAGATTAATTGCAGTAGGACGTGAGCTTGCCAACTGAGACTTCGCGCGGCGCAGTGCATCGAGAAAGCTAGGAAAATCAGATGCTTTCCAGTCATTTGCCCATACTACAAGTCCAAAGGCCGCTGCTATGCCAATAGCTGGCGCACCTCTCACTTGTAGACGCTGAATGGCATGCCAAACATCATTGAGAGAAGAAAGTCGAACGTATTCCATTTTTTGTGGCAATAAACGCTGATCCAACAATGAGATATGATCTTTCTTATAAATTACGGATGTAACTCCCACTTTCTGCTCTACAACTGTCATGTTAACGATTCCTCCACCCAAGCGAGAAAAGTATGGATATCTTTTAACTTTCCTCTATTTTTAATCAATACAGCTCCTACAGTCAGTGCTTTTTGTTTTAAGTCAATTTGAACTGGTGCATCATCAATCGAATTTAGATCAGCAACTTGTGCCAGACCAATCGTTCTACGCACTACTTCACAACCTGCAAAACCGAGTGTATCTTGCCAAACTTTTTCAAGAAATGCTTCGGCTACACCATCAATGCTTGAAAAAGTAAAATGTCCTTTTCTCTTGCAAAGTTCTAAAAATTGAGTGGCAAACGTTTCCCATGTTTGCTTGCTTGTATCTAATAGATACTTGCGAAAAGCCTGCAAATCTTCCGTTTTTTGGAGGTGAGCTTCTTGAGAAATATAATTCAACAACAGATTAGCAAGGAAAGATCCTAGATCAAAACCAATAGGACCAACAAAAGCAAATTCTGGATCTATCACCTTAGTAGAATCTTTGGTAACGAAAATACTTCCGGAGTGGAGGTCACCATGAAGCAAAGCCTCAGCTTCTGTGAGGAATTGCAGTTTGAGTTTGGCTGCCTCTCGTTTTAACTCTTCATCTTGCCAAAACTTCACCACAAAAGGTCTTATTTCATCAGAAATCTCATTCGTATCATGATCAAAGAATGGATCAGTAAAAACGAGATCTTCCGTAATTTTACATAATTCTGGATTCAGGAAATCTTTAACCAAGGCTTTCTTGGTAAATGGATGTAAATAAAAATCACTAGTATGAAATAATGTTTGCGCAGTAAACGTACCAATATGTTTTCCGAGCTCAGGATACTGATTGCCAGCTATCCATCCAGAGCGAAGAATATCATGAGACGATAAATCTTCCATCACGGTATAAGCTAAGTCTTGATCATGATCATAAACAACGGGAACTAACTCAGGAACCACTTCTCCTGCTTTTTGCAAGGATAAGTATTCGATTTTTGCCCGATCTAATGTAAGAGGCCAACTCTCTCCTACTACTTTTGCATAAGGTAATGCTTGCTTTACAATCAAAGACTTACTTGTCTTTGGTTCTCGAAGGTGAAACACATAATTGAGATTTCCATCTCCAACCTCCGATACTTCCAATTGTTTTACATTTTCAAAATACTGGAGCTGTTCTACTACAGATCGAACCGTATCAACCGTTAGTGCTCGATACGAACGCTCCTGAGTTGTTGTCATCTATGACCTCTCCTTTTTTCTGGCAAAATCAAAAAACCTCTTTCTGTAAGAAAGAGGCTCGGAATAGTCCAAACCTCTTATCTTACAGAACGAACAACGTCCTGTTGGAATTAGCACCGTGCCTTGCGTGGGTTTATTCCACGGCCCATAAGAAAAACATGAGCCCCATCTTGCGATGGTATTACGGTCGGTTGCTGGGCTTCATCGGGCCATTTCCCTCCACCTACTCTTGATAAGAGATGCACAGCTTTATATTTTTGTTTATCCAATGTTTTTGAATAAGTACTATCTCAGAATAGTAAAGGCTTATTTTGTATTTGTCAATAAAAAGTCTTTTTTAAACAAAAAGTTTTTGACAGTTATTCGGCTAAATTGTAGCATAAGATAATTAGATACAAACTAGGAAGTGGAAAAATTGCAAACATTTCAATATGCTGATCGACTACAGTCATTACCCAAACAATTTTTTGCCAAATTGGTAGCTGATGTTAATCGATATGTGCAAGCAGGAAAAGATGTCATCAATCTCGGTCAAGGAAATCCTGATCTCCCTACTCCTGATCATATTATTCATTCCTTACAATTAGCAGCTGAAAATCCACAATTTCACAAGTATTCTCCGTTCCGTGGATTTACTTTTCTCAAAGAAGCAATTACTGCCTACTATCAACGAGAATATCATGTATCACTCGATCCAGAAACAGAAGTAGCCATTCTTTTTGGCGGAAAAGTAGGATTAGTAGAAATCGCACAATGTTTTTTAAATCCAGGAGATGTCGCATTGGTACCTGATCCCGGGTATCCTGATTATTGGTCAGGAATTGCCATGTCAGGAGCCCATATGGAAATGATGCCACTTTTAGCAGATAATCAATTTCTCCCTGACTTTCATCAAATATCTCAAGATATTTTAGAACAAGCAAGACTAATGTTTTTAAATTATCCTAACAATCCAACTGCTGCAATTGCAACACCAGAGTTTTTTGTCGAAACCGTAAAACTTGCAACGCAAAACAGTATTTGTGTGGTTCACGATTTTGCATATGGAGCAATTGGTTTTGATGGACAAAAACCACTAAGTTTCTTACAAACTCCAGGTGCAAAAGAAATTGGAATTGAGATCTATACGTTGAGTAAGACCTATAATATGGCAGGTTGGCGGGTTGGATTCGCACTTGGAAATAGATCTGTCATTCAAGCGATTGAACTGCTGCAAGATCATTTTTATGTCAGTTTGTTTGGGGCTATTCAGCAGTCAGCAGTTACTGCTCTTTTAGAATCCCAAGACTGTGTGAAAGAATTGGTTCAAACGTATGAAAATCGCAGAAATACCTTTATTTCCGGTCTAACACAAATAGGATGGAATGTCCCTCAGCCAAAAGGTTCTTTCTTTTGCTGGCTTCCAGTACCTTCTGGGTATACATCCACTACTTTTGCGGCAAAACTTTTAGATCAGGCACATATTGCCGTCGCCCCAGGCATAGGGTTTGGAAAAGCGGGAGAAGGCTATGTTCGAGTAGGTTTGCTCACAGATGAAAAACGATTGGAAGAAGCAGTTTACCGATTGGATCAGTTGGCATTATTTCATTGACAAAAAAATCATATTCATTCATAATCGTACTAACTGTTGCATATAAAATGAAACATTCTCTTATCAAGAGCAGGCGGAGGGACAAGCCCTATGAAGCCCGGCAACCGATTTACCCAATAGGTAGAAACGGTGCTAATTCTTACAGTTTTCAAACTGAAAGATAAGAGGAAGTGGCGTAAACTATTCCCCCTTCCTCTTGGAAGAGGGTTTTTCACTTTTTTTGATAAAGGAGGGATAAGGTATGGGTGCGGCAACTGCAACTTATTTAGTACCAAACAAGGGAAATATACTAGAAAAAGCAGAACAAATCGCCCTTGGACTAACTGTCGGTTCATGGACAAACTTACCTGAGGTAGATCAAACACAACTGGCGAAACACAAAGGAGAAGTCATTTCTGTAAATGAAATCTCTGACGATCAAAGTCTGATCACTATTTCTTATCCAGCGGTCAACTTTTCCGCTGATATTCCTGCCATCCTCACAACTGTATTTGGGAAATTATCCCTTGATGGAAAAGTAAAGCTAGTAGATCTCGATTTCACACCAGAATTAGAAGGGCGTTTTCCTGGACCTACCTTTGGAAACCTAGGTGTTCGCAATCTACTAGAAGTTTCGGATCGACCATTGTTGATGAGTATTTTTAAAGGCATTCTCGGCAGAGACCTAACTTTCTTCAAACAGCAACTACGAGCACAGGCACTTGGCGGTGTTGATATCGTAAAAGACGATGAGATCTTATTCGACAACCCAGCTACACCTTTTGAGCAACGAATCGATGCTGCCAAAAAAATACTTCAAGAAACCGAACACGAAACAGGAGAAACGACATTATATGCTGTAAATCTTACTGGTCGTTCTACTGAACTATTGGAAAAAGCAAAAAGAGCAGTCCAGCTAGGAGCCACCGCATTGTTGTTCAATGTGTTTACATATGGCTTGGACACGTTGCAAGCGTTAGCAGAAGACAAAGATATCTGTATCCCTATTTTGGCACATCCCGCGTTTGGTGGTGCAGTGACTGCATCTGCTCACTATGGAGTAAGCGCACCATTGTGGTATGGGAAATTATTGCGCGCAGCAGGCGCTGATTTGGTCCTATTTCCGTCACCTTATGGAAGTGTAGCACTCGAAAAAGACGCAGCTTTAGGGATAGCACGAGAACTGACTTCCCCACATGAAACATGGAAAAGAGCACTGCCTGTACCATCTGCTGGAATCCATCCAGCGCTTGTTCCAAAGCTGATCGAGGATTTTGGGGTGAATACTGTGATCAATGCCGGCGGCGGCGTACATGGACATCCAGACGGTGCATCTGCTGGTGGAAAAGCATTTCGGCAAGCTATCCAAGCTGTTCAAAAAGGCATTCCGCTAAAAGAAGCAGCCCAAACACACCATGAACTTGCAGCAGCACTTCAACTATGGGGTGATACAGGAAAATGAGCAAACAACCGATTATCTTTTGTGATTTTGATGGAACAATCACTCAATCTGATAACATCGTATCCATTATGAAACACTTTGCCCCTCCACAATGGGAAACACTCAAAGACAAAGTGTTAAGCCAAAGCCTATCTGTCAAAGAAGGTGTAGGCAAAATGTTTTCCTTGTTACCAAGTACGCTCAAAGAAGAAATCATCCAGTATGTAAAAGAAATTGGTATTATTCGAGCTGGATTTGCTGAATTTGTTGCCTTCACAAAAAAACAGAATATCCCTCTTTATATCGTTTCTGGCGGCATTGATTTTTTTGTATATCCGATCTTAGATCGCTATATAGATCGAGATCTCATTTACTGTAATGCAAGTGATTTTTCGAAGGAAACAATTGAAATTATTTGGCCACATGTCTGTGATACCCATTGTTCCAATGATTGTGGATGTTGCAAACCTTCCATTCTACGCCAATTTGACGGCACGAAATACGAGAAAATCGTCATCGGGGATTCAATCACAGACTTACAAGCTGCCAAACTTGCTGATCGTGTCTATGCAAGAGATTTCTTAAGCAAAAAATGTGAAGAATTACAAATACCTTATACTCCATTTGAGCAATTCACAGAAATTATCCAAGATTTAAAAGGGGTTAAGTCAGTATGAGTCTCTTACTAACACGCCTTGAAGAAATCTCATCGATCAAGCAAGAATTGGCTGAAAGAAACTGGTTTCCCGGCACCAGTGGCAACCTATCGATTAAGGTAACTACTAACCCTACTACCTTTTTGGTCACTGCAAGCGGTAAAGATAAAACAAAGCGTACACCTGATGATTTTATATTGGTCGATGAACAAGGAAATCCAGTAGAAGAAACGAATACAAAAGTCTCTGCTGAAACAGCATTACATGTAGAGGTATATAAACGCACGAGTGCTGGATGTTGCTTACATGTCCATACTGTCGACAATAATATTATCTCTGAAATCTACGGTGACCAAGGACAAGTTGTGATCCGCAATCAAGAGCTGATTAAAGCATTTGGTATTTGGGAACAAGATGCCCAAATTGTAGTACCCATTATCGAAAACCTTGCTGATCTTAAAGCACTAGCTGCTTTGTTTGGCAATGCTATCCGACCTCCAGTTCCCGGCGTACTGATTCGAAATCATGGTATTACGGCTTGGGGCAAAAATGGATTTGAAGCAAAAAAGCATTTAGAGGCCTTCGAGTTCCTCTTCTCCTATCAAGTAAAATTACAAATGATAGTTTCATCTAAAATCCAATACATTTAGGAGTGTGTTAACATGGCACAGTTATGTTTTCATGACAACGAAGAACGTGTTTCCAATCAACAAGCAGTGAGTAAGTATTTGGAAAGCCAAGGCGTCATCTATGAACATTGGAACATTACAAAGCTTCCTAACCACCTTCAAGAAAAATATGATCTATCAGACAGCGAAAAAGCAGAGATTATCCAAACTTTTCGAGTAGAAATCGATGATTTATCTGCACGTCGTGGTTATGCGACAGAAGATGTTATCTCTTTATCTCCAAATACTCCAAATCTAGATGAGTTGCTGAACAACTTCCTTAAAGAACACCATCATACTGATGATGAAGTTCGTTTTATTGTGAGTGGTCATGGTATTTTTGCAATCGAAGGACCGAACGGACGATTCGTCGATGTAGAGTTAGAACCTGGAGACCTCATTTCCGTACCGGAAAACTACCGCCATTACTTTACTTTAATGGAGGACAAACAAGTAGTAGCTGTTCGGATTTTTAAAGGAAAAGAAGGCTGGGTTCCCATTTATGAAAAACAGAACTGAGTATTTCACTCAGTTCTGTTTTTCATAATACATCTCTTTTTGGTACTACTAGATAAGAGAATCTTGCAAATAGAGATAACGACACGTTCACTGGTACTACCTTAAATAGAACAATTCGACTACAAACAATTTTATCTACACCAATAATATCCATCTTGACACTCCATACGGCTATAGCCGTAGGATTCTTGGGACGATAGACTCTTGACTATTTCATTACCAAGCTAACCCCGTGTGTCCCACGGTTTATGTATGTTGATTTCCTCTTTGCCGCGACAACTTGGTTTTCGTCTGAAGCGACTAGACATATATTACCATGCGAATATTTGTTTGTAAAGTTATTTTTTCAAAGGTTGGATTGGTGAAGGAAAACTCCTTCTCCTCGTCCAACGATCACTTTCATCTCACGAGTTAAACCATGGATTTTCTCGCTCGCAATGATATTGATATTTTCAAAATCATCCACACAATAAGCCTCATATCCATTTTTGGTTAACATCGACTGCAAACGACTACTAATTTCCTTATCATCTTCTACAATGAGTATGGTGTTCAAAAAATCACTCCTGCTCCACTTTGCTAATATTATATAAAAAACCTGAGCCGGAAAGCTCAGATTTTGGTCTGTTTCTCTTCTCTTATTCTATTGAAACGATTTTTCATAAACTTCGCAGTCCACTCATCTACTCCCCAATAGAAAAAGGACAACACAATCGAACCATATAATACAATTTGACTGAGTATTTTAAACTCTGGCAAGTCCAAAAAGATACCTTTATCCAAAAAGTAATAATATACCAATAGGAAGGTAGAGACAATAATAAGCAGTAGATGAACCCACCGCTTCCATTCACCAGCCCTGATCAAAACTCCATCAACAATCAAACTTACCACAGTCATGAGCAGCGTGATGGAGATAACGATCATCACAGTAGCGCTGATCCCAATCCATACAGCAGGGCCTCCAAAGATGAGACTTGCTCCAAAACCACTTAGCAATCCTATAATCGTTATCAAACCAAATACAATGAGTTTACGAATGAAAGTATACCAAATGTGTTTCCCCATAATTTCCCCTTCTTATAATTTTGCTTCTACTTCTTGTATGTTCCCAAATATTAGCATACAAAAATGACGCTTTTATTTTACCATTAATTGGAATAATTCGACTTATTTTTAGTGAAGGGACTCTCCTCTCTTTTTAGACTAGATTTTTAAACATGACTACATGCAGTCCAATGGGGTCGATTTCAAATACTTCCCCATGCTCCTGGAAACCCATATGTGCATAATAATCCTTTACGTTATAACGTGCATTACACCAAAGTAAATCGCAGTTTTTTTCTTTTAATAGTAATTCCGCATGAGCCATTAACATACTCCCTGCTTTTTGCCGGCGATAATTTGGATCGGTGGCCATTCCACGCAGTTGATAAGGAAGATCTCCACCTAGCCCCGGATAAGAAGCTTGCAGAAAAGTACCTATGCTAATTAATTTTCCTTCCCAAAATACACCTAGATGAATAGTAGAGTTGTCTTCGTCGCCTTTATACATGCAATCTTCTATCGATTGGTTAGGTCGTAAAATTGTGTGTCGCAAATGGTATGTATCACTCGGTTTAATGCGCCTAATAGTTAGCATGCTCGGCTCCTAATCCATAGATTTTATAGTATTATAACTCACTGTTCCAATCGCATAACAACTATTAATAAATATTACTATTAGGAAATGAAAATCTCTTTTCATTTTCGTGACTTTTCCGTTTTATTATTCTTTTTTTGTATATAATAATACAATCTGCTAAGGAGGACTAGTATAAAACATGTGTTATTATATCTCTTTCGCTGTTAAATCCAACACCCATCATAAGGCGTATATGATGCTATCTTCTAATTTAGAGCTTCTTCCAAACAGAAATAAATCTTTCCGAGCACTTGTCCCCCATACTTTTCAAACATACTTTCTGACTACAGAAGTATGTTCTTGTGAACTTTATGAAAAAACAGAAAATCAAATGTACGGATTTCGGGCAGATGTCCTGAACTATTTTAACAGATTAGCGAAATACACGAAAAATATATTTATTCATATTCACTTTTTTCGAAGTGAAATTGAAACGGAAACTCTCCCCATTACCCATACGGAGCACATAAGTCTTAAGAAAATGATGACCACCCAAATGAACCAAGATTGCTTATATCAAATATTATTAGATGAAACCTAAATATCAAACGTAGAGTAGAAAATTAACTTCCAGGCGATTATTATTGATCACCTGGAAGGTCTCATTCTCATCAGTCTAACTACAAAAGCTGTTGCATTATTCAGATGTGCACCTCAGACAAGGGCACAAGTCTCGCTACGTCGCTGTGCCCCTAGTCTCGCTTTGGGTGGGTGGAGCGTCCTTTGTGTTTTTTCAACAACAGACGCGAAACACTCACATCAAGCGACTTTATCCTGTGCTCAATCTTATTTATGCAACAACCTCTACAATATAAAAAACTCGGCCAATATCCAATGCTTTGTTCAAATTATTTCTTTCTTATTTTTAATAGATCATATTGTTCCATAATCCCTTTAAACAATAAAGAGGCGGGAGAAAGCTCTGTGTATTTTTCAATCGCTTCTTCAATGCCTAATTCAATAATAGTATTTTGAACTTGAACAGCCTCTCTATCATTTGAAAAATCATATAAAAAGGCAGCTGCAATTCCTTTTAATAAAAACACCGGTTCTCTTCCCATAATTTCTAAATATTGCCTCGCTGGGCTGACAAGACGGTCATTTGAACCTAATTTTCGAATAGGAGAACGCCCTACCCGTGTTACCTCATCGACAATAAAAGGATTTTGAAAACGTGAAATGATTTTGTGAATGTAATTCGTGTGTTCGTTCGAGTTGAATCCATATTTTTGAATGAGAAACTCTCCGCTTTCTTCTAAAGCTCCCTCCACCAGTCTGCTAACTTGTGGATTTTCCATTGCCTGATTAATTGTCTCCATTCCAAATAAATAACCTAGGTACGCTGCCAATGCATGTCCTGTGTTTACTGTAAATAGTTTTCTTTCTATATACGGTACAAGGTCTGACACATACGTAATCCCATTAATCGGTGGTTTTTCACCCACTATTTTCGTCTCATCTACCACCCACTCATAGAAAGATTCTACTTTAACCATGAGTTTGTCTTCATTTACTTGATTAGGTACAATCCGATCAACTGCTGAATCTGGGAAACCAAATTGCCGGTTGAATTGTTCTCTATCCTTTTCAGGTATAATTTCATAAACTTTTTCTTTTAACAGAGAAGTTCCACCAATCATATTCTCACAAGCGATAATATTGAGAGGCTTTTCTGATTGTTCCATCCGTTCGCACAATCCATCCGCAATTAAATTGGCGATTAAAGGGAGTATGGTGGGGCCAATGGCAGTTGTTACGAGATCTGCTTTGGCAATAGCTTCTATTACTTTCTCTGGGTTATGTTCACTATTGATCGCTCTAACCTTTTTAATCATAACTTCTTTTTGAGAGGGCTCTGCAAGCACCACACGGTATTGTTTTTTCTTATTTATTGTATTTACCATTTCCTCATTCACATCAATAAAACACGTTTCGTATCCAGAATGATATAATAAATTGCCAATAAATCCTCTACCGATATTTCCTGCACCAAAATGGACTGCCAGCATGTTAGTTCACCTCTTCAAAAATAGACATTATCTCTTCTGGAGTTTTTGCTGCAACTAGTTTCTCAATATTTTCTTCTTCGGAACAAACGATAGCAATTTGCGATAAGATCTCTATGTGTTCATCATTTTTCCCTGCAATACCAATAAGCAGTTTTACCATGTTTCCTGCACCAAAATCTACACCCTGAGGAACTTGAACAAAAGATATTCCCGATTCTTTTACAAATTGCTTCGAGTCCTCTGTACCATGAGGTATTGCCACAAAATTCCCCATGTAGGTAGAGGTCAATTTTTCTCTTTCCAACATTTTCTCAATATAATCTGCATCCACATATTGTTTTTCCACGAGGATACTCCCTGTTAATCGAATAGCTTCTTCCTTTGTTTCAACATGTTGATTTAATAAAATGTTTTCTGTTGATAAAATCGATCTTGACATCTTATTCACTCCTAGGTTGCTTTCTTTTTTCATCTAAAAATTGGTCAAATCTTGTGATCAGAAGATCGGTCACTTTTTTTGCTTCATTGGATTGAAAAATAGAGATGTTTTCATCGTTTTCAATTAACATCGAGCTAATATGACTCAACACTTCCAATCCTTGTTCAGACAATTCTAAGGGGGATAAAAGCAAGATAAGTGATTCCATCTTCACGACATCCATATCCATCCCCTCCACCTCAATTGGCTCATGTAACCTATAAACCGAGAGATTAGGTTCTAAAACATGAGATGATCGTGTATGGAATAAACCCATTGCTGTCCCTGGAATACCCAATGCTCCTGCTCTCTGTCTTTCCAGTATTTCTCTTACGATCCTATCAGGATGTTCGATTTTCCGCAGTTCAAAAAGTCTCTTACAGGCTTGATATAAAATCTTTTCTATTGATTGGTGTGAACTTAGATTAATTAATTCGAAACCTTCCAGAATGATCGCGATTGTATTTGCATATTCTTTCATATTTTTCATTTCCTTTATAAATGAGGATCTATTTTTAATAGGTAATTCCCCACGAAAAGAAACAGAAAATGCCCTTTCTGAACCATGTACCATTTTATATTGGTTGATATAGGAACGAATTCGATGAATCTCCTCATTTGTTAAAAAAGGAGAAACGACGATTTGTTCCAAATCAATATCTGGAAGCGGAATCGTTGAAATGACTAGCTGGTAGTCGTGATCTTTTTTCATCTTCTTATATTCCATTGCAGAAATATTGTCGATTTGTTTCAACTCAGGAAACTCTTTTTGTAATTTAGTTGCTAATAGTTTTGAAGTCCCAATTCCACTTGAACAAATGACTAGTGTCTTAAGATACACATCATACTTATTTCCCATCATGGCAGCACCAAAATGCATAACAATATAGCCTATTTCCTCATCCGGAACGAGTAAATCATCAAATACCGTACCCATTGCTTGTTTCACTAGAGAAAAGAGTTCAACATAATCTCGCTTGATTTTATCCAGTAAAGGGTTGCTAATTCTCATTTTTTGCTTCATCCGAAATAATGCCGGTTTTAAATGTAGTACCAAACCTTCAAATAAAGAGTGGTTTTTTGATAAGTCAACTCTTGTATGTTTTCCAATAAAATCAATGAGATTCTTTGCTTTAATGGCAACCTCCATGCTCGAATCCTCGATTAAATATTCCTGGTCATGCCTTACTTTTGCACCCTTTAAATGCATCGTAATGTAAGCGATCTCTGCTTCTGGTATGTTCATTTGAAAAAAATGTTCCAATTCAACTCCTATTTTTTTCGCAAATGCATATTCTTTTGTGGCCTGTTGTATTTTTAAATAAGATGGATCAATAGCAATAGCTTCACCTTTTTGAATCCGCTCCAATGCGAGTGCCAAATGTACAACCAATCCAATAAAGGCACTGTCTGCCATAGTAAAAGGTAATTCTTGTACAATGGACTCCACTATTTTTTCTACCATGATTAGCTTTTTCTTTTCTACTAGACCCATCAGTCTTTCTGAAATCATATTGATTTGTGATGTGGATTTTTTTTGGATATTTCCACGAGTCAAAGATAAAATTTCGGACTCATCGAGATATTCGGAGATGAGATAGCTCATTGCTCTCCTTTTTGCTTCTTCTTCCCCTGTGATCTCTACTCCATACCCTCTTCTTCTTATGAGTGATAACCCAAAGGTCTGTAATTTTCCCTCCAATTTGGTCAAGTCTGCACTCACTGTGGCAATCGTCACATTTAGGTCGTTTGCAAGACCTAAAAGCTTCACTGGACCATTGGCTTCTAGCAGCTCACACAAGATAATAGTTTTTCGTTCATCAGGAGTATATTCCGTATGAAAAAGACTGAACAGAAATAGTTCCAATTCACGAACTTTGGTCGTATCTCCTGTTATATTGATGCCAACACCTGATTTTTTTTCTAATGTAAGATTATATTCCCGTAAGATATCAGCTACATTCTTTAAATCCCGATGAATCGTCCTTTCACTAACCTTGATTTGATCAGCGAGATTTCGAACGGTTATTTCCTCTTTATTGGATAACAAAATTTCAAGCAGCTGTCGTTCTCTTGCTGATATATACAAATCTCTCACTCCGATTTATAGTTTCATGATTTATAATCTTATGTTGTTGACAAAATCGAAATGATATACAATCTATTTTCATTCTAATGCTCCTTCCTTGTTGTTAGAAGCAAAGATAAACACAATTTCGTCCAAGCAATTGTTGACAAAAATAAAAAGAAGCACTGGGCTTCTTTTTTTAACTTTTATTTTTTTAATGAATTTACTAGCTCATCGTACTTTGGACTATTCAAGAAGTTTTCTACTGAAATATGAGTAGCATTTGGCAATTTAGCAATTGCTCGATCTGTTAAGTCTTTATGAGTAACAACTATATCTGCATCGGAAGGAAGGTTATTAATTGCAGTGTTGGTGACGAATATATCCAAACCTTCTTTTTGTATTTTTTTCCGCAATATCGAAGCCCCCATTGCACTGGAACCCATTCCTGCATCACACGCGAACACAATTTTGTCTACTTTATCTGGAGTAACAGTTTCTGGTTGATTTTTGGTTAATACAGACGAAATAGAACTTTTCTTCCCTTTCATGTGTTCCATTTTCTCAGTTGCCGAAGTTAAATCTTCATCTGCTGCTTTGCTTGTCCTTAAAATAAGGGAAGCAACTAGAAATGTTACTACAGCAGCTACCAGTACTCCAGCAAGTACTCCAAAGTATCCACCTTTTGGTGTCATTGCAAGATATGCAAAAATACTGCCAGGTGATGGCGCAGCGACAAGCCCTGCATGGAAAAGCGTAAATGTAAAGGTACCACTTACACCACCGGCAATTACTGCTATAAGCAGCATTGGTTTCATTAAAATATATGGGAAGTAGATTTCATGAATTCCACCAAAAAAATGAATAATTGCTGCTCCCGGAGCCGTTTGTTTTGCGGTTCCTCTTCCAAATAATACATAAGCAAGTAAGATTCCTAAACCAGGGCCAGGATTGGATTCCAACATGAATAGAATCGATTTCCCTGTTTGAGCAGCTTGTTCTACTCCAAGTGGACTCAAGATTCCATGGTTTATTGCGTTATTCAAAAATAAAATCTTTGCAGGTTCAATAATGATATTTGCTAGGGGAAGGATATGATGATTAACAGCAAATTGCACACCAGATGCTAAAATTTTGCTTAGTCCTTCCACAATAGGACCGACACCCTTAAATGCAAGTAGAGTTAATGCACTTCCTAATATACCAGCAGAAAAATTATTCACTAGCATTTCAAAACCAGATTTAACTTTTCCTTCGATTAGCTTGTCAAATTTTTTAATGAGATATCCTCCAAGAGGACCCATCAACATTGCGCCTAGAAACATAGGGATATCTGTTCCGACAATGACACCCATAGTAGCTGTTGCTCCCACTACACCACCGCGAGTATCATATACCAATCGACCACCAGTAAAACCGATTAATAAAGGCAACAAGTACGTAATCATTGGACTGACTAATTTGGCTAATGCTTCGTTCGGAAGCCAGCCGGTTGGAATAAATAAAGCAGTAATGATACCCCAAGCAATAAATGCACCAATATTAGGCATCACCATCCCACTCAAATAGCTACCAAATTTTTGAATTCTCACTTTCAAGTTGGATGTATTATCAACGGAATTTACCATTTTTCTCTACTCCTTTCTAATGTGAAATGCTTACAGTTTTATATTAAAGCGCTTCCACTCTATTTTCCATTCATACAAAAAAGTAAAATGGCAAACTGATTGTTGCCATTTTTAAAATGAGTTTATACAGGGGTTACTGCGCCGACCTCAGCACTGACTTCCCTCTTTTTACCCCACAAACAATTGCTCTGAATAATGATGGCATTTGAAGCAGACAAGGGAATTTTTATCTATTTGAAAGTATAGATTCCCGTTACTACTGTATTTCATACAGATTTTTGTTTACTCTATTCATCAACCTTGATGCTTCTCCCAATGAAAATAAATATAATTCATGCATCGCTCTTGTACATACTGTATAAAACAATCTTCGCTCTTCTTCTCGATAGTAAACTTGATCTGAAGCGTTATAAACCAAAACGACGTCAAATTCAATTCCTTTAGCCAGATAGGATGGAATGATAACGACTCCTTGTTTAAAAGAGCTGTTCCCATTTTTAATGAGTATTACATCCATTTTCTCTTTTAATAGTTCATACGCTTCTACGCTTTCTCTCTTTGTTTTACAGATGATAGCAATAGAAGTATGGTTCTCTTGGGATTTTTTTACTTGCTGAATCAATTTCTCCCTCAGTTCTTCCTTATTATTCACTTTGGTAAGAATGGGAAACAAGCCTGGACGTTCAAATGGTTCTATCTTCTCTCCATTTGGAAGTAATTCTCTCGTAAATAAGATAATTGGCTTTGTAGATCGATAGCTTCGATGAAATATAATTTTTTTGGATCGATCTGTTTCAAACCAAGCAAGCAATGGGGTTAATCCATCCTCCAGTTGATGAGCATGAATCGTTTGGTTAATATCCCCCAAAACAGTCCATTTGCTTTTGGGAAATAAATGTTTGATAAATGCAAATTGAAATGGAGAATAGTCTTGAGCTTCATCGATAAATACATGACGAATAGAACGATTCGTTTCAAATCCTTCAATGGATTCTTTCACAAATAAATAAGGAGTTGCGTCTTCATAAGGCAAGATAGATTGATCGATCTGCTGTTTTGTCTGTTTACAAATAAGTTTCCAGTTCTTTGGTAAATCGCTATCTGTCTTTTTCGGATCAAAAAATTGCTTGTATATCCCTTTGACATTCACAAATGAAAGTCGATTGACAAAACGATAAACAGCACGAAACGCACGTTTGATCACAATGGAAGCAAGCATGTCATATTCCCTTGTATGATCGTCAAACGTATTGTCTGCAAAGCGCTTTTGTTTTTGTAGTTGTTGATGTACCTTCGTATATACTTCTTCTTCTAAAAGATCAATTTCTTTCTCCACCCACTCTTTATCTTTTTGTGCTTCTTCCACTTCCTTTAATTGTTGTTGTAATTTCTTTTGAATGATCTCTAATCGATTAATAATGGACATATTAGAATCCATATCGTAAAACTGCTTTCTGATTACATCTTTAGAAATGGCTACTTCCCCTCGAAAATGAATATCACGAAACAAAAAGCCGGATTGTTTTAAGCTTGTCAAATAATCATTCATCATATTTAGAAATAAAAGGGAGGACTTAAAACGTATCCCTTCCATTCTCGCCAAGTAATCGTTATTATTTTTAGGATTCAAAGCATATTCCAACTGATGGAATGGATCTTCTACTCGAAACTGCTTTCCTAAGCGACGATCCAAAAAGTTTTGGAATGTAGACTGTAGCATGTTTTCTTCACCTAGCTCTGGAAGTACAGTAGACACATAACTATTAAACATCGCATTTGGTGAGAATAACATGATTTGATCAGCTTTCAATGTTTCTCGAAACCGATACAAAAGATAAGCCATTCTCTGCATAGCAGAGGATGTTTTTCCACTCCCAGCTGCACCTTGAACCACCAATAAATGACTTTTATCATCACGTATGATTTGATTTTGTTCTTTTTGAATAGTAGAAACGATATTTTTAAGATTTGGATCAGCTTGCTGTCCCAAAACTTCTTTTAACATCTCATCGCCAATGGTAACACTGGTATCAAACAAACTTTTGATCACACCACGACGAATCAAAAATTGCCGTTTTATTTTCATTTCCCCTGTAATCGATCCACTTGGTGTCTCAAATGATGCTGTTCCTGGAGAAGCATCATAATATAAACTAGAGATAGGAGCACGCCAATCATAAATAAGAAACTCACTTGTATCTTCATCGTAAAAAGAACCTAATCCTAGATAAACAGATTCTACTTCTGTTTCTCCATCCTCTTGAAAATCAACACGTCCAAAGTAGGGAGAATTTTTTAGTTTTTCTAGTAAAACGACACGTTGATCAGTATGACGGTGAGTTCGCTCTTTTTCAGATAAAACTTCTGCTTGTTGGCGGATGCTGGCCGCTGTTTCTATTGCTTCTATTGAATCCTCCATATTAACTGTCACATCATCCCAAAAACCTTTGCGGATTTTGACGATATCTGACTTTAACTTATCTGTCTCTGTTGTGAATTTACTCAAAGATGTATCAATTTTGCTCGTTACTTGCTCCACTCGCTGCTGCTCTTTTTTCCAATCTTCCTTTGAGATACTCATCCTAATTCCCCTTACGTTCTTAGTAAAAGAATGTTTGACATCAGCTGATGCAAATGGTATAATTAAATTGGATATTAATGACTAAATATATATCCTTCTTTTAAAGTCGTACATCTATACTAGTACGTTTTTCGTACATTTGCAAATAAAAATTAAAGAACTTGTCTCGTAACACCAGACAAGTTCTTTTTTATGCGTTTTGTTACTTTTCATACGCTTGGATATTAATAGACTGTATTTCGAGCTGTTTTGCAAAATCTTTTGCTTCTTCTATATTTTTAAACACGTATTTTTCATCTAAGCTTTGATATAACCTTGTCGTTTGCAGCAATTCGAGTGGCTGAGTCTGTAAACCAGCGAGGATAAATTGCACCTGATGTTGCTTACACTTTCGAATAATCGAACTCAATACTGCTTCAGCCGTGATATCCATATACGGAACATGCTCCATTGAGAGAATAAGATAATCTTTTGGTAAATCTTTTGCTAAAAGACCTGCCAACCGTTTTGCAGTTCCAAAAAAAATAGGTCCTTTTAACGTGTATACATGTGTTATTTCATTTTCTTGTAGTTCCACGTTTGCTTTTCTCACTACAAATTCTTTACTCATTCGGAAAACAAAGAACAAAATGGACAACCCAAGTCCAACCATTACGCCAATTGCAATATCAGTCAGTACAATACATAGGAATGTTGCACATAGCACAATAGAATCACTTGTCTTTGACCGCAATACAAATTTAAATTCTTTTCGTTCACTCATATTCCAAGCAACGAGCATTAAAATGGGTGCCATACTAGCGAGTGGAACATGCATCGTTAAAGGGGAAAGAAAAAGCAGAACAAGCAAAACAAATATGCTATGAACAATTCCAGAGACAGGCGATGTCGCTCCATTGCGAATATTGGTTGCTGTTCGAGCTATTGCTCCCGCAGCAGGAATCCCACCGAAAAAAGGTGTCACAATATTAGCAACGCCTTGCCCAATTAATTCTCGATTACTGTGGTGTTTCTTACTAGTCATTCCATCAGATACTACAGCCGACAGAAGAGATTCAATCGCTCCAAGTAAAGCAATAGAAACAGCAGGAAAAAATAGCAACTCGATTTTACTCCATGTAATCTCAGGAAGATGAATAGCAGGCAGGGTAGAAGGAACTCCACCAAAAGTACTTCCTATGGTTTGAACATGCGAAGGATAAAACCATGTGGCAATGAAACTCGAAACAACTAACCCTACCAGAGGCGCAGGGATTTGTGGCAAAAACTTTTGAACCAAAAAAATAACCAGCAAACATATCAGAGCTGTTCCAACACTAGCAAAACTAATAGTATGCAGCTGAACAAATATTTGCTTGAATTTATACAGGATATGACCATCTTTGATATTCTCCATCCCCAAAAAAGTATGAATTTGGCTGGAGAAAATGATGACAGCAATACCAGCAGTGAACCCAATTGTCACAGGCTTTGGAATATAATGAATGACTGCACCTAATCTAAATATTCCCATCAAAACCAGTAAAATACCTGATAATAGTCCAGCCAGAAGGAGATTTTCATACCCATATACCATTGTTAAACCTAGTAAAACTGGTACGAAGGTAGCTGTAGGTCCTCCTATTTGGAAAAAGGAACCACCAAATAAAGAAATCAGAAATCCTGCAATAATGGTAGTATATAACCCATACTCCGGTCGAACACCAGAAGCGATTGCAATCGCCATCGCTAATGGCAAAGCTACAATTCCAACTACGATTCCAGCAGTTACGTCTTTACGTAAGCGTGCCCAGGAATAATTTTGAAAACGATATACACGAAACATGCCTATCCCCTTTGTCATGAATTTTTACCTTTTCCTTCTAATTTATATTCTTTTGTGAAAAATGTCTATTCATTGACAATTTCTTTCATAAAAACGTTACATTTCACTATATCTTTTTTCTTGCCTATCAAAGAAAAAAGATATAAATACGAATAAAATAAGCAAATAACCTTTTGTTTTGATTACTTCTATTGTACTTTAAAAGTAAATATAAATTTGAAACAACAATTGGAGGTATTTTATTGAACGATCAGTTGGATTCGATTTTAAACTTTTTGCTGTATCTCGTTGTCGCATTACCGATTCTAATTATAGGGATTCTTGTCTTCATTTATACAACTCCTTATCGCGAATATCGCCTCATCCAAGATGGAGCTGCTACAAATGACCCGCAAAAAATAGCTGCTGCCAAAGCTGCTGCTCATGATTTAAGTGGGAAAATTATCGGTCTTGCTATTGTTGTGGCCTCTGTTGTCATCAGCTCGGGAAGTATTTTGGATCTACTCATCTGGGGATTGATCGGAATCATTTTTCAAGTCATCATCTTTTATCTTTTTGCGTGGCTCACTCCTTTTCATGTTATTGAAGAAATACCAAAAGGAAATGTCGCTATTGGAATATTCTCTTCGCGCATGAGTATTGTTTCTGGTTTACTACTTGCAGCACTGGTAAGTTATTAAAACGCACACCAATTATTGGTGTGTTTTTGGGTATATGAATAAGGATAATGGATAAACACAGAAAATGAAGCAGCTGTTCCATTGTGTGGTTATGTCGGCGCCTATATAATGAGTACAGACTCTTTTTTTGGAGGGTGATCACTTGAGTGATTTATCCGAACAACAACTGGGCCATTGGGTAAGACGACTTAATCATGTTTTGATCCATAACATAAGTGAATCATTAAAACCTTTTGACTTAGGACACAGCCAATGGCAAGTGCTTCATATTTTAGATGCAGAAAAGAAAATTTCTATAAAAAAGTTACGAGAACAGATGAATGTAGAATCCGGCACGTTAACTGGTGTGATTGATGCACTGATTCGTAAAGGTTGGGTTCTCAGAGAAGAAGATCCAAAGGATCGACGAGTCAAACAAATAATGATGACAAAAACCGGGCAAATTAGATGGGCTTCCCTTCCGGATCCAAAATCACTGGTATATCAAAAATTGTCAAATAACATTCCTCAAGAAGAGATTGCAATAACTGTAAAAGTGTTGCGACAAGCTTATGAAAATTTAACAGCTAAGTGAAAGGATGTATAGATATGGATCATGGATCAAAAACCCCTTGGGGAGGATTCCATCATATTGCCATTGTAACCCCTGATCTCGATACAACAATTCACTTTTATCAAGATATACTAGGAATGGAAATCGGGAAAATTTACCCTGCTAAAGGTGGAAGGGGAAGACATGGATTTATTAAGCCTGGTATTTGTGACGGATTAGGTTTGCATTTCTTTGAAAATCCACATGCTAAGATCATTTCCTTCCCAAGAGGTACACTGCTACCTGAATCTCTTCAAACCAATTCTTTTGTCGACGGTGTATTGCAACATATCGCTTTCTCCTTACCTGATGAAGAAAGTGCACTTATCTTACGCGAACGATTACTGAAATTTGAGATAGAAATGACAGATATATATGAAATTGAGTCCTTAAAAGATATGATCTTTATCGACAAAACAAATGGAATTTTATTAGAAGCTATTTGGCCCTCGAAGTGAAATTGCATAAAAAAACTGTCGTTAATACCAACGGCAGTTTTTCTTTTATGTATATTTGTTTTTACCATATGTATACTATTTCTTGAATTTTTTTAAACAGGTGAAAAAGAAGAGGGAAACAAAATGGTGGAGAGTCTTCCCTCCTATTTGGATCGCATCCAAATGAACAACATGGACAAGGGCCACCATAAAACGACAAATGTCGGATAGACAAACCAAATTTCACGAGGAGTGTAGTAAAAGTTAGCAAAAACAAACAAAGCTATGATCAACAGGCTTCCCCATATGGAAAAACCTAAATTTACTTTAGACATATTCTTTTTGGGAGAAAGAGTTTTTTGCATGAGTTCTTGTTTAATCTCTTGCACATCACCGAATTCAACAATAACTTTATTAATGGCATCTTCTTCTGCTTTCCCGTCAGCCATTAAATCTTGTACTTTTTCTTCTAGATTTTCTACAATCTCATGTATAATTGTCGTTTTCTCATCACTTTCCGGAACATCCTTAAAAAGTCTCTCCACATGTTGTTTTAATGTCTTCACTCACATTCCCTCCATAAACAGATCAATAATATCTTTTGTCTCCTGCCATTCCTTCACTATTTCATGCAAATAGGCTTTCCCCAGCGGAGTGATGCGATAATATTTTCGCTTGCTACCATGTGTAATACTGCCATAGTAAGATTCGATAAGTTCTTTACGGTTTAACCGTTGGAAAACTGCATATAGTGTTGCTTCTTTTATGTGAAATCGATCATTGGTGCGTTCGCTAATTTCCTTGGATATCTCATAACCATATCGATCCTTCTCCAATATCAACCGTAAAATAATGGAGTCCAAGTGTCCACGAATAATATCACTTCGAATGTTTTTTCCCTCCAATGCATGATCAATCCACATGTGAGCCTATTCTTCTATTATAGTGAGGAATCGCAGAATAAAAAGACATAATTTGTTAGCTTATTTTTTTGCTGTGGAGGAACTTTTTGATATAGCTAAAACTCATTAATTTTTTCCGATTCTCGTCCCAAATTTTAAATCGCAATGATTTGAAGCTAGAGAAAAAAGTAACCGGTTCAACCTCTTGAAATAATTCATTATCTTTATGTGCTTTATCCAGATAATAATTAGGAACACGACTGCTTAAATGATGAATGTGATGAAAACCAATATTACCAGTGAACCACTGTAATATACGAGGCAATTTATAAAAAGAACTTCCTTGCAAAGCAGCATCTACATGATTCCAATTTTCTTCTTTTTCAAAGTAAGCACCTTCAAATTGGTGTTGAACATAAAACAGCCAAACACCTATTAAACCAGAAATAAAAAAGATAGGTCCTTGCACGAGTAAGAACGCTTTCCAGCCAATCAACCAACAAAACAAAGTTATGGTTCCAACGATCGCAACATTTGTTAGATACGTATTATTTTTCTCTTTCTGTTTTGCACCTTTTCGATTAAATCGATATTCGATAAGAAAGATATAAATAGGGCCAAGACCAAACATGATAATGGGATTTCGATAGAGTCGATATGCTAGTCGTTTCAATTTCGGCAGTGCTAAATACTCTTCTACGGTAAGTGTCCAAATATCCCCTTCTCCATGCTTATCTAAGTTTCCGCTAGTAGCATGATGACGGGAATGACTGTATTTCCATTGATCATATGGACAAAACGTGAGTATACCAGTAATCGTTCCTACGATACGGTTCACTCTTCTGCTAGCAAAGAAAGACCCATGACAACAATCATGAAAAATAATAAAGATTCGAACTAAAATAGCTCCAGTTATGGTTGCCAAGGGCAAAGTCAGCCAATAAGAAACAGATAAACTCCAATAAGTTGCATACCAAAGTAGTACAAAAGGAATAAATGTATTACTTAATTGCCAAATACTACGTTTCATATTGGATTTCTCATATGGGGCGATCATCTGTCGCCAGTTATCTTTATTGTGTTCTGTCATTTATAAATCCTCCTAATTGAATGATCATTTCGTCTAAGATTTATTGCTCCATGAATTGAATATTTCTATACTCAAATTACTTTTCCTCATAGAGTAATTACCAACAATAGTACTCTATCACATAGAATAAATCAACTGCTTTCTTTTTTCTTCAAACACCTTATTTATCTTGATACTTTTAAATACACACATCTTTTTACTTTCTTTGATAGAGTAATTTAAGGTTGATTTACTCTATTAGACATATTTCTTTTCACAGACTTCTAAAAAAAGCCATTCATCTGATTAACGATGAATGGCTTTTTATCTAATCTTTGTTGCTAAACTTGCTGTATTTCATTACGTTCGACTTCACATGTAATTTCTTCATTTCTTTAATATTCAATTCTAAAAAGTTATAAGTTAACAAATAATTGGTTCCATCTAGTATAATCCTATTAGAAAGATATTGTTTCTCGACATCTAGGAGTTCAAGTGTCACTTCCATATGTAAAAAACCTATGGAAAGAGGCGTGGCCCAACATTCTCACACAAGTCTTTCAACTGAGCCTCAATCTCGTCGATGCTGTATTCGTCGCAAAAATCAATCTAGTTGCTGTAAGCGCAGTGGGAATCAGTACCACGATCCTAGCAACGATTGCCACCGTAGCGTTTTCAGTATCCAACTCCACCTCTGCTTTTGTAGCACAAAGCAAAGGTGGTGAAAATCTTCTAGAAAAAGACGAACCATTGGCGAATCAGGATGACCAGATCAGACTTGTCGCTGTACAAGGTTTGATCCTAACTGCAGTTCTCGGTCTGCTTGGCGGCATTTTAATCATCTGCTTTGCACATGAGATGGTTTCCTTCTTCAGTGTAGATACACAGACCTCAGCAGAAGCGTCAACCTATCTCCGTATTGTCGGAGGTTGCTCCATCGTAACATGGCTGATGCAAACGATGGGAGCTATCCTTAGAGGTGTTAAAGATAGCAGGTCTGTTTTTCAAACTGGCTGGCGAATGAATCTCATTCATCTGCCACTCGATTACTTCTGTATCTTCTATCTACACCAAGGTGTTAAAGGAGCAGCCGTCGCAACTGTTCTCTCCACCACAATCGGAGCAGTTTATATGTGGCGAAATAAGCTGCAAAAAAAGGTGTTTTCACAGGTTGACTTTACGGTTGAAGTCAACTGGACACTACAGAAAAAAATAATCAAGCAATCACTACCTAACGCAGCAGCCCTTTTGGCTGGGTGGTCCGTCACCAATACCTTCAACTATGCTATGTTGAAGATTGGAAGTGAAGATGCCTTTGCTGCCTATCGCATCGCATGGCAAATTAAAAACACTATCAATGTCGCCTGGGTCACTGGATTTTCCAGTGCACTGATCCCTTTGGTAGGAGAGCAGTATGGGATGAAAAACTATAAAAATTCCCTGCGCTACTGTAATTGGGCGATCAAAGTGATGGTTGGTGTATACGGGCTCCTGCTGACACTGGAACTTCTGATAGGCAAGTGGATTATCCAACTCTTTACTCATGACTCACACATCACACATATGAGTTACTGGATGCTTATGATGCTGGTCATCATGGATAGCATTTGGGGCATTTATAAGTGTGTGACGCAGTCCCTCAACGGGGTCACGTACAACGAGTGGCTGATGTTGACTGATTTCATCAGTTCCATTTGCTACTGCGCAGGTGTGTGGTTTGCAATCAACAACCAATGGAACTATCGGAGCTTGTTCTTTATCGAAATGGGATACTGGCTCATTCTTTGTATCTTCGCTTTTCTGCGATTTTATTGTCGTGGATGGATTCCAAAGGATAAAGACAGTGTGGTAGGTTCATAAGCGAAAGCACCTCTCGATTAAGGAGAGGTGCTGCAAATTATTTCTGATGTCTCCAAAAGAATAAACCACATACTACTTGGTATAAGATAATAAGGGTTAGAATTATTAAAATAATAAAGTTAGACTGCCCATCAAATAATAATCCACATGCAATCGCTAAAACTCCTGAGATCATACTAGATATAGCAATCTTCCGATACTGATTACTAAAATCAATGTTATTTTTTATACCTACAAAACTACTAACAATACCAATATAACCTATACATATCAAAAGAACTCCGGCGTTAATACAGAGAAACCAATGTTCCATATAACTATTATTGTTCATTTCCACAATCACATTTAAAATTCCCGTTCCAAGCATAGCGATGGACATGCAGAGCGGTAAATGAAGATATATCCATATCATCGTGTACCACCTACCGCGAAAGGATCGATACATGATTTGATCATAATACACCCACCATACTCCAAATGATAGGATTAAACCAATTAAGCTGCTCCAAATTACAGAACTAGATATGTTTGCAACAGTCGAAGCACCGTGGATTACCCCGGCCACCATTTCTCCAATCGCTAGCATGGTAAGTAAACCTGTACGTTCTGGAAGATGAGATTGACTGAGGGGGGGAAGTTTTTCTTGATCTTTTAAGGTGAATATGGGAGTGAATAGATCCACTAATATCCCAGTTATCCAACAAATATAGCGTAACGGTCCATCAACAAATATAGAGATTATCCAGAAAATAATTCCAATACTAAAACCAATCGTATACTTTTGTGATAAATTTTTCATTAAATGATGGTAATACCCAGCAGATAACCAAAGATAAATCTGTATCAATCGTGCCATGATAAAAAAGATAACAAAAATATTAGCTGAATCTGTCTCTATATTTTTTGTAGAATAAGCCATACCAGCTAAACAAATTATTTTTAGAAAAGTAAAAAAACGATGCCGGACATCATCCATCTCATATCGTTCGTTATAGATGGTTGAACTATGCCAAATTAGCCAGACTGAAGTAAAGATCAGTAAAAATTTTGCTATCGCATATAGGCTTAAATGATGTTCTAAATTCGAAGAAATACCTGCAAAAATCTCTACAAACACTAGATCATAGAACAATTCCAACCAAGTTGCTTTTCGTTCCTCTCCATTGGTTTGTAGGATAGGTTTTCTCCACCATATCCCCAAATAGGAACGTAATCGATCCTTCACTTTCTTCCTCCTTTGAAATCCTTATAGCCTTTCTATATCATTGAATCGAAATTTTATCTGTTCTTCATTCTCCTGATAAATACACGGATAAACGAGCTCCGACCCAGATACAATCTCCAAGAGAGTGCACCTAAGGCCTAACTTTGTGGTGGATTTGACTATCTGATTATACTATATATTTCACATTGAAAAATTTCTTATTAAACAAAAAGAAGTTGAATCAATGTTCAACTCCTTCTTTATATTTATTCTTTCACGTTTGCAACTTTTCCACCTGTCATCTGCACCAATTCATCCGGTGTCATCTGAAACACCGTCTTCGGATGTCCTGCTGCTGCCCATATGATTTCGTATTGCAGTAAATCTTCATCGATCAAAATCTGTATCGGATTACTGTGCCCAATGGGTGCTACTCCACCGATGACAAAGCCTGTTTGTTTTCTGACAAAGTTGGCATTTGCTTTCGCAAGTTTTTCTCCTACTACGTCCTCTACTTTTGATTCATCAATCCGATTTATCCCGCTGGCTACTACTAGCAACGCAGTTTTTGATACCTCTAACTGAAAGATAATCGATTTAGCGATCTGTGCCACTTCACATCCTATCGCCTCCGCTGCTGCAAGAGCCGTATGAGCATCATCTGGTAATGTGACAATTTCCTGGGAATGTCCAATATCTTGTAGGATTTGTTCTACTGTCTGTACTCTTTCATTCATACTATGGAACCTCACAGTTTCTTAATTTACTAAAATCAAGTGTTCTACTACAATACTATTTATTGCGTTGATATAAGCTAATGCGCTTGCCTTCATAATATCCGTATCTGTTGCTTTTGCTGTATAGGTATTCCCTTTATACTCCACTTGAATCTTTACTTTCCCTAAAGCTTCTTTTCCTCTGGATACACTACTAATATGATATTCCATTAATTTTACATCAAAGCCACACCCATCCGTGATAGCTGAATAAAGTGCATCGATCGGACCATCTCCAACACTGCTTCCCTTTATTGTCTCATCACCTTTTTTCAAATGAATACTCGCAGACGGAAAAGTTGTATTACTAATGACTTGCAGATCAACTAATTCATAAAACTGATCACTGTACATCATATCTTGATTTTTCTCGTGTTCTCGATAATAGTTTTCCACTAATACATATAGATCATGATCGTATACTTCTTTTTTCGCATCTGCCAGCGCTAGAAAAGCTGCAAAAATCCCTTCAAATTGCTGTTCTGTTAATGATTGAAACCCTAGTTTGCATAAAGCATTTTTGACTGCGTGTCGACCGGAACGTGCAGTCAAAACCAGCTCCATATCTTCCAATCCGATCTCGACTGGACGGATAATCTCATAAGCATCTCTCGATTTTAACAATCCATCTTGATGAATACCAGAAGAATGAGCGAAGGCATTTCCACCTGTAATCGCTTTGTTGACTTGTACATCCAAGCCCATAAAACTGCTAACCAATCTGGATGCATTTATGATTTCTTTTTTGTTGATATCGGTATAGGCACCGTAAACGGTTGAGCGAGTATGAAGTGCCATCACTACTTCTTCTAAAGCAGCATTTCCTGCACGCTCTCCAATTCCATTGATTGTACACTCCACTTTATCTGCTCCATTTTTTATCGCAGCTAATGTGTTCGCAGTCGCCATCCCTAAATCATTGTGGCAATGTACACTCAGTAATACTTTATCGTTTACATTTTTCAACCGATCGTTTAATTTAAAGATCAGTTCTCCAAATTCTTCTGGAACTGCATATCCTACTGTATCCGGAACATTGATAATGGTGGCTCCAGCTTTAACTACTGCTTCAATAGTGGACCACAAATATTCAAAATCAGAACGGGATGCGTCCTCTGTAGAATACTGAACATCAGGTAGCAATGTTTTTGCATATTTGACCGCTTCTATTCCAATATCGAGAATTTGATCTTTGGATTTACCAAACTTTTTCTCCACATGGATATCAGATGTCCCTAAAACGATATGTATCAAGGGATTCACTGCATATTTCACACTGTGATACACTGCATCTATATCCGATTTCACTGCTCTTGCCAATGCGGTGATCATCAAGTCATCCGTATTTCCTACTTTCTCTGCTACTGCTTTTACCGCTTGAAAGTCACCAGTTGAGGATGCAGGAAAACCAGCTTCAATGATATCCACTTGCAGTTTTCTCAACTGCTGGGCTACCTCAACCTTTTCATAAAGATTTAGCTTTGCTCCAGGAACTTGCTCTCCATCACGCAAAGTCGTATCGAACACCCATATCTTTCTCGTCATCTTAATCTCTCCTCATC